>CAMHPQ010000064.1 GCA_946187035.1 uncultured Clostridia bacterium | reverse complement strand
CAATGACACTCTTTAAGTTTGGTGCAAAGAACAGCCCTATAAACTCCAATTTACCGCCGGAATGTGAATCTCTATTTCAACTCCACACTCCACACTCCTAACTCCACACTGATCGACAAACTCCACTTCCCGCATTTTCCCGCTCCCGATCTCCCGATTTTTCTTGATTCTAATTTGACGTCATGGCCAAAACTCCACACGATGTCCCAGTCTCATATTTCTACTTGATTTCTGCTTCGGAATGGGCTACAATAGAGCCAGACCGAAAGAAACGGAGGACGTGGCCATGAGCGATGAATACGGCTCTGATTATCTGACCATCGAGGACGAAAACGGTGATACCTTTGAGCTGGAGGTGCTGGACACCTTTGAGCTGCAGGGTCAGGAGTATCTGGCCGCCCTGCCTGCGGATATGGAGGAGGACGACCCGGACTACGGCATCATCCTGCTGAAGATCATGGAAGAGGACGGCATGGAGATCTATGCCTCCATCGACGATGATGACGAGCTGGACACCGTCTACGAGGCATTCATGCGGATGCTGGAGGAAGACGAGGGCACGGAAGATTAACTTCCCCTTTGACGCGCAATTATGTCCTGCGTTGTGCGTGGAGCAGGCTTTCTGCTCGGAGTTCATTTAGACCCACATCTTTAATAAGGGACGCCGGAACAACTTCTGCTGCGGATCGCAGGCCTCCCGGAGCGGCTTGTACCGTCTTTGGACGTTGGAAGCGGAGATACAGCAGAGAGGCGACCCACCTGCTCTTTGTGCAGGTTATTATTTGAGCTCACACGGCAATGCGGGTTCCCCCGACGGCTTCGGCTGTCGGGGGATTTTCACTAAAAGCAGCATTTGCGCGCTTCTCTGCAACATTTTGGGCGGGAGGCTCGTTAAAATGAGGGGAAGCCGTTGACGGTCTTTCCTGAGATAGAAGAACAGAGGAAAGGATGGATTTCCATGAAAAAGAGACTGTTATCTCTTCTGCTGGCGGCAGCGCTGCTGCTGAGCCTTTCGCCGGTGTTTGCGGCGGGCGCCTTCAAGGATGTGCCGGAGAGCAGCTGGTATGCCGATGCGGTGGGGCGCTTTGTCAGAGACGGCTATGTGAAGGGCGTCAGCGAGACCGAATTCAACCCCGACGGCACCATGACCCGCGCCATGATGGTGACGATCCTCTTCCGCATGGGCGGCGGCGTGACCCCGGAGGAGATCTCCGGCAGATTTGCCGACGTGGGGCCGGATACCTGGTATGAGGAGTCCGTGGCCTGGGCGGCGGACAACGGGATCACCAAGGGGATGTCCAAAACGCAGTTCGCCCCCGACGAGCCCATCACGAGAGAACAGCTGGCGGCCTTCCTCTGGCGCTATATGGACATGCGCTATGACTTCGAGCATGACCGCTACTTTGCCGAGCAGGCCTTCGACGCATCCGACCCGGTGAGCCCTTGGGCGGAGGAGCCCATGCGCATGATGATCGGCGCCGGCATCCTGAAGGGCAGAGCCCAGGCAGACGGCACGGTGCTCTTTGAGGCCAAGGCCGCCTGCACCCGCGCCGAGGCCGTGACCATGCTGGATCGGATGCTGCAGCTGGAGCTTCCGGACAAGGAGCCGGAGGTTGTGCCGGAGCCCACCGAACCTCCGAAGCCGACTGCATCTGCAGAGACGCCGAAGCCCACTGTCGAGCCGAAGCCCGCCCCGGAGCCTGCGGATTCCATGGACGCCATTGCAGACGCCTCGCTCAGACTCCTGCGGGCCTCCCACAGGGAAGGGGAGAACACCGTGATCTCGCCGCTGTCCATGCTCTATGCGCTGGACCTGCTCTCTGAGGGCGCGGACGGCAGCACACTGGCGGATCTGGAGAACTTCTTCGGCATTTCCACGGAGGAACTGACCGCCGCCCTCGGCGCGTATCTGGACTCCATGGACGACGGCGTTACGAAGCTCAACTGCGCCAACTCCGTCTGGGTCAACGAGACCTGCACGCTGCTGCCGGACTACGCCGCAAGGGTGCAGGAAAAGCTGCAGGCCGAGGTGCGCAGCCGGATCTTCAACGAGGAGACCGTCCGGGAGATGAACGGCTGGGTCAGCGACCAGACCGACGGCATGATCCCCGGCGTTCTCGATCAGCTGTATCCCGATGACCTGCTGGTTCTGATCAATGCGATCCTCTTCAAGGCCAACTGGGGCGAGGCCTACACCGGCGCCAGGGACCGGGTGTTCCACACGGCGGACGGATCCGAGCAGAACACGCCGATGATGGCCGGCGAGGAGTATACCTACCTCTCCGGCGAGGACGTGATCGGCTTCCGCAAGCCCTTCGTCGGCGGGCGCTATTCCTTCGCAGTGCTGGTGCCCCAGAATGACAACAGCCCGGAAAAGCTGCTCCGATCTCTGGACGGCGCCGCGCTGCGCAGACTCCTGAAAGGGGAGCGGTACGACGAGGTGCACACCTGGATGCCAAAATTCAAGGCGGAGACCCAACTGGATCTGCTGGAGGTGCTCTCTGATGTGGGGGTGACGCATCTGTCCGACCTCGGCGGAATCTCTGAGATGCCGATGTTCGTTTCCAGAGGCATTCATAAGGCGGTCATCGATGTGAATGAGGGCGGCGTCAGCGCCGCGGCCGTGACCGCGATTGTGGCCTCCAAATCCGCCTTCCCGGACCCAAACCGGAAGATCGCCACCGTGGTGGCAGACCGTCCCTACGTCTACATGATCGTGGACAACGAGACCCTGCTCCCCATCTTCACCGGTGTGTACAGCCAGGTGGAGGGATAACACGAAAAAGAGTTAACATAAAAATATTATGTTAACCTAAATCACCCAGAAAACCCGCTGTACCCAAAGTGCAGCGGGTTTTCAAATTATAGTTTGTAGGGGACGGCGTCCTCGACGTCCCGGCGGTCATGGTTGGATTCTGCAGAGGGTTGGGCGAATTGGGAACAGGTACGAATTCGCCTGAAATCAACATGATCCCTTTTGCGTTCTGTGCGGGCTGTCGAGGACGCCAGCCCCTACAGTTTCTATCTGATACTCTCTAAACTCCCAATTCACCAATCATCCATGCTTCAATTCCACCCCAGGAAGCACTTCTGGCTCTCCACCTCGGCGTAGAGCATGGCGCCTTTTCCTTCGGATCGGTAGACGTGGATGACGCCCTCCAGCGGCGTGCCCCTGGCCTCCGGCACCAACTCGGTGAAGCACTCGGGCAGCGCCTCCAGCTCCTCGTCGTGGTATTCGCAGTCGTCCTCGTCCTGATGGATGGCGGTGTAGAAGGTGCCGGCCTCCACAAGATCCTGGAAGAAGTGGCTGCCGTAGCTCAGCTCCGGCACCAGGCCCTTTTCGTTGTAGCTCACCTCGGCCACGGAGATGAAGTGGCAGATCTCCATGAAGTTCACCGGCACGCCCAGACTGATGGTGCTGGTGCCCCAGCGTCCGGGGCCCAGAAGCACGGCGTTCTTCCCCTTCAACATTGCGTTCAGGGTGCCCACGGTGCGGGCCACCTGATACTTCTGCTGGGGATTCAGATCCAGATAGGGCCTTGCGGAGACATGGACGATGTAGTTCACCGGCTGGCACATGTTGCCGCCCATGAAGTTGCCGTTCAGCCGGTAGAGCAGGTGACTGACCTCCGGGGCGCTCATGGCGCTGCCCACGCCCTTGGTCTGCAGGGGGCGGCACTGGAGCAGGTTGATCCGGTAGTCCGCCTCCGGACTCTGGCGGAAGTTGCAGGCGTACTCGATGTCCACCGGGTAGTCGTATTTCTCCGCCAGCAGGCTGAGGATGTGGGTCATGTCCTTGGAGAAATCCGTCTGCCACAGGAGCTTTTTGAAGCTGAAGATCTCCGGCGGCGTCTCCCGGATGCCCAGCTCCCGGAAGCGGTTGATGGTGGCCATATCCACCTCGGTGAACAGGGACATGTCCGCCTTCAGATCGCCGCGCTTGATGTCGGGGCAGGGGATGGTGGTGAACTCGTTGGTCTCCAGATTGATCACGTCCGCGTTGTGCTGGGAGTAGCGGTACTCGTCTCCGTAGGCGCAGGTGAGGGGGGCTCTGGGGTTGTCCAGGCTGATGAGCCTCGCGTAGTCGTCGGCCTCCCGGTCCACGGCCCGGGTGCCCATGCCGAACACCAGCCGCAGCATGCCCTTGTTCTCCTTGCCCACGTTGGCCCGGTTGATGTAGAGATTCTTGGAGTGGCCCACGCCGCCCAGGTGGGGGAAGTAGTACTTCCCGTGGCAGTCGCCGCTGACGCGCATGACCAGCAGGGCCATCTGCTCGTCCCGATCCAGAAGATTCCGCTCCGCGCGGTAGCGGATGGCGTCCTCGTTCACGGTGCTGCAGTAGACGGTGCGCACCGCCTGCTCAAAGACTTCGTACCGCTCCTCCAGAGAGCCCTGGTTGGCGCAGAAGACGCTCTCATACTTGCCCGCGAAGGCGTTGCCGAAGCCGTCCTCCAGCAGGGAACTGGAGCGGACGATGATGGGGCTCTGGCCGAAATACTCCAGCATGGAGAGAAACTGCTCCCGGGTGCGGCGGTCAAACTTGCCGTTCTGCAGACGCTCCTTGATCTGGGGCGCCACCTTCAGATAGTCCTCCGGGTCGTTCATCTGCTTTCTCAGATGCCAGCAGTCGTTGTCCACGAAGTAGGTGTAGAACACGTCGGCGCCGATGTAGTAGGAGTCGTGGGGCTCCAGCCGTTTCTGGAAGAACTCCGGGTCGTTGTCCCGGATCACGTTTCTGGCCAGCAGCATGCCCGCGGCCTTGCCGCCGATGCAGCCGGTGCCGATCTCCCGGTGCATGATGTCCACCAGATCCGCCGCGCTGAAATACTGCCGGCAGAGCTCCAGCCTCTGGGGCTCGATGCCCAGCAGGCACTGGCGGATGTTGTCGATCTCCTCCTCGGAGCATTCGCCGTCGCTGATCCGATCCAGCATCCGGTCCCAGCTGTCCCGCTGCTCGCCCACCTGGACGAAGTTCTGAAACAGGTTCAGGTTGTCCACGCTGGAGGTCAGGGTGGTCCACTCGCCGTTCCGGAAGCGGATGGGGAAGTACATGGTGGGTGTCCGCCGGTTGGAGACGTTCACCGCGTGGATGTAAAGGGCGTCCTCCACCTGCCGCATGTTCAGCAGCACCGGGGCCGCGTGGCGGATGCGGGAGATGGTCTCGTAGGTGTGGTTGGCGTACATGATGGGGAAGTAGCCCGTGCAGCCCAGCTCGCTCAGATAGGGGTTGGTCAGAAGGAAGAAGTTCGACACCATCAGATCGGAGAACCAGAACTTCTGCAGCTCCGTCAGGCAGTCGAAGATGTAAAAGACGCCCCGGCCCTCCTGCTGCATGATCCGGTGGACCAGAACTGTGAAGCTCTCAAAGCCGATGTGGGGGTCCAGCTGATACATCTTGGCGTTGGCGCCGCCGCGCTCCATGGCCTCGGCGTCCATGACCAGATCATGCTCGGCAAAGCGAAAATAGACGATGCGCTTGCCGGTTCTGGCCACGCTCATGACAAACTGGGTGGCCGCGTACATGTAGACCGCCAGATCGTCGATCTGCCAGACCACGTTTTCGCCGGGGCGCAGAGAGTCGATGGCGTTGTCCAGACCGGGCAGGCCGGTGCTGATGCGTGTTTGTTCCATAGTTACCTTCCTTCCACTCATCCGTTTTTTTACAGTTTACAATGAAATGGATTCTCAGGCAAGACAAAAATAGGAAAAAACACGGCGTTTCACCGTGTTTTTCCTATCTTTTTTTCACTCCCAGAAGAGCTCGTCCAGGGTTTTGTCCAGCGCCTTGCAGATGGCGACGCAGAGACGGATGGTGGGGTTGTAGTCCCCCTTCTCGATGGAGCTGATGGTCTGGCGGGAGACTCCAACCAGATCCGCCAGCTCCTGTTGGGACAGGTCTTTTCCCGCTCTTGCGGCTTTCAGCTTCAGATTTTTCATGGCTCATTCCTCATCGGGTTCCCTGCGGGTCAGCTTCAGCGCCAGCGCCGCGAAGATGCAAAGGAAGGTCACCAGGCACACCAGGGGCATCACCTTGAAGGTCAGCACGCCGTCCTGGATCATCTCCTTCCAGTTGAGGATCGTGCTGGGCACCTGGCAGAGCAGGATCACGGCGTAGAGGATCACATAGCTCTTCGGCCGGCTGCTGGCGGAGAAGAAGGCGTCCCGCCAGATGGACTCGGCGCCGATCACCAGCACGCCCACAAAGATGCCCACCAGGCCGCTGAGACCGTCCACCATCAGCGGATGATCCACCGTCAGGGAGAGGACCCAGTAGAACAGGTTCCAGACCATCACCGCGATGAAGGCGTGCTGGAAGATCTCGCCCCGCACCAGCTTCTGCCGCTCGTCAAACTCGGCCCTGACGCCGTTTTTCTTCTTGTTCCACGAGAGGGCCGCCGCCACGATGATCAGACCGACCAGAATGCCCAGCAAAACACCAAGATTGTACTCGTTAAAACTCATTGTAATTTCCTCCTTTGTTTGGCTTCTGAGGTGAATATATCATATCTCATTCTTTTTGTCAAGTATATTTTACAAAAATCTTTTAATAAATGATTTTTGCTATTGGAAGAGAGCTGCCACGGCATGTTGACAGGACACTGTAGGGCGGGCCGCTTGCGCCCGCCGCTGATGTTGCAAATTATAGTTAATCGGGGAATTGGATGCTGCTGTGCACCCCTTGGCTCCCTCGGAGAGGGAGCTGTCGAGCGCAGCGAGACTGAGGGAGGGAACGTCGGACAAAGGCAGAAAACAATGCAGTGCGGCCTGTGCGGCAAGGCTCGCTCCCTCAGTCACGGCTATTTCCCGCCGTGCCAGCTCCCTCGCCGAGGGAGCCGAGTGGGATGGGCAGTATTTTTCAACCGCCCTACAAACTCCAATTTCTCGCCGAATGTGAATCTCTATTTAAACTCCACACTCCACACTCCACACTCCAAACTCACGCTCCATCCTCTGTCCAAACGGATTCACATTCCGCCGAAATGGAGCAGAATTTCCTACCCGTCCGGGGTAGAATACAAGCAGTTAGCATATGATAACGCCTGCGGGCGTTTCTTTTCGGCACATTGGTTAGCGAAAGCTAACGAATCGGAAAACGTGGAACTCGGAAAGGAGCCAATCCATGAGCGTCGTGATTTTAGGCGGCAACGAATGTATGGTCCGCGAATATAAAGATCTCTGCAGGGAATACCAGTGTAAGGCGAAGGTCTATCCGAAGATGTCCGGCGCCATGAAGAACCTGGGCCGTCCTGATCTGCTGGTGATGTTCACCGGCACCATGTCCCACAAGATGCTCCGCTTCGCCATGAACGAGACCAAGGGCACCAACGTCCGCATCGTCCGCTCCCAGAGCGGCTCCATGGCGGCCCTGCGGAATATTCTGGAGCAGCACGCATCGTGAGCAGGAAACGCTGAACGAATCGCCGCCCCCATCTTGCCGGCTTCTTTTCCGTCTGACTGCCTTTCAAAATCTCGATATACACAAAGTATGCCTTCGATTTTTCAAGTTTGTCAGACGAAAAATCTGCTCGACAATCTGTGCGCTTCGATTCGTCCATCGCTTCCTGAATAATCTATCGCTTTCACTTTATGCAAGGAGACACTTCATGCCGGAAGAACTCATCATTCAGCAGGCCTCGCCCACGCTGGCCGGGCTCAAGACCGGGAGTCTGTTCACCTGTCCCTTTCAGTCGGAGCAGCAGCTTCGTTCTGAGATCGAGCAGCTGAACCTCCGTCTGGCCCCCAAGGGGGTGCAGATGCGCATCCTGCGGCTGAAGCGGCGGGCGCTGCTGTATCTCTACCGCCCGGAGCACCTGCAGAAGGACTTCGCCGAGCGCGAGGTGGCGGAGATTCTCCGTTCCTACGGTTACAGCACCGGGGATGTGGAGTCCTGCGTGGCCAGACTGGGGGAGAAGATCCGGGACAATGAGGAGTTTCCCCACGAGATCGGCCTCTTTTTGGGCTACCCGGCGGAGGACGTCCGAGGGTTCATCGAGGGCGGCGCCTGCAAGTGCGTGGGCTGCTGGAAGGTCTATGGCGACGAGGACTCCGCCAAACGGAGATTCGCGCAGTTTCAGAAGTGCACCAGAGTTTACAGCTCCCTCTATGCGCGGGGAAAAAGCATCGAACGCCTGACGGTCAAGAGCTGAGGGCGTCATCATAATCGTGTAAGAAAGGTTGGTCATTGAAAATGAGCAAAGTAGCAGTGATTTACTGGAGCGGCACCGGCAATACCGAGACCATGGCGAACGCAGTCCTCAAGGGCGCCCGCAGCGCCGGGGCCGGGGCCGATCTGCTGACCCCTGCGGAGGTGAACGCCGCGGCCATGAGCGCCTATACCGGCGTGGCGCTGGGCTGCCCGGCCATGGGCTCCGAGACGCTGGAGGAGGACGAATTCGAGCCGATGTTCAACGACATCAAGGCCGCGCTGAAGGGCAAGAAGGTGGCCCTCTTCGGCTCCTACGGTTGGGGCGGCGGCGAGTGGATGGAGACCTGGGAGCGGGACTGCCGCGGCGCCGGGATCACCCTCTGCTGCGACTCCGTCACCTGCAACGAGGCCCCCGATGACGGCGCCATTGACGCCTGCATTGCCCTCGGCAAGGCCGTCAGCTGAGAAAACACAAGTCCATTTTGATTCCTGCCGTCCCTCCCACGGCAGGAATTCTTATTTGCAAATAGTTTACATAACATTATTGAATAATCTATAGTTTGTTTTGCAAATTGGAGTTTGTAGGCCGGTTGAAAAATACTGCCCATCCCACTCGGCTCCCTCGGCGAGGGAGCTGGCACGGCGGGAAATAGCCGTGACTGAGGGAGCGAGTCTTGCCGCACAGGCCGCACTGCATTTGTTTCAGCCTTTGACCAAAGTTCGCTCCCTCAGTCTCGCTGCGCTCGACAGCTCCCTCTCCGAGGGCGCCAAGGGGGTGCGCAGTAAATTCCAACAGCTCGATAAACTAGAATTTGAAACCCTTTCAACTCCACACTCCACGCTGCTCTCCACGCCACATTTTTCGCCGCCGAAGTCCGCCGGTTTCAATGTTTTTGGAACTTTCACATTTACCCCCTTTTCTTTTTCCGGGTTTTATATTAAAATAGGAGACACAATTGTGCGAAACGAGGGGATACCATTGGAAACCATTACACCCAAATATCACCGCATCCTGCTGAAAATCAGCGGCGAGGCGCTGGCCGGCGAGAAGAAGACCGGTCTTGATTTCAACATGATCGCGCAGGTATGCGACGCCATCCAGCAGTGCCGCGAGCTGGGCGTGCAGGTAGGCGTCGTCATCGGCGGCGGCAACTTCTGGCGGGGCGCCAAGGACGGCGGCGGCTACATGGAGCGCTCCAGAGCCGACCACATGGGCATGCTGGCCACGGTCATGAACTGCCTGGCCGTCTCCGACGTCATGGAGCAGAAGGACATTCCCGCCCGCGTCCAGACCGCCACCGAGATGCGCGCCTTTGCCGAGACCTATACCCGCCAGCGGGCCGTGAAGCATCTGGAGGAGGGGAAGGTCGTCCTCTTCGCCGGCGGCACCGGCTGCCCCTATTTCTCCACGGACACCGCAGCCGTGCTCCGCGCCTGCGAGATCGACGCCGACGCCATCCTGCTGGCCAAGAACATCGACGGCGTCTACAGCGCAGACCCCAGAGTGGATAAAAACGCCGTGAAGTACGACAACATCACCTACGACGAGGTGCTGGCCCAGCATCTGGCGGTCATGGACTCCACGGCCACCAGCCTCGCCATGGATAACCACCTGCCCGTGTTCGTCTTCGCCCTCTCGGAGCCGGAGAACATCCTCCGCGCCGTGACCGGCCAGGCCGTGGGCACGTTGGTCAAATAAGAAAAACGTTTTATTCTAAAATAGAGGAGGAGTCAACATGTCAGTCGATTATCAGGATTTTGAGAGAAAAATGAAACGCACCTGCGAGTTCCTCAAAGAGCAGCTCGCCTCCGTCCGCGCCGGCAAGGCCAATCCCGCCGTGCTGGACCGGATTACCGTGGAATACTACGGCACCGACACCCCCATCAATCAGGTGGCCTCCATCAGCGTGCCCGACGCCCGCAGCCTGCTGATCCAGCCCTGGGACGCCTCTGCCCTCAAGGCCATCGAGAAGGCCATCCAGGCCTCCGAGCTGGGCATCAACCCCCAGAACGACGGCCGCGCCATCCGTCTGGTGTTCCCGCAGCTGACCGAGGAGCGCCGTAAGGATCTGGCCAAGCAGGTGAAGAAGTACGGCGAGGAGGCCAAGGTGGCCGTCCGCAACATCCGCCGTGACGCCATGGATAAGTTCAAGGCCCAGAAGAAGAAATCCGAGATCACCGAGGACGACTTCAAGGACGTCGAGAAGGACATGCAGAAGATGACCGACGACTATATCAAGGAAGTCGAAAAGATCGCGGAGGACAAAGAGAAGGAATTGATGGAGCTTTAATTTTGGAAAACGCTGAACCAATCGCCGCACGCATCTTGCCGGCATCTTTTCCGCCTGCCTGCATCTTAAAATCTTGAAATACACAAAGTATTCCTGCGATTTTTCGATTTTGCCAGACGAAAAATCTGCTCGACAATCTGTGCACTTCGATTGATTCATCGCTTTCCTTGGCGCATAATAAAATACGAAAGGGGATCTCTGATCCCCTTTTTCAGTCATGATGGGATTGGAATACTATGGCATTGTTTCAAAAGAAAACCGGGACGAAACCGGAGGTGGACTTTGACCGTCTGCCGAAGCACATCGGCATCATCCTGGACGGCAACGGCCGCTGGGCGAAAAAGCGGGGACTTCCCAGAACCGCCGGCCACGCCGTTGGGGCCGAGACCGTGCGGAAGATCGCCAATTACTGCAAGGACATCGGCATCGAGTATCTTACCCTCTACGCCTTCTCCACGGAAAACTGGAAGCGCCCGGACGACGAGGTGCGGACGCTGATGGATCTTTTTGAGCGCTATATCGTCGAATCCATCGAGGTCATGAAGCGCGACGGCATCCGCATGGACTTTTTCGGGGAGCTGACGGCCCTGTCTCCGGCGCTGCAGCAGCTCATGGCCGACGCCAGAGCC
>CAMHPQ010000063.1 GCA_946187035.1 uncultured Clostridia bacterium | reverse complement strand
CGCCAGATGACGTCGGTCACTGGCTCGCAATGACATTCTTTTTTAGTTCTCTGCAAAATCCGACTCCCCGCTAAACTCCCAATTCACCGTTCAAATATCCCGGACTTGCCGCCGGTTTTTTTCAGCAGGCGGATGTCCGTGATTTCCATGTCTTTCTGGACGGCCTTGCACATGTCATAGACCGTGAGGGCCGCGACGCTGACCGCCGTGAGGGCCTCCATCTCCACACCGGTGACGCCGGTGCATTTGACCGTGGCGGTGATGTCCACGGCGCAGTCTGCTTCGTTCAGATCGAAGCTGAGATCCACGCCGTTCAGCAGCAGGGTGTGGCACATGGGGATGAGCTCGGAGGTCTTCTTCGCCGCCATGATGCCCGCGATCTGGGCGGTGCCGAGAACGTCCCCCTTCTTCATGCCGCCGGACTTCACCAGCTCGAAGGTCTCCCGGTTCATTTTGACACGGCCCGCAGCCACGGCGGTTCTCACCGTGGCTGCCTTCTCGGACACGTCCACCATGCGGGCGCGTCCGGTTTCGTTGAAGTGGGTAAAATCGCTCATGTTACGGAGCGGGCGCGAAGCCCACAGCCTCGAACACGGCCATGGCCTCGTCAGACTGGAGGAAGGCCAGGAAGTCCCGGGCGGCCTGCTCGTTCTGGGTGATGTTCAGCACGGCGGCGGGATAGATGACCTGCTTGCACATGTCGCTGGTGGCCTGATCGACCACGGTGAGCTGGGCGGAGAAGGCGTCGGTGGCATAGATGATGCCGGCGTCCACGGTGCCCTCCTTGACCTGGGTGGTGACTTCCTTCACGTTGGAGCCGTAGGTCAGCTTGCCGCTCTGCTCCAGAGTCTCCAGGATGCCCAGGTTGGTGAGGATCTCCTCAGAGTAGGCGCCCACGGGCACGTCCTCGTTGCCGATGCACAGAAGGCTCAGCTTGTCGGTGCCGAGATCGGCGAAGGTCTCAATGCCCTTAGGATTCTCGTCGGGAACCGCCAGGACGACCTTGTTCTCCAGCAGGTCCACACGGGTGTCGGAGAGGACGAAGTCCAGGCCTTCCTCGTTGCCGCCCTCGGCGTCCTTGGCAGCGTCCAGCTGGTTCATCTGCTTCTGGGCGGCGGAGATGAAAATGTCGCAGGCGGCGCCCTCCTGGATCTGGGTCTTCAGGGTGCCGGAGGAATCATAGGTGGGGACGATGGTCACATTGGGCGCCACGGTCTTGTAGAGCTCGATAATCTGATCCAGCGTCTCGGTCATGGAGGCGGCGGCGAAGACGTAGAGGGTCACTTCCTCCGCGGCGGGTTCTTCCGCAACTTCGGAGCCCTCGGGCTCGGCGGCGGGCTTGCTGCTGCAGGCCGCCAGGGCGAAGAGCATCGCTGCAGTGAGCAGCAGGGCGAGAATTCTCTTCATGTTTGGTACTTCCTTTCTTCGGGAAGCGCTGAATGAATCGAAGTGCGCAGATTGGCAAGCAGATTTTTCGTCTGACAAGATTGAAAAATCGAAGGAATACTTTGTGTATTTCGAGATTTTGAAATGAAGTCAGGCGGAAAAGATGCTGTCAGGATGCGTGCGGCGATTTGTTCAGCGTTTCCCCTAAATTTATGTACGGGCGCAGTTGTGCGCGGTACCTCTGAGGATCTCCAGCCCGTGCTCCAGACTGGGGAGAATGAACTCCAGGCACTCCGCCACAGCCTTGGGGCTGCCGGGGAGATTCACGATCAGGGTGCCCTTTCGGATGCCCGCGGAGGCTCTGGAGAGCATGGCGCGGGGCGTGATCTGCAGGGAATAATACCGCATGGCCTCGGGAATCCCGGGGACTGCCCGCTCGGTCACGTCGGCGGTGGCCTCCGGGGTGCAGTCTCTCGGTGAAAAGCCGGTGCCGCCGGTGGTGACTAAGAGATCTGCCAGATCGTTGTCGCAGACCTCCCGCATCTTCGCGGCCAGCTGCTCCCGCTCATCCGGCAGCATGCAGTAGCCCGCGATCTCGTAGCCCGCCTCCTCCAGAAGCTTCTGAGCAGCCGGGGCGGATTTGTCCTCCCGCTCCCCTCTGGAGCCGGCGTCGCTGGCGGTCAGAATAAAAACGCGAAAAGCCATGTTCAGTCCTCCTTAATGGTCAGGGTGTCGCCCACGGAGATGGTTCCGCCGTGGATCACCTTGGCGAAGACGCCCTCTCTGGGCATGATGCACTCGCCCATCTTCTGAAAGATCGCGCAGCCGGAGTGGCACTCCTTGCCGATCTGGGTGAGCTCCAGCTCCACGTCGTTGCAGACAAAGTGGGTGCCCACCGGCAGGGTACGGAAGTCGATGCCGGAGACCACCAGATTTTCCCCGAAGGCCCCGTGCTCCACCTCGGCGCCCCGGGCGCGAAATTCCTCCACCTTGTCGTGGCTCAAAAGAGACACCTGCCGGTGCCACTTTCCGGCGTGGGAGTCGTTCTCCAGGCCCCAGTCCTCAATGAACTTGGCAGAGCCGACGTTTTTCTTTTCCGTGCCCTTTTTCGGGCTGATGCAGACCGCCAATACGTTTCCCATGGCGTTAACCTCCGATCTGACTCATGATGTGCGCCTCCCGGTTCTCCACGGTTTTTTCGGAGAATCGGTGGGCCTGTGGTTTGTTTTGAATGGCAGCCTGGATCGCCGCCTGAAGTGCTTCGTCCGAACCCGCCAGCAGCGGACGCAGGTCGGCGCCCACGTCGTACTGGAGGCAGGTTTTCAAGTAGCCGGTGGCCGTGAGCCGCACCCGGTTGCATTGGTCGCAGAATTGGTGGCTCACGGCGCTGATGAAGCCGATCTTGCCCTGAAAATCCGGCAAACTGAAATACTTCGCCGGGCCGTTGCCCAGCGTCTTGTTGAATGGCGCGAGCGCACCGTAGGCGGCCTCCAGCGCGGCGCGGATGTCCGTCTCGGTGCAGGTCTCCAGATCGCCGCCGAGGCCGATGGGCATGGGCTCGATGAACCGGACGGCCAGGTTGTGGTCCTTCGCCAGTCCCGCCAGCGCCACCCAGTCGGAGGCTCTGCCCGCCTGAGCCACGCAGTTGATTTTTAAATTCAGGCCAGGGGCACTCCAGGCTGCCTCCAATCCTTGCAGCACCTGGGGCAGGGCGTCTCTCCTGGTAATCTCCGCGAACCGCGCCCGATCCAGGGTGTCGAGGCTCAGATTGACGCCGTCAATCCCCGCTTTGAGCAGATCCGGCAGCTGATCCTTCAGGGCCACGCCGTTGGTGGTCAGCGTGACCTGCTGGATGCCCGCGATGGCCTTGATCTCTCCGATCAGCCCCGCCACGCCTTTTCGCACCAGCGGCTCCCCGCCGGTGATCTTGATTTTCTTCACGCCAAGGGCGGCGAAGATCCGCAGAAGCCGGAGAATGTCCTCATAGCGCAGGATCTCCGTGTGCTCCAGCCACCGGACGCCGTCCTCCGGCATGCAGTAAATGCACCGGAGGCTGCAGCGGTCCGTCACCGAGAGGCGCAGATAGTCGATGGTTCTGCCAAAGCCGTCACGCATCGGCCTCACCTGCCTTTCTCCAAGTTGCGATGTGATCCGCCAGGGCGTCGATCTCCCAGAAATCGAAGGTCGGCACACCGGGCACGCGGGCCTCCGTGTCCGTCACCAGCCCGATCAGCGTCTTCGGATCGCAGACCGGCGCAGTGGAATTTCCCTTTCGCACCAGCTCGATCTTCGGGTACTCCGTCCATTTGAAACCCTCCAGCAGAACGAGATCCGCCTCGGGATAGAGGGCGATCAGATCTTCTTCCGAGACGGCGGCGTATTTCACCATCTGGAACTTCTCCCCGTCGAAGATGGCGGCGCCCATGGCCCCGGATTGCAGGAGGCGACAGGTGTCCGTCCCCTCCCGGTCGGCGGCGAAGCCGTGGCCGTCGTGCTTGACGATGGCGACCCGGAGGCCCCGGGCCTTCAGCGCGGGGATCAGCTTTTCCAATAGCGTCGTCTTGCCGGAGTTTTTCACCCCGGAGACGGCGAGAATTCTTTGTCTCATAAAATCCACACCCGCACCATGGCTCCGGCCTCCATGGGGGCCTCCGAGGGCGGAATCTCCGCCAGGCAGTTGGTGCCCACCGAGGAGGCCAACTGCCCCGAGGAGTGGCCCTTCGGCAGAATGACACGGCCATTTTCCAGCACCGCCCGGACGAATCTCCGGCCCTTGCCAAATTTCTCAAAGAGGGTAGCCAGCGGCGCTTCCACGATCTGTGCCTCCAGATCGGCGCACCCGGCCAGCTTCCCAAGCAGCGGTCTTGCGAACAGCTCAAAGGTGGCGCTGGCAGCGAAGGGGTTGCCGGAGAGGCTCAGAATCGGTTTGCCGTTGAATAAGGAGAACATCAGCGGTGTGCCGGGCTTGAGCTTCACTCTCCAGAAGATGCGCTCCGCGTTCAGCAGCGGCAAAGTCTCGTGCAGAATGTCCTTGGCGCCCACGCTGACGCCGCCGGTGGTGAGGATCACGTCGGAAATCTCCGCGGCCTCCCGGATGGCGTCGGCCAGCGCGTTGGGATCGTCGGAGAACTCCCCCTGAACGGTGGTGATCTCGATGCCCAATTCCATCAATCTGGCGGAGAGCACCGCCTCGTTGGAGGAATAGATCTTTCCCTTGGGCAGCGGGCGGACGGTGTTGGGCACCAGCTCGTCCCCGGTGCAGAGGACGGCGCAGCGGACGGGCTTGAAAACCGTCAGCAATTCATCCTCCCGCAGCAGGCCAGCCGCCGCCAGAACACCAAATGCGTTGCCGGTGAGACGGGTGCCTTTGGGAAGCAGAACGTCCCCCTCTTTAAAATCCTCGCCCGCGAAGCAGTAGTTTTCATAGTGCTGCAGGGGCTTCGAGATCAGAACCTCGTCGGTGCCGAGATCGGTGTCCTCCTGCCGGATGACGCAGTCGCAGCCCTCGGGGATGGGCGCGCCGGTCATGAGCCGCACGCACTCCCCCGCTCCGACGACTCTTTCCGACCAGCCGCCGGCATAGACGGTGTCCACCACCTTGAGCTTCACCGGGGCGGTTTTGGTATCCTCAGACCGCATGGCATAGCCGTCCAGGGGGGATCTGGGCCAGGGTGGCTGATCCATGGGGGATCTCACATCCGCCGCCAGCACCCGCCCGTGGGCTTGGATCGCCGGGATCTGCTCGGTGCCGACAGGTTTCGTATGGATTTGAATTCGTTCAATTGCTCTTTCTACAGTGATACCGGTTTCCATGCTTAGTTGTTTATCCCTTTCCGAAGCCGCAGTTGGGCCAGGTGCAAGTCTGGCAGCCCAGGCAGAGCCCGCCCTCGCCCAGCTTGACGATGTCTTTTTTCGTGACCCGAAGACCCGCGGCGATCCGCGGCAGCATCAGATCAAAAATCGTGGTCCTGGCGTACATAACACACCCGGGGAGGCCCATGATGGGCGTGCCGTCGTCAAAATAGCCCAGCAGGAACATGGCGCCGGGCAGCACCGGAGCGCCGTAGGAAACGATCTCGCAGCCGGTGGCCTTGACGGCGCCGGGGGTGCGGTCATCGGGGTCCACGCTCATGCCGCCGGTGCAGAGGATCATGTCGCAGCCTGCAGCGTGGTACTCCAGGGCCGCGTTGGTGATGGCCTCCATGTCGTCGCCGGGGGTGCAGTGATGGGTCACTTCGATGCCGAATCTGGCCAGCTTTTTCAGGATCACCGGGGTGAAGGCGTCTTCGATGCGGCCCTTCGCCACCTCGTTTCCGGTGGTGATGAGGCCCGCAGTTTTCAGCTTATAGGGCAGAATCTCCAGCAGGGGCTTCTCGCCGCAGACCTCCGCCGCCCGGTTGAGCTTTTCCTCCTCGATGACCAGCGGAATGACCCGGGTTCCCGCCAGCTTGTCTCCGGCCTTCACGGGCGTGTTGCCATGGCGGGTGGCGATCATGATCTGCTCCAGCTCGTTGACCCGCTCCAGCCGCTGGGAATCCACGAGGAACAGGCCGTCGCAGTCGGCGATCAGCTCGATTTTTCCCTCCTTCGGTTCGGTGGCATGCATGTTTGCCCCCTGACACAGGGCCCGCAGCCGGTCCGCCGCCTCGTCCTCGTGGAGGATGCCGGGCTTCTTCTCCCAGACGAACAGGGTTTCCTTGCCCATGCTCAGCAAAACCGGGATGTCCTCCGGCTGGACGATGTGCCCCTTGCGGAAGCGGGCGTCCTTGGTGACGCCGGGGATGATCTGGGTCATGTCGTGACACAGCACGTGGCCCACGGCCTCTTCGGTTCGGATCTCTTTCATGGGAATCCCTCAAACAAAAAAGGATGGCCTGTTTTGAAAAACAGACCATCCCTGTTCCAGTTTGGGTAGAATTCTCCCCTGGTCAAAGACAGGTGTTTCCTTTTCAAAACAGGAAGGCGCAGCCGTTTCCGGTCTGTACCCCGTCCGCAGAGCCATGGCAGTCGCTTTAGGCCGTTGCGGATCGGAAACAATTTCTATCTCTATTGTGCCGCAGAATGCAGCGTTTGTCAAGCGTTAACGCGAATGACGGTGCAGTCGGTCTCCAGGGCCTTCTTCACCTGAGAAGGATTGCGGCAGATCATGGCCCGGACTTCCTTGCCGTTCACGTCCAGAGAGACGGCCTCGGCCTCGCCGCCCACCTGCCAGCAGACGCTGGAGAGCACGGGCTCATAGGCGGTCTTCTCCGCCGCCACGCCCAGGGTGTCCAGCTCCGCCGGGATCGCGCGCAGCGGGTTGGCGCCGGTGCGCTTCAGGACGCGGTAGAGCTCTCTCGCGTTGTAGAAGTAGTCCGCGCAGCCGGTGGAGTGCACCTCGTCGGCCAGGGCGTTTTTGCCGCTGAGGCGGTAGATCTTGTCGAACTTCCCCTTTACCAGCTCCGCAAAGCGCACCTGAGCGGTCTCCGGGAAGAGGAAATCGGCCTTGCGGTCAGCGAAGTTGGCCTCCAGGAACTTCTTGGCAGCCGGATCCATGGCCAGGATGGCGGGGGCCTTTTTCCTGCGCTTGGAAAGCTTCTGGGCAACCTCCGAGGCGATGACCGTGCGGACCTCCTCCGCGTCGTAGACGGCGTCCACGCCGATCTTCCGCAGGGCGCCGCTGAGCCCGGAGAGCGTCACCTCGCCGCCGTAAAGCTTGGAGAGCTCCGGCAGCACGCTCTCGTCCACCAGGGCCGCGGTCTTCACGTCCCGGGCGTGGGCGTAGTAGGGCAGCTCGTCCTTGTGCTCCTTCAGGTACACCGCGCCGGTGGGACACACGTCCACGCAGCGTCCGCAGCGGATGCAGGCGCTCTCCGCCAGGGTGGCGGCGGCGACGCCCACGGTCTGGCCGGCTTCGGTCTTCACCATGCCGAGGACGCCCACGGCCTGGGTGTTCTTGCAGACATCCACACAGCGGCGGCACTTGACGCACTTGTTGGGATCTCTGAGAATCACATCCGTGGAGCAGTCCTCCGCGAAATCATGCTGCTGGGGCTCGAAGGGCAGCTGGCTGATGCCGAACTCCCGCGCCAGGGCCTGCAGCTCGCAGAAGCCGTCCCGCTGGCAGTCGCAGTAGAAGCAGTTCTCGCAGAACCAGGGATCCAGATCCTCGATTCTGGAGCCGCCCACGCGGGCACAGTGGTGGCAGTCCACCTTGTGCTGGCGGAACATCTCGGTGAGGGTGGCTTTCCGCTTTTCGAAGAGGGTCTCACTGTCGGTGGTGACTTCCATGCCCTCGGCAACCTTGACGGCGCAGGCAAGCTTTTCTTTCTCGTCGCCGGCCACGTTCACGATGCAGAGTCTGCAGCTGGCGTGGGGGCCCATGCCCTCATAGGCGCAGAGGGTGGGGATGCGGACGCCGGCGGATTTGGCCGCGTCCAGAATGGTGGTCCCGGTGGGGACGGAAACGGCAATGCCGTTGATGGTCAGATTCACATTCGCCATGTTCAGCGCCTCCTTCAGACTGCTTCGACCCGGCAGGGCACAAAGCGCACGCACGGGTTGCCGGTGATCTCGTCCATGTTGTCCCAGTTGAAGACGTGGCCGCCGCTGACGCCCTCGGTCTCGCCCTCAAAGGTGAGGCCGTAGTGGTGGGGGAACATCATGTAGCCGCGGTTCACCTGGAGGCTGATCTCCACCGGGATCTCGGCGGTGCCGCCTTTGGTGGTGACGCGCACCATCTGGCCGTCCTCGAAGCCCAGTTCCTTGGCGTCGTCGGGGTTCACGAGGAAGGTGTAGTAGCTCTTGTGGTAGCGGTTCATGTTCTTCATGTAGCGGGTCATGGAGTTCAGACCGTCCTCGGTGTGTCGGCCGGAGGACATGATGTAGGGGAACTCCTCGGTGGGGGTGATGGCCTCGGCCTCCTTCTCGGGAGTCAGGTTCATCACGGCCTCGAAGATCTCGTCGCAGTAGAGGTGGATCTTGTGATCCTTGTGCTTCACGTGCTGCAGGAGGTAGGACTCCGGCTTGTCGTTGTCCGCGATGCCGACCACGGCGCCTTCCGGATGCTTCAAAACCTGCTCAAAAGCGGCGTCAAGGGCGCAGAAGTTGTCCATGGCAGGCATCTTCTCCATGATCGGATGGAAGCCCAGCTTCGGATTCTTTGCCTTGGCGGAGAGTCCGGCAGCCATGGGGGTAGTCATCAGCGCGCCCCAGGAGACAGCCTTGGTGGCGGAGCCCATGGGCTTGCCAAGGGTCTCGCCCAGGATGGCGGTGCGGATGGCATAATGCTTCATGCCCGTGCCGCCGAGGTACGCCAGCAGCGCAAAGAGGTACGGCATGCGGTCGCCGGTCTCGACGGCCTTCTCGCCGGCCTTGTAGAACCACTTGGGCAGCTTCGGCAGGGCGCCGGCCACCTTCATGATCTCGATGAATACGTCGCACATATCGCGGCGCTCGCCCACGGTCTCCTCGAGGACGGGAGGACGCAGGGACATGACGCATTCGGGGAAGTTCATCTGGAAGGCGTTGAACTCATAGCGTTCCAACTGGCTCTTGGCGGGCAGGACGTAATCGGCGTAGGCGCAGTCCTCGGTCCAGGCGATGTCGCAGACCACCAGCAGGTCCAGGTTTTTAAATGCCTTCTCCACCAGCTTGGAGTCGGGATAGGAGCGCATGGGCGCGCCCAGGGTGCGGATGGCGGCGCGGATGCGGTCGGGCCGGTCAGAGAGCATCTCCACCGGCATGACGCAAGAGGGGAAGGTCTCCAGCACCGGGAAGCGGTTGGTGACCGGGGTGCGCCAGACCTTGGGATCGGTGTCCTCATGGATGGTCTCGCCGCGGGCAGCCCAGGCTTCGTGCACGATGGTGGCGCCGGGCACCAGCGCCACGCCGCAGATGACCTCCAGCATGACGATCAGATAGCTGCAGAGAGTGCTGTGGCGGCCGCAGAAAATGCCCAGATCCTGGTGGCAGCCCCACTTGGTGGTGGTGAGCACCTTGGCGAGGTTTTCCATCTCCTCATAGGTGACGCCCGCCACGCGGAAACATTCTTCAATGTTGGTGGTGTAGAACCAGGGACGGATCTTGTCCAGATCCTTGACGTACTTTTTGCAGTACTCCTTATTCTCCCAGCCCTTGCGGAGGATCAGCGCGATGAGGCCCTTGAGCATGATGGCGTCGGAGCCAGGACGGTTGGCAATGTGGATGTCCGCCATGCGGGCAGACTCGGACATGCGGGGGTCGATAACGACCAGCTTCCGATCCGGGCTCTCAGCGGCGTCGCGGATGTTCTTTCTGGCGTCGCACATCTGGTGGGTGACGAAGGAGTTGGAACCCCAGAGCACCAGCGTCTCCACGCCCACGTCGTCCGGCTCGGTGAAGCAGACCTGATCGCCGAAGATCTTGCCGTGGCTCCACCAGTTGCCCAGAAACTCAAAGCCGATGGGGTTGAAGATGTACTGACCGCCCAGGCCGTTGATGAGGGCCTTGAGGAAGATCAGTTCACTCTGGCCGCCGCCGGAGGCGCCGCCGATGCCGCAGACGGCGCGGGGGCCGTACTGATCGACGATGCTGCGCAGCTTGTTGCCGATCTCCAGGATCGCCTGATCCCAGGAAATGCGAACCAGCTCGCCGCCCACCCGCTTCATGGGGTAATCCAGACGTTCGCCGTGGTGCACGAGATACTTGTTGTTGCGGCCCTTGCGACATGCGTAGCCGTGGCTGCGGGGACTGTCGGGATCGGGTCTGGAGGAGATGATCTTGCCGTCCTCCACCTCCACCTCCAGGCCGCAGCTGACGCCGCAGATGCCGCACTGTGTTTTCTTCCATTCGCCCATAGAAAATCCTCCTTTGACTGAAAAGTCGGATCTCTTTTCACGTGGGAAGGCGCAGCCGTTTCCAGCGGCGCCCCGGTGTGCTCTGGCACACGGCCTGCCGCCATACCGACATCGGCTTAGGCAAAACAGGCTCGAAATCCATTACAGGCGTATTAAAAGATGCTTGGCTTTATTTTATCAAACAGATTCCGGATTCGCAATCTGTTACTATACATTTTCTGGCACAAATTCAAGCTTTTGTGCCATCATTTTTCTAAGATGACACGGTTTTCTTTGACAATCAGTCCGCAAAACGATACAATACGAAATAGAGTGATCCATAAGCGGGGTGAGACCATGTCCGAATCGGAACAGAACAAGCTGGCCATCGCGGAGGCCATGAAATCGCTGATGCGCACCATGCCCATCGAAAAGATCACCACCAGAGAGATCCTCGAAAAGGCCGGAGTCAGCCGGCGCAGCTTCTATCGCTACTTCAAGGACAAATACGATCTGGTGGAGTGGATCTACAACTACGACTTCTGCCGGTTCGTAGACGTCCGGCCGGAGAAGTCCATCTGGGAGTACTACCCGGACATTCTGAAATCCCTCCGGGCCGACCCGGAGTTTTACTGCAACGCCTTCGTCTTCACCGGGCAGAACTCCTTCCGGGCCTTCTGCTTTGAAAAGCTCTTCCCCCTGATCATGAACGACTTCGGCGACATCTTCCCCGATGAGGAGACCGCCCGGTTCGTGATCCGCCGGTACGTCTATGCCTTTTTCGACGGCTATATCTGGTGGCTGGAGAAAAAGGACCCCATGCCCTGGGAGGAATTCGAGGCCCTGAGCAAATCCATCGACCGGGCCACGGCGGAGGCCATTCTCCGCTCCTTTGAGAAATCCGAGCAGTTCCGCAAGCAGGAATACTGCGATGA
>CAMHPQ010000062.1 GCA_946187035.1 uncultured Clostridia bacterium | reverse complement strand
GAGTTTATAGGGCTGTTCTTTGCACCAAACTTAAAGAGTGTCATTGCGAACCAGTGACCGACGTCACTGGTGTGGCAATCCGTTTTCTTGCGGTACAGGCTATAGTTTTTCAAGATGTAAGGCGAATCCGTGAGGTCTCAACGTTCTGCAGTATCTTACTCCGCCGCCGGGAGATGCGGATTGCCACACCAGTGTGCGCACTGGTTCGCAATGACATTCTATTTTACTTTTCCGCAGAATCTAACAGAGCGATAAACTGGAGTTTGTCTGCCAGACTCACATGGCTCCCCCTTTGGGGGAGCTGGCGCGAGCTTGCGAGCGACTGAGAGGGTTTTGCAGGACGATAAGTGCAGTATAATCAATGCGTCAGAAGTGATAACAAGCCCTCTCAGTCACGGCTATTATCCGCCGTGCCAGCTCTCCCGGATGTACTAAGGCCCCAAATCTTTGATTTGGCTGGCCGTGCCATGCGAAAGCTGGGAGAGCCAAGGGGAATGGCATTCTATTCTACTCCCCGATAAACTAAAATTTGAAATCCTTTAAACTCCACACTCCACACTCCACACTCCACACTTCACCGGAGGTGTTCTCATGCACGCACTGATCATGATCGACATGCAAAACGGTTTCCTGAACCCGGCCTCTCCCCTGTTCATCCAGGGCGCGCCGGCCACCATCCCCGCCTGCGCCAGAGTCATCGACCACTGCCGACAAAAAGGCGTCCCGGTGATCTTCGTCACCCGGCTCTACCGGGCCGACGGCTCCGACGTGGAGCACACCCGATTCGCCGCATGGGTCAGCGGCGGCAAGCCCGTCTCCCCCGGCTGCGCCCCGGAGATCAACGCCGATCCGCCCGTGGAGTTCGGCGACGCGGAGACGGATTACCACCTCTGCAAGCCCCGGTTCTCCGCCTTCTTCCAGACGGAGCTGGACGTGCTGCTCCGGAGACTCGGGGTGGACACGGTGCTCCTGGCCGGCACCACCACGCCCAACTGCATCCGCACCACCTGCTACGACGCCATTTCCCTGGAGTACAATGTGGCCGTCCTCACCGACTGCACCTCCTCCGCCACCGAGGAGATTCAGGCTGCCAATCTGGCCGACATGGAGCGCATCGGCGCCCAGCTGCTCACCTCCGAGGCCTATCTTCAGGGCATGTTCCTCAACGGCAGCGCCGCCAGAGTCAGCCGTCAGGTGCAGCAGGGCGTCTGAATCGGTTACAAATTCGTAACAGCCAGACCGTTTTTCAACAGGGTTTTCCACAAAAATCCGCATTTTTTCAGGTTTTCCACAGCGGCCCCGTCCTCAGCTTTGGGGATGGGGTTGTTTTTGTTTTTGGAGTTGTATTTGGTTTTGTATTTGGTTTTGTATTTGGCATCCCACGGCATGCCGCGGCATTAGAGGGTCATGTTTTCATCGCACGTATAATCCTTAAAGCCGCTGTTTTTCTGCCACCGCTTGATCGCCTTGGCCCGATTTCGCTCCACTACCTCCTGGTACCGTCTGGCGTCCTCGTCCAGCATGGGCCTCACCACGTCCCAGGCCACCTCCAGGGCGATCTCGTCCCAAAAGGGCTCGATTCCCTCCCTGGCGTAGTCCATCATTGCCCGGAACAGCTGCCCGCACTGCGCGTCCGTCAGCCGATCCAGAAAGGAAACTCGATCATAAAACACCATAAATCCGGGCCGATTGCCCATGCGCATCCCTCCAAGGGTAAGAGTATCTGAGTCTATTCTATACGCCAATTCGCGGTTTTGCAAGTTTAAATTTATTTTTCTCGCAAATTTGCCTGAATAATTCCAAAAAAATTCAAAAATATTTATTGACAAACCGTTCAGGATGTGCTAAGATAATCAGGCCTTGGGGGTATAGCTCAGCTGGGAGAGCGCTTGAATGGCATTCAAGAGGTCAGCGGTTCGATCCCGCTTATCTCCACCAGGACAAAAGAGACGAGCTTCGGTTCGTCTCTTTTTCGTTTTAAAAGAGACAGGGAACCGCTGACCTCTTGTATTTCAATCCGGGTCAGCTTGCTGATCGTTGCGGCGAAGCCCGACTTACCAAATCAAAGCACGCGCTTTGATTTGGAGAGGAAGAACAGGGGCGCGGATATGGAGACGGCGCGGCGCTTACGGAAACCGCGGCGCCGGAATGGAGCAAGCCTGTTCTGACGAGATCCCGCTTATCTCCACCAATCGGCAAAACCAAAGAAGCCCGTAAACTGTTGTGTATCAATGGTTTTCGGGTTTTCTTTTTGTCTCGGTTTTACCGAAGCTGCCAATCCAGCGCTCTCTGTTATTTCGGAAAGTGCAAATTCAGAACACTATTTCTTTGCCAAGATGGAATCCATTTTCTCTGCAACAGCCGCTCGATCATTGTCTGAGCCGTGAACATAGACGTTCATTGTGGTCGAGATATCCTCGTGCCCCAGGAATGCCTGCACCTGTTTGGGTGTCATCTCCCCGCTCAGCAGGGTTGCCGCCGTATACCGCAAGTCATGAAATCGGATCTCCGGAAGATCATTCTTTTCACAGACCCTGTGAAGCGCCTTGCAGAGATAGTCCGGCCGCACCGGTCTTCCGTCCGGCCAGGCACACACCTTGTTCGTTTTCTTCTGGTAATCACGCTGACTCTTCTTCAGCGCCTCCAGATAAGGAACGGTGCTCTCCACCAACCGGATCGTGCGACGGCTCTTCCTTGTTTTCGTGTGTTCCGATTCAACGAAGGAGCCTCCCTTCGGCGTGACGGTGTTGCGGATCTGCATGGTGCGATTCTCGAAATCAATATCGCTCCACCGCAGGC
Organism: uncultured Clostridia bacterium; assembly: GCA_946187035.1. GTDB lineage: Bacteria > Bacillota > Clostridia > Oscillospirales > Oscillospiraceae > CAG-103. Next base: position 8,345 of record CAMHPQ010000062.1, on the reverse strand, counting down.
CGCAGACTTCTGACCGGCGTAGTCCATAGACCAGCCCCAGGGTGATTGCTGCACGCACAGGCTCTTTTTCGTTTTTGATACACTGATACAGGGTTTTCGCCTGTTCAGCTGTGAGGGCGTCGCCTTCAAATTTTTTCTCCGGTGGCAGCTCAACATAAAGCGCTTGATGCTTAATAACATTTGCGCGAATTTGCGCATTGATTTTGTGCAGATTTGCTGTCGTGCCCCACACGGGGCACGTGGATTGAAATTTGCTTTCTTTGTTACTTTCTTTGCTTGCCTAAAGTAGCTGCAGCCGGCAGCAATCTGACTTACCAGTGGCAGTACAAGACGCCCTCGGGCGCGTGGAAGAATTGCTCTTCCAAAACCACCGGCTACAACACCGCCACCCTGAACGTAGTCGCCACCGCCTACCGCAACGGCTACCAATACCGCTGCATCGTCACCGACGCGCTTGGAAATCATGTGACCTCTCAGGCCGCCTTGCTGACGGTGAAATAAGCAAAATAATAAGCCCATCAGCAGGAGCGCGTCCTCGACGTGCTCCTGCTCTCTGCAATCTGAAACAGACAAAACGCCTCCCGGAATGACCCCGGAAGGCGTTATTTTGATTCAATTGCCGTTCAGCGGCAGCCAGACGGTGATGGTAAAGCGCCCGTCTGTCTGCTCCACCTGCACTTCCCCGCTGCGGCGCTGGGCCAGCTCCCGCAGGATCTCCAGGCCCAGGCCGTGGCCGGGTTCGGATTTGGTTTTCAGCGTCGGGTCATAGCCGTTGCTGCAGCGGACGATCAGCATCTCCTTTTGCACGTCGGAGGAGATCGACGCGCTGCGCCGGTCCGCAGGCGCATTCCGGCAGGCGTTGAAGGCGTTGTCCAGCACGTTGGAAAACAGGCTGCAGAGCTCCACGCCCGGAAGAGCGATATACTCCGGCACCACGCAGCTGCACTCCAGCGGAATTTCCGCCTCGGCAAAGCGGGCGGCCTTGACGTGCAGCAGGGCGTTCACCACCCGGTTGGCGCAATAGCTGGCATTCTGGTCCAGTCTCGCGCTGATGTCGTCCAGCTGGGCGATGGCGGCCTCCGTGTCCCCGCTCTGGACCAGGGCATAGGCGGTCTGGAGCTGGTTTCGGATGTCGTGCCGGATGTGGGCGGCGTCCTCCTGATCGGCGAGAAGGTGGTCGTAGGTGGCCTGCTGCTGCTTCAGCATGTGCTCGTACCAGTCGGCCCGCTCCTCGGCCAGAGCCCGGGCGGAGAAGGCGTTGATGGAGCGGAGCAGCAGGAAGTCCGCCAGAATGCAGAACACCACGCCGCCGCCCAGCAGGTAATAGCGTCCCGCCTGGAAATCGTCGATGGTGGCAAAATAGGCGGCGATACAGATCAGCACGGTCTGCGATGCCGGGAACAACGCAAAATGCCAGAGCACCTTCCGGTGGCTTTTCAAAATCACCCGATTCCACATCAGCATGGACAGCAGCAGAAAGGCCAGCAGCAGCGCAAAATCCACCACCTGCATGAAGAAATAGAAGGGCAGATGCTCCATGGCGTCGGCGATTCCGTGGGCACCCACCGAGCCGCCCAGCAGACTGTAGACAATGATGGAGCCCACCTCGGCAAAGAGCGCGGCCAGATAGCAGACGCCGAAGGCCAGCACCCTCCGGGAAACGGGCTCCCGCGTGAACAGCATGGCGGCAGAGAAATAAATCAGCGTCTGGCCGATGACCCGCAGGGTGTCGGCGGAGGGGATGCCGTGCTCCAGCCCGTAGGCGGTCAGGATGGTCAGAAGGATGTGGACCGTGGTGGCGCCGATCATCAGCAGCCAGCGGCGTTTGATGTTCAGCATCCTGGCCATGAAGTAGTAGGTGAGCAGGGAGCTGGGGGTGTAGCAGACGCATTTCCAGAACAGATTGACGTAAACGTCGCCCATCAGTGCACCTCCAGATGCCTGGAGCAGTAGTCCAAAAAGGCCTGGCGGCTAGCGGCGTAGCGATTCCGGCTGATGGGAACCGAGGCGCCGTCGGTCAGAAGGAAGGCCGAGCGGTCCAGGGTGCGGATGTGCTCCGGATTCACCAGGAAGCTCTTGTGGCAGTGGATCATGCTGCGCTGCACGTTTTCCGGCAGATCGGCGATGGAGCCGTAGCACTCGATGACCTCTCCCGGGATCCGAATGCGCAGCTTCCGGTAAAAGCTCTCGATGAAATAGACGCTGCGAATCTCCACCCGGCGGATCATGTTGTTGATCTGTACCGGGAAGTCCCCGGGGACATCGGAGAGGGCGTCGAGGGCTCTGTCCAGCGCGTGCCGGAGCTGGTCAGGCTGCACGGGCTTCAGGAGAAAATAGATGTGCTCCGCCTCGTAGACGTCGGTGCAGTACTCGATGTAACCGGTAATGAAAATGACCGCAACGCCGCTGCCCCGGGGGAACATCTCTTTCGCCAGCTCGATCCCATTTTCCTTCCCCAGCAGCACGTCCATCAACACGATGTCCGGAGCCTGGTGAGCCGCCTCGGCCCGCAGTCCCTCGGAGGAGGTGCAGGTGGCAATCGTGAACATATACGGGAACAGGGCCTCGATCTGCGCCTGCAGATGCGCCGCCTGAATTGGATTGTTATCGCATATCAGAATGTGCGTCAAAGCTTATCACCCATGTCTTTATAAATGCTTATTGATACATTGCAATTCTTCAACATGATAATCATAACTGAATAGTTGCGGAAAGACAATAACAAGTTGCACCGGTTCCACGCCAATTTTTGCAATTTTCCTGCCAGTTTTTACATTTTCCGTGTTCGGAAACCGGTCAAATAGGAAGATGCGCGGATGGAAACTGCCCGACAAATGGCGCGTCAGGGCAGAAAAAAGAGACGGTGCTTCCGCCAGCATGGTTCCTTGCACCCGTCGCACGATTTTAAATTGTAGTTTAATGGGGAGTTGGATAGAAACTGGAGGGGCTGGCGTCCTCGACAGCCCGCGCAGGATGCAGCGGACAAACGAAGTGATTTCAGGCGAATACGCACCTGGTTCCAATTCACCGTTCGTCCCGTTATCATCCAACCAATACCGCCGGGACGTCGAGGACGCCGTCTCCTACAAATAATATTTTACATAATACTGTATTACGTAAATTATTCTTGTCTGTATAAGAAGGGTTCAAATTCTAGTTTATCGGGGCGTTGAATTCTGCAATGCACAATAATAGGATGTCATTGCGAACCAGTGACCGACGTCATCTGGTGTGGCAATCCGCATCCCCCAGCGGCGGAGTAATATCTTGCAGAATGTTGAGACAGAGCGAATTCGCCCAACTCTATGCAAAGAATTGGTCTGTGCCGCAAGAGAACGGATTGCCACACCAGTGTGCGCACTGGTTCGCAATGACAATCTTTGAGTCTGGCGCAAGGAATAGCCCGTTAAACTCCAATTTACTGCTGAAATGTGAGATTTCGTTTTAAACTCCACACTCCACACTCCACACTCCAAACTCCACACTGACACTTACTCCGCGGCGAGCTTTTCCAGCAGGGCGTATCTTGCGTCTACCAGAGCCTGGATGGAGGCGATCTCCTCCTCCGTCAGCTTCTTGAACTTGCCGATGCCCCGGACGAACTCGGCGATGGGGATGGGCTTGCGGTTGGGGGTGAGCTTAAACACGCCCTTTTCGCACTCCCAGATGGGGCAGAGGTTCGCGGCCACGGCCTTTCTCGCCACCTGGATGCTCTGATCCGGGGCAAACTTCCAGCCGGTGGGACAGGGCGAGAACACGTGCAGATAGGCAAAGCCCCGCTTGCTGGCCTCCAGACCCTTCTGGATCTTCGCCACCAGATCCGCCATGTTGCTGGGGCTGGCGGTGGCGCAGTATTCGATGTTGTGCATGGCCATGATCAGTGGCAGGTACTTCTGCTGCTGCTCCTTGCCGTTGATGGCGGCGCCCGCCGGGGTGGTGGAGGTGCTGGAGCCCAGGGACGTGGTGCTGGAGCGCTGGTAGCCGGTGTTCATATAGCCCTCGTTGTCGTAGCAGACATAGAGCATCTTCGTGCCGCGCTCGGCGGCGCCGGAGAGGCTCTGGAAGCCGCAGTCGGCAGTGGCGCCGTCGCCCGCGATGGCCACGATGTTCACGTCCGGTCTGCCCTTTCTCTGGTACATCTCGCTGACGCCGGACATGAAAGACGCGGTGTTGTCCAGCAGGGTGATGTGGATGGGAGCGGTGCAGCCGTTGGAGAAGTTCCAGCCGTCCACGCCCGCGCCGGCCATGCAGCCGGGAGGCACCGCGAAAACGCTGTTGTTGCCGGCGATCTGCATGACTCTTCTGAGAATCAGCTCGCCGCCGCAGCCCTGACACGCCGAGGAGCCGGGGGTCATGACATTCTGGGTTTCTTTCAAAACATCGATGTAAGACATGTTCCGTACCTCCTCAGTCGTTCATGAGCCAGAGCGTCTCGTGCTCGCCCGGCTCGTTCTTGACGGCCTCCAGCTTTTCGATGACGCTGACCATGTGGCCGCAGCTGAGGTCCGCGCCGCCGAGACCCCCGATGGCGGAGAAGTGGGCGTACCGGTCAGCGTCCACCACCGCAGCCCGGGTCTCCATGTACATGGGGCCGCAGCTCCAGCCGAAGGAGACCGAGCGATCCACCACGGCGAAGGCCTTTTTGCCCTTCAGCGCACGGGCCAGCCGCTCCGCCGGGAAGGGACGGACGAAGCGCAGCTTGATGAGGCCAGCCTTGATGCCCTTTTCGCGGGCGTCGTCCACGGCGTCCTTGCCGGTGCCGGACATGCCGCCGATGGTGACGAGAACCACATCGGCGTCCTCGGTCTTGTATTCCTCAATCAAGCCGCCGTAGCTGCGGCCAAACTGGGCGGCGAACTTCCGGTCCACCTCTTCGATGACTTCCTGGGCCGCCTTCATGGCCTCCAGGTGGTTCTTGCGGTACCGCATCATCAGGTCGCCGGGGGTCAGCGGATCCAGCGCCGCCGGCTGGCCGGGGTCCAGATAGGTCTTTCCGGCGTAAGGGGGCAGGAAGGCGTCGGCCTCGTCCTGACTGGGAACCTCCAGCCCCTCGATCAGGTGGGAGCTGTAGAACCCGTCATAGCAGACGTTCACCGGCAGCTGGACGCGGGGATCCTCCGCGATCATGTAGGCCTGAAGCATCATGTCGAGAATTTCCTGGTTGCTCTCACAGAACATCTGGATCCAGCCGGCCTCGCGCACGCTCATGGCGTCCTGCTGGCCGCTCCAGATCGTCTCGGGCGAGGTCATCTCGCGGGTGGCGAGGGCCATGACCATGGGGATGCGGAGGGTGGACATGCGGAAATACGGCTCATACATGAGGGCGAGACCCTGGGCGCTGGTGGCGGTGAAGACTCTGCCGCCCGCAGCCGCCGCGCCCTGCACCACGCTCATGGCGGAGTGCTCAGACTCCACCTGCACGAAGCTGGAATCCAGCTTGCCGTTGTAGACCATGCCGGCCAGACCCTCCACCACAGAGGACTGGGGCGTGATCGGATAGGCGGCGATGAGGTCGGGACGGCAGAGGGCTGCCCCGGTATAGGCGGCGGTGTTGCCGGTCATTGCTACGATCTTACCCATCTCACTTGACCTCCTGTTCCATGTTGATGGCCTGCTTGGGACACTCCACGGCGCAGATGCCGCAGCCCTTGCAGTAGTCATAGGAGATCCGGATCTCCCTGCCCTCGGCGTAGATGGCGTTCACCGGGCAGTAGCCCATACAGACGCCGCAGTTGATGCACGTTTCCTTGTCCATGACGGGACGGACCACGCGCCAGGCGGCGGTGTCCAGGATGTACATGCCGTCGTTGCCCAGGGGCGTTACAAATCTGGTATCGTTCACGGTTCAGGCCTCCTTTTTCGTGATGATCACGCTGTCATAGGCGGTCTGGGCGGCGGTGCGGTTTCGCTCCCCGAAGGCCGCCGCGATCTCATCAAAGAGCGCGTCCCTGCTGACCAGGTCCGTGACCTTCGCCAGCGCGCCCAGCATGGAGGTGTTGGGCATGTTGCGCCCGAAGAGGGTTTCCGAGATGCCCGTGGCGTCCACGATGGCCACCTCCCCTGCCTGCTCCGGCACGCCCAGCTCCGCGGCAGTCTTGGTGGAGTTGATGATGACGGTGCCGCCCTCCTTCAAGCCCGCGTAGGTGGCCGGGAGCTTCACCAGCGTGTCGTCGAAGATGATGAGGATGTCCGGCTCATAGACCTGGGTCTTTCTCCGGATCGGCGCGCTCGACAGCCGCAGGAAGCCGAACACCGGGGAGCCCTTGCGCTCCACGCCGAAAAACGGGATGAACTGGCCGTGGGTGCCGGACGAGACGGCGGCCTTGACCACGATGTGGGACGCCTTCACGACGCCCTGCCCGCCGCGGCCATGCAGACGGATTTCTTTCATTGCGTACGCCTCCATATCCATTGCAATCGGTTTTTTCATTGGGCTTTCTGCGCAAAACGGATGGTTCAAAATCGCAAACCCCTTTGTCTCAAATTATACGAAATTCACAAAATATGTCAATCTGTAAGGGCAAAAATAGCGTTTTACACAACGGCTGTTTCGTATGTTGACACAGTTGTTTTATTTCCGTATAATGGAGTCAAACAAAAACGAAGGCGGGGTCTGCAGAGTGCACAACGACGAAATCAGCGCGTCCGGCGAGCGGTACATTCTCAGCTCGGTGGACAGCGCGCTCTCCATTCTGAATCTGTTTTATGAGCACGAGGAGCTGGGGGCCAGCGAGGTGGGAAAGCGCATGGGCATGAGCCGCTCCACGGCCTTTCGCTTCCTGGTGACGCTGGAGCGCCGGGGCTATCTGACCAAGACCGGCGGCGGCAAATACCGGCTGGGGCTGAACCTGTTCTCTCTGGGCATGGTGGCCTACAACCGCATGGAGCTGATCGGTCTGGTGCACCCCTATCTGGTGCAGATGGCGGAGGAGAGCGGCGAGACCTGCCACGTGGCCATCCTCAGCGACGGCGTCCACGTGATGTTCATTGACCGGGCGCTGGGCACCAGCAGTCTGAAAATGGACACCGCCATCGGCTACAGCCAGGTGGCCCACTGCACCGCCACCGGCAAGGCCATCCTCGCCTATCAGCCGGACCGGGCGATCAACCAGTATCTGCGCAATGCCCCCTTCCCCCAGATCACGAAAAACGCCATCCCCGACGCCGCGGCCCTTCTGCGCAGACTGGACCAGGTGCGCATGGACGGCTACGCCAGCGACGAGGAGGAGGCGGAGGTGGGACTCACCTGCTACGGCATGCCGCTGCTGGACGCCTCCGGAAAGGCCTACGCCGCCATCAGCATCTCCGGCCCCACCACCCGGATGGTGCAGCGCCGGGAGGAGCATCTGGAGCGCATCGCAAGGACCGTAAAGGCCATCACCCGGGCGACCTTCTGACCGCCCCACTCCCCTGCTGACGGAAGGTTATCCGTTGACGGGCCGGGCTCCCTGTGGTATTCTGCAGATGACAGCAACGTGCAATGGACGGCATCAATCGAAACCCGGAACGGGAGGTTTACGCTATGAAACTGATTTTATGCGGAAAAGGCGGCTGCGGAAAGAGCACCGTCTCCGCCCTTTTGGCCAACGCCGCGGCGGCCCGCGGATATGCGGTGCTGGTGGTGGACGCGGACGAGTCCAACTTCGGCCTGCACCGGCAGTTGGGTCTGCCCCTGCCGGAGGATTTCACCCACTTCTTCGGCCACAAGAAGGGCATTTACGCCGACGGGGCCCAGGACGTGTTTCAGGGGGGCTGGCATCTGGAGGATCTTCCGGCGGACTACGTCTCCCAAGACGGCAGCGTGCGGCTCATGGCCATCGGGAAGATCGCCGACGCCGGTGAGGGCTGCGCCTGCGCCATGGGGTCTCTGGCCAAGGTCTTTCTGGAGCACCTGATCCTCCGGGATAAGGAGCTTGCCATCATCGACACCGAGGCCGGCGTGGAGCACTTCGGACGGGGCGTGGATCGCTACGCCGACGCCATTTTGATGGTGGCCGATCCCTCCTACGAGTCCATTCAGCTGGCCGGGAAGATCACCGATATGGGTAAAAGCTTTGAAAGACCGGTCTACATCCTCCTGAACAAGACCGACCCCCAGCAGCGGCAGCTGATGGAGGAGACCATCGCAAACCGGGACGCCATCGTGGGCGCCCTGGAGCCAGACCACGAGATCCTCACCGCCGGACTGAAGGGCGAGAAGCTGACGAAGGTCCTGCCGGAGATGGACCGGGTGCTGGATGTCATCACCGGTCAGTGACACAGAATTGCATAACAGATCCCTCCCCAAATCTGAACTGACCCAGATTGTGCGGACAGCACAAAAAAGCCCCCTAATGTAGGGATCT
>CAMHPQ010000061.1 GCA_946187035.1 uncultured Clostridia bacterium | reverse complement strand
CCACGTTGCGGTTCTCGGGGTCGTGGTCGATGTCCTTGAAGTGCTGCATGACGCTGTCGCCGATGTCGATGACGCGCACGGTGGCGCCCAGCTGCTCAGAGACGATGATGGCGTTGGACTTGGTGCGGTCCGTGGTGCCGAAGCAGGGCATGGTCACGGCGGTGACGTAGTCCGCCGGCAGGCCCATCATCTTCACGGCCTCGGCGCAGATGATCACGGCCAGGGTGGAGTCCACACCGCCGGAGATGCCCACCACGGGGTGCTTCAGACCGGCGTACTCCATGCGGCGCACCAGAGAGCTGGCCTGCATCCGCAGCAGACGCTTGGCAGCTTCGTGATAATCCTTCTCGTCGGCGGGACGGTAGGGATACTTGCCATAGGGACGGGTCAGCTCGGTGTCCACCAGCTCTTCGCCCCAGCCCACCATGGTGTACTCGCAGCTGCAGCCGTCGAAGCCCTGAGCGCGGCGGCGGGCGGAGACCAGCAGCTCCACGTCGATCTCGGTGGAGACGAAGGTGCAGCCGTCCTCAGCCTTGGCCAGGATCTGGCCCTTCTCCGCCACGATGCACAGACCGGAGTAGGTGGCGTCGGTGCTGCTCTCGCCAAAGCCGGGAGCAGCCAGGATGGAAGCGGTCTTCAGCTTGCGGCTCTGGACCTTCAGGCCGCAGGTGTTCACCATGGCGGAGTCCATGCTCATGGGGAAGCCCGCCATCTGGGCGATGACGGTAGCGCCGGCCAGAGCGTGCTCGGAGGCAGGGGCCGTGGGAGCGTTCAGATCGCCGCCCACCTGCACGGCCACCTTCAGGTCGGGCATGACGGCGTTTTCAAACAGCAGCTTGGAGCCGAAGAACACCGGCTCGTCGCCGAAATACAGCTCGTCCACGCAGCCGCAGGCGGGGGTGAAGTGCTTGTCGCCGGGGTTGGTCATGGGCACCAGACCCAGCAGCTCGCCGTTGCAGACGGCGGCGGCGCAGTCATAGACCTTGCTGCCCTTCTCCACCGGCAGACCCACGAACACCAGCATATCCATGCCGGCGGAGGCGTCCACCACCTTGTCCAGAGCGGCGGCGGAACCCCGCAGCAGGGTGTTCTGGTAGAACAGATCGCCGCAGGTCACGCCCGTGAGACTCAGCTCCGGGAACACCAGCAGCTTCACGCCCTTGTCATTGGCCTGCTGCATGGTCTCGATGATTTTTTCCGCGTTGAACATCGGGTCGGCCACGCGCAGCTCCGGCGCGGCGGCGGCCACCTTTAGAAAGCCATGTTTCATGTTGTTATCACCTTTTTTAATAAATTTTTATCTCTCAGGGCGTCTCCGCAAATTCCACCAGCGTTCGGTCGAAATACTTCAAAACCGCGGCGCGGGTGGTGACGTAGGCGTCGTGGGTGGTTGAAACGGTCACGGTGTCTCCGGTCACTTGGGCGGAGGCATTTTCGTCGATCTGGGGCAATACCACGTCGTTGAGCTCCTGGGCGAGCTTGTCCAGATGCTGGGCGTAGTATTCCGAATCCTCCGGCGGCTGGTAGCCCTTGATGGGCGCTCTGCCGCTGGAAAAGCAGAAGACCAGAAACAGGATGAAGATGATCAGCACGATGGCCGCGCCGCCGGGGCGGAGCCAGCGCACGATCTGAAATCCCGGATGCTCCTTGGGTTCCTGCTCAGGAGGCGTTACGATCTGGGGCATCTCAGTAGGCGATGCGCTGTGCGATGTAGGCCTCCAGCTCCTCCACGGGGATGCGCACCTGCTCCATGCTGTCGCGGTCACGGACGGTGACGCAGCCGTCCTCGGCGCTGTCGAAGTCGTAGGTCACGCAGAAGGGGGTGCCGATCTCGTCCTGGCGGCGATAGCGCTTGCCGATGGAACCGGCCTCGTCATAGTCGCACATGAACTTTTTCTGCAGCTTGTGGTAGAGCTCGGTGGCAGGGCCGGAGAGCTTCTTGGAAAGCGGCAGCACCGCGCACTTGAAGGGGGCCAGCGCCGGGTGGAAGCGCATGACCACGCGGGTGTCGTTCTTGGCCTCGTCCACGACTTCCTCGTCGTAGGCCTCCACCAGGAAGGCCAGGGTCACGCGGTCGGCGCCCAGAGAGGGCTCGATGACGAAGGGCACATAGTGCTCGTTCTTCTCCTGATCGAAGTAGTCCAGATCCTGGCCGGAGTGCTGGATGTGCTGGGTCAGGTCGTAGTTGGTGCGGTCGGCCACGCCCCACAGCTCGCCCCAGCCGAAGGGGAAGAGGTACTCGAAGTCGGTGGTGGCCTTGGAGTAGAAGCTCAGCTCCTCCTTCTCGTGGTCGCGGAGACGGAGGTTCTCGTCCTTCATGCTGAGATTCTGCAGCCATTCATGGCAGAAGTTGCGCCAGTACTCGAACCACTCCAGGTCGGTGTCCGGCTCGCAGAAGAACTCCAACTCCATCTGCTCAAACTCGCGGATGCGGAAGATGAAGTTGCCCGGGGTGATCTCGTTGCGGAAGCTCTTGCCGATCTGGCAGACGCCGAAGGGGATCTTCCGGCGGGTGGTGCGCTGGATGTTCTTGAAGTTGACGAAGATGCCCTGGGCGGTCTCGGGACGGAGATAGACCTCAGAGGCGGTGTCCTCGGTGACGCCCTGGTGGGTTTTGAACATCAGGTTGAATTTGCGAATATCGGTGAAATCGCTCTTGCCGCAGCCGGGGCAGGGGATGGCCTTCTCGCGGATGAAGGCGACCATGTCCTCGTTGGTCATGGCCTCCACGTTCACGTCCACGTCGTTTTCCTTGACCCAGTCCTCGATGAGCTTGTCCGCGCGGTGGCGCATGTGGCAGCCCTTGCAGTCAATGAGCGGATCGTTGAAGGTCGTCACGTGGCCCGACGCCACCCAGACCTGGGGATTCATGAGAATGGCGGAGTCCAGACCCACGTTGTAGGGGTTCTCCTGGACGAACTTCTGCCACCAGGCGCGCTTGACGTTGTTTTTCAGCTCCACGCCCAGGGGGCCGTAGTCCCAGGAGTTGGCGAGACCGCCGTAGATCTCACTGCCGGGGTAGACGAAACCTCTGCCTTTGCACAGGGCGACGATCTTGTCCATGGTTTTTTCGGTGTTTTTCATATCGTTCCTCCTTGCCCCGTCAATGGATATGACGGAAGCTCAAAAAATCTTCACCGCCGGCTGCGGCAAAGTCGACTTTTATTATAGCACCCCAGAATCCCCCATGCAAGCTATGACAGAATGTTATCATACGGAAAAATGGGCGATCCAAATTATAGTTTATCGAGTTGTCTTTAATGATCCTGTGCGCCCCTTGGCGCCCTCGGAGAGGGAGCTGTCGAGCGCAGCGAGACTGAGGGAGGGAACGTCGGACAAAGGCTGAAACGAATACAGTGCGGCCTGTGCGGCAAGGCTCGCTCCCTCAGTCACGGCTATTACCCGCCGTGCCAGCTCCCTCACCGAGGGAGCCGAGTGGGATGGGCAGCATTTTTTCAACGCACCGTTAAACTCCAATTTACCGCTGAAATGTGCGGTCTCGTTTTAAACTCCATACTCCACACTCCTAACTCCACTCTGAAAGATAAACTCCAATTTGAAAACACGCACCGCAGGATGATCTGCGATGCGTGCTTGGTGATTATTTCCCTTTGCTCTCGGCTTTGGCGACGAACTTTTCCATATCAATCAGGAACCGCTCGTGGGTGCCTTTTCCGATTTGGCCCATGTCGTCATAGGCGGTGACGGCGAAGACCAGCCGTCTGCGGTCGATCTCGATGAGCTCCGCCTCGGCTCTGGCCGTCATGCCCACGGGGGTGGCGGCGTCGTGGGAGATGGAGAGCTTCGTGCCCACGCTGCCCTGGCCGGGTTCCATATAGGGGGCCAGCGCGTTGCAGGCGGCCAGCTCCATGATGGCGCACATCCACGGGGTGGCGAACACTCTTACCGCACCGCTGCCCACGGCGGCTGCGGTCTTGTCCTCGGTGACGACCATCTCGGCCGTGCCCTTGATGCCAAGTTTTAAATCCATAGCATTATCCTCCTGTATTCTCCTTCGGGAAACGATGAATGAATCGAAGTGCACAGATTGCCGAGCAGGTTTTTTGCCTGATAAAGTCGAAAAATCACAGGAATACTTTGTGTATTTCAAGATTTTGAGACAAAATCAGGCGAAAAAGATGCCGACAAGATGCGTGCGGCGATTCGTTCATCGTTTCCCCAAAATTATCGCTCGAAAATCACGCCGCCTGCCTCGGTGGGGTGGTCGTAATAGAGGATGTCGGTAGCGTCGGTTTTGTAGCGCAGCAGCTTTAAGACGATCATCACGTCGCCGCCGGCGCTGAGGATCATCACCAGCCCGAACAGCACCAGGAAAAAGGAGCCGGTGAACATGGAAACGACGGTGGGGATCAGCCCCAGGACGATCAGCGGCATCAGGGCGCCCAGGATGTAGGGCCCCTTTTTCAGCGGCGCCGCGCAGGTGCAGTAGGGGGTGAGATACTTTACCATGATGCCGAACTCGATGTCCTTCCAGCCGTTCTTGGCGAAGCAGGCCCAGGTGATGCCGTGGATCAGCTCGTGGGCCACCACGGCCACCAGAAAGACCAGCAGAAATCCCAGCGTACCGCTGAGCCCGAAGGTGATGCTCAGATCCCGGTGTCGGCTGCAGAGAAAGAACAGCAGGAAGATCCCGATGGTCAGCGGGATGGCCGCCAGCATGGTATAGGCGTTGGCCTTCACGATGCCGATGGTGAAGAAGGTCTCTTTGTAGCCCTTCGCGGCGAGATCCTCACGGACCTGGTTGAAGTGATTCAGCCGCCGCTGCTCCGCTTCGGTCAGGGGGCGTTCCGAATTGTTATCCATATGATTTCCTCATTTCGCTTTCCAGGTGGCGGGGAAGAAGAGCAGCAGGATCGGGTAGATCTCCAGTCTGCCGAGAAGCATTTCAAAGATCAGGACGATCTTGCTCAGGGGCGAAAACACCGAGAAGCTGCCCATGGGCCCCACCAGCGCCAGACCCGGGCCCACGTTGGAGATGCAGGCCAGGGAGGCGGTGAAGTTTGTGGTGAAATCCATGCCGTCCAGGGAGATGATCAGCGTCCCCACCAGAAGCAGCAGCAGATAGACGAAGAAATACCCCTGCACGGCCCGGAGGGTGCCGGTCTCCACGGCCTTTCCGTCCATGCGGACGTGCTCCACGCTCCGGGGCCTGAGCATCCGGCGCAGCTCCGTCAGGGTGTCCTTGCACAGCAGCATCACCCTGGAGACCTTCAGGCCGCCTGCGGTGCTGCCGGCGCAGCCGCCGATGAACATCAGAAGCACCAGCATACTCTGGGCGTAGGCGGGCCATTGGGTGAAGTCCGCCGTGGAGAAGCCTGTGGTGGTGATGATGGAGGACACCTGAAAATAGCTGTACCGCAGGGCGTGGCCGAAGCCGCCGTACTGCTGCATAATGCTGATTGCGATGGTGACGGTGGCAAAGACCACGACGCCCACGTACCAGCGGAGTTCTTCATTCTTGAATGCCTGCTTCCAGCTGCCGATCAGCAGCAGATAGTAGAGACTGAAGTTTACGCCGAACAGCAGCATGAAGGTGCCGATGACGGCGTCGATGTAGGCGCTGTTGAAGTAGCCCACGCTGAGGGCTCTGGTGGAAAAGCCGCCGGTGCCCGCTGTGGCGAAGGCATGGAGCACCGCGTCGAAGAAGGACATGCCGCCCAGCTTCAAAAGGGCGGTCTCCACCAAGGTGAGGATCAAATAGAGCAGATAGAGGATGCGGGCGGTCTGCCGGGCTCTGGGTACCAGCTTGCCCACGGTGGGGCCCGGCACCTCGGCGCGCATGATGTGCATGCTGCGGTTGCCCGCCATGGGCAGCACCGCCATGATGAACACCAGGATCCCCATGCCGCCGATCCAGTGGCAGAACAGCCGCCAGAACTGCACGCCCCGGCTGAGGGCTTCCACGTCGTTCAGAATGGTGGAGCCCGTGGTGGTGAGACCGGAGACGGTCTCGAACACCGCGTCCAGATAGTTCGGAATGTCTCCGCTGAGGGTAAAGGGCAGCGCCGCGATCAGCGACAGGATGATCCATCCCGCGCCCACGATCACGAAGCCCTCTCTGGCGGTATAGAGGCTCCGCTTCGGCTTCAAAAACGCCAGCGGCAAGCCGGGAACCACTGCGGCTCCCATGGCGATCAGAAACGGCACGGGGCTCTCGTGGTAGTAGAGCGCCGTGATCAGCGGGAGCAGCAGCAGCGCCGCCGCGGCCAGCAGGACGATGCCCACCGTCCGCCATACGATTCGATGATTCATGGTTACTTGATCCGTTTCGCTCTGCCGCTTCTGACTTCAAAGGCCCCGGCGCACCAGAGCCGCACGGCCTCCGGCAGCAGAATCCACTCGCACTGGCGGAGCACTCTTCTCTGGAGAGACACGGCGGTGTCGTCCTCCTGAACCTCCACGGCCTTCTGCAGCAGTATCGGCCCTACGCCGCCCTGCTCGTCGGCCAGATAGGCGGTGGCCCCGGTGAGCTTCAGGCCCCGCTGGAGCACCGCCTCGTGGACGGCCAGACCCCGGAGATCCTGAAAGGCCGGAACCAGCGAAGGCTGGATGGCGATGACCTTGTTTTTATAGCTCTTGGCGGTCTCCGGCCCCACGCCGGGGTGGAAGCCCGCGTCAATGACCAGCTCCGCGTCCAGATCCCGGATGGCGTTCCGGATGGCCAGATCGTAGGTGTGCTCGTTGGGAAACACGCCGGGGTCGATGAAGCTGGTCTCCAGCCCCGCATTCCGGGCGCGGACGATGGCGTTGGCCTCCGCGTCCGAGGAGATCACGCAGACGATCTCCAGCTCCGGGATCTCCCCGAAGAAGATGGAATCCAGCAGACTCTGCAGCTTGGTGCCGCTGCCGGACGCCAGAATCACGCAACGAATCATGGCCTTATGCCTCCCTTTTCAGCAGCTCTGCGGCTGCTCGACGGTTGTTTTCTTCTTTTTCGTTCAAAAGCTCCGTTCTCCGGCGCAGCTCCTGCCGCTGATCCGAGAGCTGGATGGCGCTGTCGATGAGCCCGGTCATACGGGTGACGCTCAGCTCGTCAAAGTCGATGTAGTTGTCCTGCTCAATGTAGTCCAAAAAAGCCGTGACCTTGGGGTCGTAGCTGACGCCCGCCAGCGGGACGCCCTGTCCGGCGGCGAAGACCAGACCGTGCAGACGCATGCTCACCACGGCCTTCATTTTTGCCAGCAGGCCGATGATCATGGCGGAGCCCATGGGCTCGGAGATCACGTGGTAGGGGATGCTCAGATGCTTTGCCACCATGGCGGCGGCCTCGTGGTCGGTGCGGTGGTTGATGCACAGGAACACCGGCGTCAGCTCATAGTTCAGATAGGCGTAGACCGCTGCGGCGGCGAAGACGGTGCTCTTCTCCTCGAAGCCCTTCCACTTTCTGAGCACGAAGGCCAGATATTTTCCGCTGGGGTCGATGGCGTGGCTCTCCAACAGTCTTGTGACCTGCTTCTCCGGCGCGCCGGGGAGTGTCAGGGCCGGGTCGGAGGCCAAGAGGATCTGGGGCTTCGTCACGCCGATGGCCTCCAGCACCTTCAGGCTGTCCGGCTCCCGGAGGGTGATCACGTCCACGTTCTCGTTGATGACGCTGCCGGTGAGATTCCGATCCCCCTGATACAGCAGCGGGCCGATGCCGCAGCCGTACATCTGCACGCCGCAGCCCCGCCGGTGGGCGGCCCGGAGGGTGTAGAGGTAGTACCAGAGACTGTAGCGGCTGGTGACGTCCTGCATCAGGTTGCCGCCGCCGTTGATGTAGAGCTTGGCGGATTTCAAAGCCCGGTGGAGACTGGGGATGTGGAAGGTGTGATAGGTGTTCACGCCGCAGCGGGAGCGGGTCTCCTTGGGCCGTCTGGAAAAGACTGTGATGGGCAGGGCCGGATCCAGGGTGCGCATCTCGTGGATGATGGCGTCCAGGATCGCCTCGTCGCCGGCGTTGCCGAAGCCATAGGCGCCGCAGATGACCACGCCGTCCTTCTTGCCCTTCCGGTGCTCCTCGGCTCTGAAAACCTGCTCGTAGATCTCCATCTGCCGGTCGCCGGTGGCCTCTTCGGAAAAGTCGTCCCGGCCCTTCCGGTAGAGGGCGTCGCCCATGGCTTTCCGGTAGTCCGGATCCGAGGCGTAGCGAACCATGGCGGCGGCCAGACCCTCGGTGTCGCCGGGCTCGATGAGGATGCCGGTGACGTTGTTTTCAATGATGGCGGGCACGCCGCCCACGTTGGTGGCCACGGTGGCCAGATGGGCTCTCGCGCCCTCGGGCAGGGCATAGGGGAAGCCCTCGGAGAGGGAGGACAGGGCGTTGATGTCCAGCGCGCCGTAAAAGGCGTCCAGCTCCGACACCCAGCCCAGGAAGCAGACGTGCTCCCGGAGCCCCAGCTCGTCAGTGAGATTCTCCAGCTCTTTTCGCTGCTGGCCCTCGCCGGCGATGGCAAGGCGCAGCTGGGGGCAGGTCTCTCTTGCCAGCTTCAATGCTCTGAGCAGGGTGGGGATGTCCTTCACCGGGTCCAGACGGGCTGCGATGCCCACGATCACGTCCTCGTCGGTGACAGGGAAGTTGTACTGACTGAAATAGGCCGCCCGGTTCGTCTTTGCCACCGTGTGGCTGAAATCCAGACCGTTGTAGATGGTGTAGAGGTCGTTGGGCTTAAAGCCGCGGTTGATGAGCCGGGCTCTGAGGGTCTCCGACACGCAGACCCGGTAATCCAGCCGCCTGAGGGCCAGCCGGTTCGCCATGCCGAAGGTGGCGGCGGCAAAGGGCCGGTGGAGATAGTCCAGCCGGTAGTCGCTGTGGACGGTGGTGATCACCGGGATGTCCAGTCTGGGCTTTAAGAGCATGCCCATGAGGTTGGCCTTCGCGCCGTGGCAGTGGACCACGTCGTACTCGCCGGAGCGGATCATGCGCAGCAGCGGCCGGACGCTGCCGAAAAATCCCTTGGGAAGAACCATGGTGGGGATGCCCAGTGCGGCTGCGCCCTCGGCAAAGGGGCCGCCTACGAAGCAGACCAGCTGAACCTCCACGCCTCTGCGGCACAGACAGCTCAGTAGGGAATAGATGTGGGTGCGCGCGCCGCCGGTGTCGCCGCCGCTGATGAGATGGATGACTTTCATGTACGCCTCCGGAACAAACATTGCGTTTGCAGGTAAACTGTGTTATTTTACTATTGTACTATTTTCGACGAACAGGGTCAAGCGTTTGGCGGGAAAGCCGGCGCAGAATTTTCGGAGGCGACCATGATTACAACCATCTATCTGATCCGCCACGCGGAGGCGGAGGGGAACCTGTACCGGCGCATCCAGGGCCACTGGGACGGGCGCATCACCCCCAGAGGCCGCGCCCAGATCGAGGCGCTGGCGGAGCGGTTCAAGGACGTGCCCATCACGGCCCTTTACTCCAGCGACCTCCAGAGAACCATCGACACCGCCGGCGCGATTTTGAAATATCACGACCTGGAGCTGAAGACCACTTCCCAGCTCCGGGAGGTGAAGATGGGCAACTGGGAGGGCCGCCCCTGGGGAGATGTGGAGTATGAGATGCCGGAGCAGATGTTCTGCTTCAACCACGACCCGGACCGGTGGAGCGTCCCCGGCAGCGAGCCCTTCCCCGAGGCCCAGAAGCGGATGAAGATCGCTCTGGCCCAGCTGGCCCGCCGCCACGACGGGGAGACCATCGCCGTGGTCAGCCACGGCATGGCCATCCGGGGCTATCTGGCGGCCCTGCTGGGGGTCCAGAGCGCCAGCATCGACGGCCTGCCCCACGGGGACAACACCGCCGTCTCCTGCATCCGGTATGAGTACGGCGAGCCCCAGGTGCTGTTTTATAACGACGCCAGCCACCTGCCGCCGGAGCTGAGCACCTTCGGCAGACAGACCTGGTGGAAGAACCAGGGGACGGATCTGGGGAACCTCCGGTTTGAGCCGGTACGGTTTCCGGAGGATTCGGCCCTCTATGACCGCTGCTACGCCGACGCCTGGGCCACCGCCCACGGCTCCACCAGAGGCTATACGGCCAGATATTATCTCCGCAGCGCCAGAACCCACGCCAAGACCCCCAATGCGGTCATGAAGCTGCTCAGCGGCGACCAGGTGGTGGGCCTCATTGACATCGATCCCAACCGGGCCGCCGAGGAGGGCTGCGGCTGGATCACCTTCTTCTATCTCATGCCCACCAGCAGGGGCCAGGGCTGGGGCGCCCAGCTTCTTGGCCACGCCCTCTGGTTCTGCGAGACCCACGGCAGAACCGCCCTCCGGCTCCATGTGGCCGAGGACAATACCCACGCCAGAGGCTTTTATGAGCACTTCGGCTTTCGGGAGATTGGCCGCACCCAGGGGGTACGGGGCACGCTGCTGCTGATGGAAAAGTCCGTGGAGAGCCGGGGGAGACTCAAATGAAGGTGCTCCTTTATGCCCTCATCGGGGTGAATCTGCTGCTGTTCGTGCTCATGGGCGTGGACAAGCACAAGGCCAAAACCGGCCAAATGCGCATTCCCGAGGCCACGCTGTTTTTTCTCGCCGTACTGGGCGGCAGCGTCGGCGGCATTCTGGGAATGCTGGCCTTCCGTCACAAGACCCGCCACAAGCTGTTTTCCGTCGGCTTCCCGCTGATTCTCCTTCTGGAGGCAGCCGGGGCCGCCTATCTGATGATGAGGTGATACCATGAATCCGATGATCCTTTGTTACAACATCCAGCCGGAGAAGCTGGGGCGCATCCGGGTACTGTGTCTGCAGCTGGGCATTCGGGTCCGGGTGGCCCAGCCGGAGGAATTCGCCTTTCCCATCGGCGTGCTGGCCGGGGTGACGGACGCCCCGAAAAACCCCGCGCCTGCGGAGCCCTTCGACGACGAGATGCTGGTCATGGCCCACTTTAAGCCCGGGATGCTGGACGCCTTTCTGGAGGGCTTCCGCCAGAACCGCATCCCCACTGTGGCGCTGAAGGCCATGCTGACCCAGACCAACGCCGTCTGGCCCGCCGATCAGCTCCACAAAGCCATCGCTGAGGAGCACGCCCAGATGCAGGCCCTTCGGAAAAAGAAATAAAAACCACGCCGTGGGATATCCTGCGGCGTCGTTTTATGTGCTGACTAATTGGAGTTTAACGCTCGTTATTTGTAGGGCGGGGACCTGTGCCCCGCCGCATCGAATGTACTGCCGGATCAACGGC
>CAMHPQ010000060.1 GCA_946187035.1 uncultured Clostridia bacterium | reverse complement strand
ATGTGCTGCCGGATCAACGGCGGGGCACAGGTCCCCGCCCTACGGTGGATCAATGCAACTTCCCGTTAAACTATAATTCAAAATCCCGCTGCATGGTACAGCGGGATGAATTGTATATTCAGCAGTTTTCCTCATATTCCACCGGGAGGCCGTCCAGGTACCGGCGGAGCATATCAAAGGCGTGGTTGGCGGCGGCGTGCTTGATCCGCTCGCGGCCCCACTTGTCCTTGTAAAGTCTGCGGACGAAGGTCTGTTCCGGGGCAGCCAGGGCCACGAAAACGGTGCCCACGGTGTGCACGCCGTCGTCTCCGGGGCCGGCGAGACCGGTGAGACTCAGGGCCAGATCGGTGCCCACCTTCTCTCTGGCCTTCTCCGCCATCTGAATGGCCACCTCACGGCTGACGGCGCCGTACTCTTCAAGAACGTCTGCGTCCACGCCCAGCAGACGCTTTTTCATCTCGTCGGTGTAGACGATCAGACCGCCAAGGAAAACCTCCGACGCGCCGGGGGTGTTGGTGATCAGATCTCCCACCAGACCGCCGGTGCAGCTCTCCGCCACGGCGATGGTCTTGCCGCTCTCGATGAGCCGGCGGGTGGCGTAGCTCTGGATGTTCTCGGCGTCCACAGTGTAGGCAAACTCGCCCAGTTCCTGCCGCACCCGCTCGATCCAGGGGGCGATCATGGCCTCGGCCTCGGCTTCGGTCTTTGCCTTGGCGGTGATGCGCACCAGGGTCTCGCCCTCCTTGGCGTAGGGGGCCAGGGTGGGGTTCGTCATGGAATTCATCAGATCCCGGAGCCGGAACTCCATGGTGCCCTCGCCGATGCCGAAGATCCGGACGCTGTGGGAGAGGATCAGACTGTCGCTGCGTTTTGCCAGCAGGGGCCGCACCCGATGCTCCACCATGGGGCCGCACTCCAGCGGCGGGCCGGGCAGCATGATGACCAGGGTGTCCTCAGCCTCAAAGGCGCAGCCGGGGGCGGTGCCCCAGTCGTTCACCAGCACCTGGCAGCCCTCGGGCAGATAGACCTGCTGCAGGTGATTTTCGGTCATGTAGGTGTTCCGCTGGCGGTAGAGCTCCCGGAGTCTGGCCTCCTCCTCGGGGAAGAGCACCAGCTGCTTGCCAAAGGCCGCAGCCACGACCTCCTTGGTCAGATCGTCGCAGGTGGGGCCCAGACCGCCGGTGGTGATGATGATGTCGCTGCGCTCCTTGGCCACACGGACGGCGTGCTCCAGACGGGGCCGGTTGTCGCCCACCACGGTCTGCCAGAAGACGTTGATGCCGTACTCGGAGAGCACCCGGGCCACGTCGGCGGCGTCGGTGTTGATGGTCTCACCCAGCAGCAGCTCGGTTCCGACGGAGATGATTTCAGCATTCATAGCCTATCTTGATCCTTTCGATTCCGGCGATGGCCTCTTTCACGAGACCCTCAATGTCCATGGCGCTCTCGGCCTCCGCCACCTCGGCAAGGGTGGGACGGGTCTTGGGGTGCCGGGGGGTGAAGACCGTGCAGCAGTCCTCGTAGGGGAGGATCGACGTCTCGAAGGTGCCGATCTTCCTGGCGTGGGCGATGATGTCCAGCTTGTCCATACCGATCAGCGGCTGGAGCACGGGGATGTTGTGCAGCACGCTCTGGGTGGACGCCATGGCCTCCATGGTCTGGCTGGCCACCTGGCCGAGGTTTTCTCCGGTGACGATGGCCTTGCAGTCGTTGTGCAGGGCGATGTCCTCGGCGATGCGCATCATGAAGCGGCGCATGATCAATGTAAAGTATTCCTCGGGGCAGCAGCGGCGGATCTCCTCCTGAATGTGGGTGAAGGGGACGATCTGCAGGGTCATGCGTCCGGTATAGGGCTCCAGGAGCTTGGCCAGACTGATGACCTTTTCCTTCGCCAGTTCAGATGTATAGGGGAAGGAGAAGAAGTGCACCGGCACCAGCCGCACGCCGCGCTTGGCGATTAGATAGGTGCTCACCGGGCTGTCGATGCCGCCGGAGAGCAGCGTCACGGCGCTGCCGTTGGAGCCCACGGGCATGCCGCCGGCGCCGGGGAGGGGTCTCGCGTGGACGTAGGCCGCCATCTCGCGCACCTCCAGATGCACCACCAGCTCGGGATCGTGCATCTGGGCCTTGGCGTTGGGATAGGCCTCGGCCAGCAGACCGCCCACGTACTGGCTCAGCTCGATGCTGGTGAGCTCAAACCGCTTGTCGGAGCGCTTGGTCTCCACCTTGAAGCTTTTGACGGCCAGCATGTCGTCTCTGAGATACTCGATGGCCTTCCGGGCGATGACGTCCTTGTCCTTCTCGCAGGCGGCGGCTCTGGTGACACTGGCGAAGCCGAAGACCTGCTGGGCGGCGGCCAGAGCCTCGTCCAGATCGGATTCTTCGTCCCGGGCCTCCACATAGAAGGTGCTCTGGCGGCAGCTGACCTCAAACCTGCCCACGTGTTTCAACCGGCGGCGCAGGTTGTTCATGAGCTTTTCTTCAAAATAACGTTTGTTCAGCCCTTTGAGAAACAGCTCGCCGGGCTTGAGCAGCAGAATATCGTTCATAGTTTCCTCCGGAGATAGTCGATTCTAACATTATATCGGCTTTCAGGGCGTTTTTCAACCCCGGAATGCCTGATTTCACGGGGTTTTGGCGTAGTACCAGACCTCTTTGGTCTCCCCGAGACCGTTTTGCTCCATGGCGCGGAAGCGGTAGGTGAACCCCAGCTTTTTGATCACTCTGCGGGAGTTGTGGTTCTCGGCGTAGTGGGCGCACCAGATCTCCGTGAGCCCCAGCTCCTCAAAGCCGCACCGGATCAGGGCCCCGGCGGCCTCGGGCATATAGCCGTTGCCCCAGTGGGGGACGCCCATCCAGTAGCCCAGCTCCAGATGGCCGATGCAGGCGGGATTTCTGGTGGGCTGGAGACTGATGCAGCCGATGGGATTACCCTCCAGCGTGATGGCGTAGGTGCCGTCAGCGCTGAGGATGCCGCGGATGGTTTCGAGACTTTCTGCCTCGCTCTCATGGGGCTTCCAGCCGCAGCTGGGGCCGATTCTGGGATCCCAGACATAGGAATACAGCGTCGCGGCGTCGGATTCTCTCCACGGCCGCAGGAGCAGACGCTCAGTCTGGATGGTCTCCGGAAAGTTCATAGCGTTCCACCTTTCCCCAGTGCTCTGGGCGAATGACGGCTTCCACCTCCACGCCGTTCTCCCGATACTCGGTTCTCAGCACGCTGCACTCCCGGTGCAGCAGCTCCAGGAGACTGCCCTCGCTGTAGGGCAGCAGCAGCACGGCGCGGCGGTTCTGTCTTGCGAGAATGGTTTGAATGGCCTCGGTCAGCGCGGCTGCGCCCTCGCCGGTCTTGGCGGAGATGCAGACGATGTTCTCCCCGTGGGGGAGGATGCCGAGGTACCGGTCACATTTGTTGAAGACCCGGATGCAGGGGGTCTGGGCGGCCCCCAGCTGGTCGATGAGCCGATCCACCACTTCGGCCTGGGTCTCCCACTCCGGGTTGGAGAGATCGATCACGTGCAGCAGCACGTCCGCGTAGCTGAGCTCCTCCAACGTGGCCTTGAAGGCCTCCACCAGATGGTGGGGCAGCTTCCGGATGAAGCCGACGGTGTCCGAGAGCAGCACCTCCTGGGTGTCGTCCAGTTTCATGCGTCTGGTGGTGGTGTCCAGGGTGTCAAAGAGTCTGTCATTGGCGGGGATGTCGGAGCCGGTGAGCCGGTTCAGGAGGGTGGATTTTCCCGCATTGGTGTAGCCCACCAGGGCCACCACGGGCATGGCGTTTTTCTCTCTTCTCCGCCTCTGGGTGGTGCGGACCTTGCGAACCGCGTCCAGCTCCTCTTCCAGCTTCTGAATCTTCCGGCGGATGTGCCGGCGGTCCGTCTCCAGCTGGGTTTCGCCGGGGCCGCGGGTGCCGATGGGGCTGGCGCCGCCGGAGGCCGTCTGCCGCACCAGATGGGTCCACATGCCGGTGAGCCTGGGCAGCAGATACTGATACTGCGCCAGCTCCACCTGCAGCTGACCTTCACGGGTCTGGGCCCGCTGGGCGAAGATGTCCAGGATCAATCCGGAGCGATCCAGCACCCGGACGCCCAGCTCCTCCGACAGCACCCGCATCTGGGAGGGGGAGAGCTCGTTGTCGAAGACGGCCAGATCGCATTCGTTCATTTCGATGAAGCTTTTCAGCTCCGCCACCTTGCCCTCACCCAAAAAGGTGCGGGGGTCGGGGGTCTGTTTGTTCTGCAAAACGCTGACCACGGCCTCGCCGCCGGCGGTCTCCACCAGGGCGGCCAGCTCCTCCATGGAGATCTCCGTGGAGCGTTCTCTGGGGTCCATGTTGGCCGCCGCCAGTCCGGCGAGAGCGGCCCGTTCTTTCTTTTCAGTGGTATCCTGCATCGTTTAACTCCATTGTTTGTCGAGCCACGCGGCCCGCTGTAAAATCCAGTACAAATCCCCGAGACAGCCCTCTGTGACCTCCGGGGTGTAGGCGTTGATGTCGTCCTGATAGACCTTGATCAGCTGCTTTTCCTGATTCACCAGTTCGGTCACGGCCTCCAGACCGCCCAGCTCCTGCCACCGCTCCTTCACCATCTCCCGGAACCACCTCTGCCGGTAGAGCAGGATGAACCAGGGGTTGGAGCGGTCTTCGGACGCCTGCACGAATTCCTCCGTGCGGAAGGCCCCGGCGAAGATGCCCTTGGTGCTGCCGAGACAGGTCCAGTTGAAGTCCCAGGGGGCCGTGAAGGTGAGCTTGGGGAATTTGCTCCCGGCGGAGAAATCCACGCACATGTAAAAGCTGCTCTGTCCCACGTCATAGTCGCACATCAGCTCGTAGAGGATGTACATGTCCGCCATGGACCGGAGATCCGCCACGTCCTCGATGGCCTCTTTGGCACTCGCCGCGTCTACCTTTCGGAGATCGTGGTTCCGGTCAAAGCCGTAGTATTCGCCCTTCACGCAGGCACGGTACAGAATCTCAAAGGCGTTGTTCAGATACTTGGCGATGTACCGCTTCTGGGCGGCGGAATAGATGTCGGATTTGATGGTGTAAAAGGCGGGGCGCAGGGGCCGCTTGACGCCATTGGTGTCGGAGACGGGCGCCTCGCCGGCGTAATCCAGGGTGAAGCTGGGCTCGTCGCCGTACATATCCAGCTCCAGGAAGTAGCCGATGTCGGTCTTGGTGTAGCCCTTTTCCGGCTCGCTGAGATCCACGCGGTCTTCGTTCACCTGGTTCTGCTCGCACAGCAGATAGGTGCCCCAGAACTTGTCGTTTAAGTACAGATGCACCGGCGCGGCGTCGGAGCAGTAGAAGCCGTCGGGCTCCAGCAGCGCCCGGCCCAGACGGAAGGCAAAGTCGTTTTTGAATACCGCGTTGTCCAGATTGGTCAGCAGCACCCAACTTTTCGCCTCGATGCCGTCGTTGAGGCCCATGAGGTTGATCTTTTCATCGAATTTCAGCCGGTAGGGCACCGGGTTTGCGAGGATCTGATCCACGTCTCCGTAGTAGGAGGAGGAATTGCCCCGGAGCCGGATCTCGCACTTCCGGTTGGAAAATGTCATGGACTCCGGCACGTTGGTGAGGGTCACTTTGCAGTTTACATAATCCTCTTTGCTCAACACCGGCTCCTGCTTTTTGGTCTCGATGCTGATCACCGGGATGCCGGCGGTGGTGTGCGCCTGCTCCGCCAGCTTCTTCGGCATGGGCTGGAAGGGCTCCAGCGCCCAGTTGGGGCTGCCCTGGAGAAAATGCTCCAGCTTGCTGTTTTTCACGGTGCTGGTGCTGCCGTCCCAGCAGTAGACCGTGGTGACGGGCTCCGTGGCCCAGCCCTTGGATTGATAGCCGGGGTACTGGGTGGCCGGAATGGTCTTGGAGGTGCCGGTGGGGGAGTAGATGGTGAGCTCGGCCTCCAGCGTCAGACTCTGCCTCTGCTCCGGAACCGCCATGCGCAGCAAAATGGCGGCGGCCTCGCTGCGTTTGATGGTGCTGTCGGGCTTGGCGCTGCCCACCTCGTCGCTGCCGGTGAGGACGCCGGCCCGGTAGAGCTGATAGATGGCGGGATAAGCCGCGCTGCCGGATTTCACGTCGGGGACGGAGCCGTCGGGGATGTCGTTGATCTGCTCCAGGGTCCCGGCGGCATGGCGCGGGAGAGGATCCGCGCAAAGAGACCTCGGGTGATCTGCGCGGTATAGTCGATCTCCCGGAGCATCTGCGCGCTGAGGATGCGGTGCTCCACCGCGTAGCGGACGTAGTCGGTGTACCAGGGCTTTACCTTTTGCTCAAATGTCGCGCCGTCTTTTTCATAAATGCTGTGGAGCCGGTCGGCCAGGGCCACGCACTCGGCCGCGGTCAGGGTGCCGCCGGGGGAAAACTTCGTCTGGCTCCGGCCCTGCATCAGACCGTATTCGTAAGCCTGCTCCACGCTCTCGGCGTACCAGGCGGTCTCGCTCACGTCCTGAAACCGGTCAAAGTCGTCGTTCACGTTCCGGAAGTTCGCAAAATCCCCCGCCGCCGCGACGCCCGTCAGCAGCGACAGGATGTACAATAGCAATATCAGTTTGGTCCAGATATGACGTTTCATACCTGCCTTCCTCTCTATGGTTCCATCAGGATAGAAATATGACATAATATCACATCATACTAAATTTTCCTCCGGTTGTAAAGCAAAAAAACCCGCTGCAGCCGGGCTTTTCCGACTGCAGCGGCGTCTTGATTCGATTTTGAAATCAACCCCAGCGCTCGTCCAGATAGGCGGCCCGTTTCTGGAGCCAGTTCAGGTTGGCGTAGGAGCTGGCGGCGTTTCCGCTGCTGCGCCGGTTGAAGTCGGCGTAGTAGAGCTCCAGGACATTCTTTTCCTGCTGGATGCAGCGGTTGATGCCCTCGGCCCCGCCGATCTCGGCCCAGCGGGTCTTGATCAGGTCCCGGAACCAGCCCTGCTTGTACAGGACGATGAACCAGGGGTTGGAGCGATCTCCCATGGAGCTGACGAAGCTGCTGGAGCGGAAGGCCCCGGCGAAGACGCTGCCGTTGGCGCTGCCCTGACAGGTCCAGTTGAAGTCCCAGGGGGCGGTGAAGGTCAGCTTCGGGAACTGGCTGTCCGCGGAGAAGTCCACGCACATGTAGAAGCTGCTCTCGCCCACGTCGTAGTCGCACATCAGCTCATAGAGGATGTACATGTCCGCCATGGAGCGCACGTCCGCCACGGCGCTGACGGCCTGCTTGGCGCTGGTGAAATCGGAGGGCACCACGTTGTAGTTTTTGTCAAAGGTGAGGTAGTTGCCCCGCTCGCAGGCCTGATAGACGATCTTGAACACGCCCCGGAGGTACTTGGCGATGAACGCCTCCTGCTCCTTGGAGAACACGTCGCTCTTGATGCTGTAGCCCACGGGCCGGAAGGTGCGGGTGACGCCGTTGACATCCGTGACCGTGGCGCCCTCGTAGTTCATGTTGAAGGTGGGTGGCTCGTAGTAGCCGTCCAGCTCCAGGAAGTAGCCCACGTCCGTGCCGGTATAGCCGTCCTCGGGCTCATTGACCTGCACACGGCCCTTGTTCACCTGGTTCTGCTCGCACAGCAGGTAGGTGCCCTGGAACTTGCCGTTTAAGTAGAAGTGCACCATCTGGGCGTCGGAGCAGTAGGCCCCGTCGGGCTCCAGCAGCATCCGGCCCACGCGGAAGGCGAAGTCGTTTTTCACCACGTCGATCTCCGCATCCAGATTGGTCAGCAGCACCCAGCTCTTGGCCTTGAGCCCGTCGTTGAGGCCGCAGAGATTCACCTTGCTGTCAAACTTCAGCCGGTAGGGCACCGGGTTGGCGCGGATCTGGCTCACGTTTCCGTAATAGGAGGAGGCGTTGCCCCGCAGTCGGATGCCGCCGGTGATTCCGCTGACGGCCTCGGACTGCGGCACGTTGGAGAGATCCACGGAGCAGTTTACATAATTTTCTTTGCTCAGCACCTCCACGCCGCCGGTGCTGACGCTGATCACCGGGATGGAGGTCTGGGTCTTGTTCTGCTTTTTGATGCCGGCGGGGATGGGGGCGTAGGGCTCCGCCGCCCAGTCGGGGCTGCCCTTGAGGAAGCTCTCCACCTGGGAGCCGGGGATGACTCGCGTGGCGCCGTTGAAGCAGTAGACCGTGGCCACGGGCTCGGTGTACCAGCCGTCGGACAGGTACATCTGCAGCTGGGTGGTGGGGATCACGTCCACCGCGCCGGTGGCGGAGTAGACGGTGATCTCCGTGGAGAGAGTCAGCGTTTTGCGCTGCGCCGGCACGGCCATGCGGAGCAGAATGGCGGCGGCCTCGCTGCGTTTGATCTGGCTGGAGGGCAGGAAGGAGCCGAATTTGTCGCTGCCGGTGAGGATGCCCGCCCGGTAGAGCTTGTAGATGGCGTCGTGCTGGGCGTTCTTCGCACTTACGTCGGGGATGGAGCCCTCGGGCACGTCGCTGATCTCCGGCAGCACCGCCTCCGGCAGGGCTCTGGAGAAGATCCCGGCGAAGGCCGCGCGGGTGATCTTTTTCGTGTAGTCGGACTGCTCCTTGGTGAGGATGCCGTTTTCCAGGGCGTAGTCCGCGTAGACCCGGTACCAGGGGTCGCCCTGCTTAAACACCATGCCGTCGTTCAGGTAGGTGCTGTAAAGTCTGGCTGCCAGAGTGACGCACTCGGCCACGGTGAGATTTCCGCCGGGGTCAAAGGCGGCGCTGCTCCGGCCCTGGATCAGCCCGTAGGAATAGGCCTGGGCGACGCTGTCCGCGTACCAGGCGCTGTCGGACACGTCCCGGAACTGGCCGTTGTACTCGTAGACCCGGCGGAAGTTTTCCATGCCGCTCTCCGCCGAGGCCGCGCCCATGAGCAGCAGGCAGATCAGCAGGACGGCAAGAACGGTTTTTCCTGTGGTTCTTCTCATATCTCTGTCTCTCCTTCTCTCTGTTTTCGGTTGATTCCAGAATACTCGTTTTTCCCGGAAATGTAAAGAAAAAAGCGACACCTTTTTATTCCGTGTCGCTTAATATACCATATTTTATTTTGACTCGGTCCAGCTTCCGGAGGAGCGGCTCACCCGCCAGGGCCAGAAACACCACCGTGGCGGCCCCGTGGATGGCGTTGAAGGCCACCCCGGTGGCGAGGGCTGCGACGATGGCCTCCCGGGTCACGTCGCCGGATACCATCAGCACCGAGCCCACGTCCAGCAGCGGCCCGTAGAGCAGGAACACCGCGAAAAATCCGAAGACGCACAGGCCCAGCTTTTTCGGCTGATACCGGTGGGCGAAGAACAGCCCCGCCAGAAAGCCGATCAGCCCGAAGCCCAGCATCTGCCACGGGGTCCAGGGCCCCTGTCCGAAGAAGAAGTTGGAGAGGAAGGCAGACCCTGCGCCCACCAGAAACCCCGCCTCACAGCCGAAGGCCGCCCCGGAGAGGATCACCACCGCCGCCACCGGCTTGAAGGCCGGGGCGAAGCTGAAGGCGGCTCTTCCCGCCACCGCCAGGGCGATCATCACCGAGAGGATCACCAGCTCCCGGGCCTGGGGGCCCCGGCGCTCAAACCGCAGCAGCATGGGGAGCAGGCTCAAAATCGTCACCAGGATGCTCACCAGATAGAACCTGCGATTGGCCCAGACCAGACTGCCCAGCAGCACCAGCCCCGGCACCAGAATCAGACTCAGAACCGCGGCGAAGCGGGTGCGGGTGCGTTCCGACATGCGGCGATCACCTCCTCACACAGCATCGCCCCCGGCAGCCACTGCCGCGCCATGCGGTTGGCCGCCGTGGTGTAAAAGTGGTTCCCGGTGAAGAAGCCCCGGGTCTCGCCGGCGCTCAGCAGCTGCCCGTCGAACAGCAGCCCCGCCCGGTGGGCAAATTCGGCGCAGAACTCCACGTCGTGACTCACCAGCACGATGGCCAGCCCCTCTCCGGAGAGCTTCCGGAGCATCTGGCCGAACCGATGCTTGAAAATGGCGTCCATGCCCTTGGTGGGCTCGTCCAGTAAGAGCACGTCCGGCACCGCAGCCAGCAGCTTTGCGATGGCGGCCCTCTGCTGCTCTCCGCCGGAGAGGTCGCCGGGGTCCCGGTCTAACAGATCTGAGAGCTCCAGCGCTTCGATCCATTGCTCCTGCCCGCTGCCCAGCTCCTGTCTGACAGACTCTCGGGTGAAGAGGGCTCTGGGCTCCTGGGGCAGCAGGGCCACTTTGGCCTTCTTGGTTTCCACTTTTCCCCGCCAGGGTCTCAGCGTTCCCGCCAGCAGCCGCAGAGCCGTGGTCTTGCCGCAGCCGTTGCCGCCCACGACGGCGAGGATTTCCCCTTTGTTCACGGTGAAGTACATCCCCCGGAGCACGTCCGGCCCGGAGCGGTCATACCGGAACCACACGTCCTTCAAGCGCAGTAGCGGTTCGCCGGAGGCCGACTGGGCAGGGGGGAAGTGCGCATTTTCCATGGGGAACTGCCGCAGCATGGCCTTTCCTGCGCGGACGTCCATGGGACAGGGTCCCGCTGCGCCGAGACCGCCCCAGATCCGCACGGCGGCGGGCATGGCGGCGAAGAAGGGGCTTTCGGATCGATAGAGCTTCTGCGCGATTTCCTCCGGCGTTCCGCAGGCGGAGAGACTGCCGGACTCCAGCACCGCCGCGCGATCCGCCATGGCGAGGGCCAGCTCCAGTCGCTGCTCCGAGAGGATCACCGTGACGCCCAGCTCCCGGTTCACCCGCTCCACGGCCCGGAGAAACTCCGCCGCCGCGATGGGGTCCAGTCTGGCGGTGGGCTCGTCCAGCACCAGCACCTCCGGCTGCATCACCAGCACGGAGGCCAGATTCAAAAGCTGCTTCTGCCCGCCGGAGAGGCCGTCGGTATCCCGGTCAAACCATTCCTGCATGCCGAAGAAGCTGGCCATCTCGCCCACTTTGCGCCGCAGCTTCTCGGGCTCTTCGCCGAGGTTTTCCAGTCCAAAGGCCAGCTCGTGCCAGACCTTGTCGGTGACGATCTGATCCTCCGGCTGCTGCAGCACAAAGCCGATGCGCGCAGCCTGCTCCCGTGGGGAGCTCTCTGAGAGCGGCTTCCCGTCCAGGAGAATCTCACCGGAGCGTTTGCCGTTTGGGGTGAGGGCGGATTTCAGATGGCGCAGCAGCGTGGTCTTGCCGCAGCCGGAGACGCCACAGAGCAGCAGAAATTCGCCCTCCTCCACGGTGAGAGAAATGTCCCGCAGGGCCGGAGCCTCCGACAGGGGATAGGTGAAATTCAGATGGTCGATCCGGATCTCCGCCATTGGAGGGCCTCC
>CAMHPQ010000059.1 GCA_946187035.1 uncultured Clostridia bacterium | reverse complement strand
CGTTCTCTTGCAGTACAGACTGATTACTTCTGAGTTGTTGGGCGAATACGTTCTTATCCAACGCTCTTCCGGAATTTACTCCGCCGCCGGGGGATGCGGATTGCCACACCAGTGACATCGGTCACTGGTTCGCAATGACATTCTCTTTTAGTTTTTCGCAGCATCCAACTCCCCGTTAAACTCCAATTTGTGCCCTACGTTGGATCATTGTATCATGGCGAAAAACACAGTTGTAAAATCTCCGCCGATTGATTATAGTGGAGGAAAGCGTCAATGTTCTCAATATTTTAGTTTACATAAAATGGAAAGGGCGATGTCCTGTGATCATCTCTGCCATTTGCGTCAATCCCGGGGACGTGCCGGAGACGCCCATAAGCGTGGGAGGCCGGGTGGTTTTCGCGCCGAGGCCGGAGGCGCTGGCCGGAGTCTTCACCGACGCCCGTGAAATACGCCACCAGCCGCTGCTGGAGGAATGCACCCTGCCCAGAGGCCGCTTCGGGCGTCCGGCCAAGGAGGAAGTCCGGAGAGCAAAAGCGGTCATCGACGCCCTGCTGACCCACGGCGAGGACTGCGTCATCGCGGCGCCGCCGCAGTTTTTGGAGCTGCTTTTGGATCAGATGGAGCGAAAGGCTCTGGTGATCCTCCGGAGAGAGCGCGGCACGCCGAGGCCCTTCGAGCGGATCCGGATCAGTGAGCGGAAGGACCACTGCGGCTTTTGCAACCACAACTGCCTGCTCCGCAACCCCGGCTGCGGCATCGGCATGGACAAGGCCAGAGCCCGGGGTATGGAGGGGTAAATGCCGGTTCCCTGTATGGTCTCGCTTGCGCCCGCCGTTTTCAAATTCCAGTTTAGCGCTCTGTTGGATTTTGCGGAAAAGTAAAATAGAATGTCATTGCGAACCAGTGACCGATGTCACTGGTGTGGCAATCCGCATCCCCCGGCGGCGGAGTATAGACTCGCAGAACATTGAGAAAGAACGAATTCGCCTAATACGCTGCTATGATTCAATCTGCACCGCAAGAGAACGGATTGCCACACCAGTGTGCGCACTGGTTCGCAATGACACTCTTTAAGTCTGATGTGTAGAACTCCTCGCTAAACTCCCAATTAATCACGCACACATAAAAGCCTGCCGCGGGCGCGGATGCGCTTACGGCAGGCTTTCATTCTATTGTCAGCCGGTTTCGCCCAGCTCCAGAGGTCGGTTCCAGACCATCTCCAGCTTCTGTTCGCCGGTGGCGGGATCGGTGGTCTCCCCTGCCACGGTGAAGCCCTCCCGGGTATAGAACCGGACGGCCCGGGTGTTCTTGGCAAAGACCTGTAGCCGGAAGCTGTCGTTGCGCTCCTTGACGAAGTCCAGCAGCCGCTTGCCCAGGCCCTGGGACTGGAGCCGCTGATCCACGAAGAATCCGGCAATCCGATCCTCTCTGAGGCCGATGAAGCCGAGCACATTGTCCTCGCCGCCGGCCTCCCCGTCCACCACGTAGACGTCGCCCTCCTGGAGGGTGTCCAGGACGGACTGGGCCTCCTGGTTGAAATAGGACTCCGGCAGGAAGCTCTGGGCGCCGCGGTCGGACTCTCGCCAGATCCGCATGAGCCGCTCGGTCTCCCCCGGCTGGGCGGCGCGGGTCTGAATCGTGTCCTCGGTGATGGCCACCCGGAACTGGGTCTCGTAGAGCTCGGTGTAGATGCCGCCGGCGCCCACCAGCTCGCTGTGCTGCCCCCGCTCCACGATCTCGCCGTCCTTCACCACCAAAATCTCGTCGGCAGCCAGAATGGTGGAGAGCCGGTGGGCGATGAGGATGCTGGTTCTGGACTGAATCAGCGGGTCCAGGGCGTCCTGGATCTTCCGCTCCGAGATGGAGTCCAGCGCCGAGGTGGCCTCGTCGAAGATCAGCAGGGCCGGGTCTTTTAAGAGCACTCTGGCAATGGAGAGGCGCTGCTTTTCGCCGCCGGAGAGTTTTAAACCGCGGTTGCCCACCATGGTATCCAGGCCCTCCTCCTGCTTTTCCACAAAGTCCAGGATGTTGGCGTCCCGGCAGGCCTGCAAAAGCTCCGCGTCGGTGGCGTCGGGCTTGGCGTAAAGGAGGTTGTCCCGGATGGTGCCGTTGAAGAGATAGGTCTCCTGGCTGACGATGCCCACGTTTTTTCTCAGGAAGTGGAGATCCAGCTTGCGCACGTCCACGCCGTCGAATTTCACGCAGCCGCGCTCCACGTCGTAGAGCCTGGGGATCAGGTTGATGATGGTGCTCTTCCCGCTGCCGGAGGGGCCCACGATGGCGATGCTGCGGCCCTGCTCCAACTTAAAATTCACGTCCTTCAGGATCTGCCGCTCGGGGTTGTAGCGGAAGTTCACATGCTCAAACGCCACCTCGCCGAAGGCTTCCGCCGGTGTGACGGCGTCGGGGGCGTTTTGGATCTCCACCGGCATATCGAAGTACTCAAAAATTCTGGTGAACAGCGCCATGGAGCGGATCCAGTCCACCTGAATGTTCAGCAGGTTGTTCACCGGCCCGTACATTCTCCCCAGCAAGGCCACCAGCACGGTGACGTCGCCGACGCTGAGGTCGGAGTCGTATCTCATCATCAGGATGCCGCCCACCAGATACAGCAGCAGCGGCCCCACGCTGGACACCGTGGAGATCACCACCCGGAACCAGCGGCCCGCCATGCCCTCCTTGATGTTCAGATCCACCAGACGGCCGCTGGCCTCCTGATAGGTGGCGTATTCGTCGTCCTCGCGGCCGAAGAGCTTCACCAGCAACTGGCCGGAGACCGAGAGCTTCTCATTTAAAATACCGTTGATCTCGTCGTTGCAGCTCTGGGCCTCCCGGGTGAGCATCCAGCGGTTCTTGCCGGCTCTTCTGGTTGGCAGCGCGAACAGCGGCACGATGATGATGCCGATGGTGGC
The DNA here is from genome assembly GCA_946187035.1 of uncultured Clostridia bacterium. Classification (GTDB taxonomy): domain Bacteria; phylum Bacillota; class Clostridia; order Oscillospirales; family Oscillospiraceae; genus CAG-103. The sequence continues at coordinate 8,441 of CAMHPQ010000059.1, read as the reverse complement.
CAGCACCCAGTTTTCCCGATACATGATCACCAGGGCCGCGATCAGGGTGATGCTGTTGGAGAGGATGCTGGTGAGGGTGTTGGTGATGACCTCCCGCACGCCGGTGATGTCGCTGGTCATGCGGGTGATGATGTCGCCCTGGTTGTTGGTGGTGAAGAAGGCCTGGGACATCTGCTGCAGGTGGCGGTACATCTGCCCCCGCATGTCGAAGGTGATGTGCTCGGCGATCCAGCGGTTCAGGTAATTTTCCGCCACGCCGATGAGGTTCGCCGCCACGGTGACGCCGAAGGACAAAAGGATATACTGCACCAGCTTCGGCATGCTTCTGGCAATCAGGCCCTCGTCGATGATCCGGCCCGTCAGCACGCTGGGCAAGAGCGTGAACACCGACGACACCAGGATGCACAGCAGCACCAGGGCCATCTGTTTTTTATAGGGCGTCAGCCACGAGAACACCCGCTTCAGCAGCGGCCACGTGACCTTCGGGCGGTTTTTCATCTCCTCTTCCGTGAGGAATTTTCCGCCGCGTCCGCCGCCGGGACCGGGACCAGCCATAGGGATCGCTCCTTCCGATTCCAAATTCTGCACTTTTTCACAGTATACCATTAAATTTTGCGGATTTCAAATTCTTTTGACCCTGCTTTTCCCCTGTGGTATGATGGAAAAAACGACGGAGGTGGCACAAATGAAGCTCGTCTGCGTGGGGGATTCCAACACCTATGGCTACGATCCCAGATCCTATGTGGGGGACCGATATGACGCCGACACCCGCTGGACGGGCCTGCTGCAATCCGCCGGGTTCGAGGTGGTAAATCTCGGCGTGAACGGGGCGCAGATCCCCTATCGCCCGGCGTCGATTGCCCATCTCCGGCAGCAGCTGGAGCCGCTCCGGCCCATGGATTTCGTGACCCTCATGCTGGGGAGCAACGATCTGCTGATGGAGTTTTCTCCGGAGCAGACGGCCCTGCGAATGGAAAACCTGCTGCGGGCTTTGGAGGACTTCCCCATTCTGCTGATGGCGCCCCCTCGGATGCAGCTGGGGGCCTGGGTGCCGTCGGAGGAGCTGGTCACGGCCTCGGAGTCGCTGGCCCGCTACTATGCCGCACTGGCGAAGAAGCAGGCCCTCCCCTTCTTCGATCCGGGACATTGCGATCTCGCCTACGACGGCGTGCATCTGACCCCGGAGGGACATTCGGAATTCGCAAAGAAGCTGATGAAAGCACTGGAACGGTGAATTGGGTGGATGTTGGGCAGTTGGATAAAGAGAAAGCCTTCCCCCAGGGGAAGGCCAAGTTCTATCCTGCATTCAGCAAAATTCAACTCCCCGATAAGCCGAATTTTGAATCACAAACGTTTTTCGCAACGCACTTGATTTTCCCCCTTTACGAATCCCGTTTCATTCGGTATAATACATATACTTTCAGAAAGAGAGGCGAATGTCTATGAACACTTCCAATGTCCGCCCGGAGAATATGGAGCGGATCACCACCGAGGCCCTGGCCAACGCCTTCATCGACGAGCAGGTGGCCGCCCTGCGCGCGCAGATCGGGGACGGCAACGTGCTGCTGGCCCTGTCCGGCGGCGTGGATTCCTCCGTGGTGGCTGCCCTGCTGATCAAAGCTGTGGGCAAGCAGCTCACCTGCATCCACGTGAACCACGGGCTCATGCGCAAGGGCGAGAGCCAGCAGGTCATCGACGTGTTCCAGAACCAGCTGGGCGCGAACCTCATTTACATCGACGCCACGGACCGCTTCCTGGACAAGCTGGCCGGCGTCTCCGACCCCGAGACCAAGCGGAAGATCATCGGCGCAGAGTTTATCAATGTGTTCGACGAGGAGGCCGCCAAGCTCTCCGACATTCGCTTTTTGGGACAGGGCACCATCTACCCCGACATCCTGGAGTCCGACGGCGTCAAGGCCCACCACAACGTGGGCGGTCTGCCGGAGGACGTGAAGCTGGAGCTGGTGGAGCCCGTGAAGCTGCTGTTCAAGGACGAGGTCCGCGTGGTGGGCAAGGCCCTGGGTCTGCCGGACAACATGGTCTATCGTCAGCCCTTCCCCGGCCCCGGTCTGGGCGTCCGCTGCGTCGGCGCCATCACCAGAGACCGTCTGGAGGCCGTCCGCGAGTCTGACGCCATCCTCCGTGAGGAGTTCGACAAGGCCGGTCTCGCCGGCAAGGTCTGGCAGTACTTCACCGTGGTTCCGGACTTCACCTCCACCGGCATCACCGACGGCAAGCGCACCGACGCCTGGCCCGTGATCATCCGCGCCGTGAACACCCGCGACGCCATGTCCGCCACCGTGGAGCATCCCGACTGGGCGCTGCTGGACAAGATCACAGACCGCATCACCCATGAGGTCAAGGGCGTCAACCGCGTCCTCTACGACTGCACCCCGAAACCCACGGCGACCATTGAGTACGAATAAGAATAATTGGAACCGCCCGGATCGGCTTTTAACCGTTCCGGGCGGTTTTTGCTTTGGACAACGGGGAAATGAAAACAGAGATTCCATTCCAGCGGGAAATTGGGGTTTGTCTGCCAGACCCAAAGGCTGTCATTGCGAACCAGTCCGCAGACTGGTTCGCAATGACATTCTATTTTAGTTTTCCTCAGAATCTAACCTCCCCGCTAAACTGGAATTTGAAGCATCGCGTCGGGCGGCAAGCGACCCGCTCTGCACAAAGAGCGCGACAACCCAGAATCTGCTCCGCAAAAACAATCAGGGCGTACCCGACATGGGTACGCCCTGACCGTATGGAATGGAATTACACGTTCACAGACTTTTTGCTGCCAAGGGCGGCGATTGCGGTGGCAATGCCGACCACGGCGAGAATCGCGCCGGCGATGGCGGCACGACTGCCGGAGGTAGCGCCCGCCTGCAGGGAGTAGAAGGTACCGGCGGAGGCGGCGAGAATCGCGCCCACAGCGCCGAGAACGGCAGAGACAACGGAGGGAACTCCGGCCTTGCGCGCCTTCTTGCCGAGACCCAGCAGACCCGCCACGATGGCGGCGAGGGACGCCAGCAGGGCGAGACCTGCGCCGATGGCACGCTGGGTGATCTCCTTGGTGATCACATCGCCGCTGTCAGCGGAATAGCCTCTGGCAGCCGCAGCGACCTGCATACCCTTTTCAATGTCCAGATCGGTGTCGTTCTTCATGAAGCTGAAGCCCTGGCCCAGGCGATCGGCAATGCTGACCAGGCCCTTGTCGGCCTCCTGCGCGATTGCGGAATTCAGACCGTCGATGACCTGATCGCGGCCATCCTCGAACACTGCCAGCTGGGCTTCGCCGTCCGCGATCTGCTTCTCGGCGTCGGCCAGCTGCTTTTCGCCGTCCGCAATCTGCTTCTCGGCGTCGGCCAGCTTCTGGCGGCCTTCCTCCAGCGCCACAGCGCCTTCGTTCAGCTGCTTCATACCGGCGTCATACTGGGCCTGACCGTCTGCCAGGGTCTTGCGGCCTTCGGCCAGGAGCACGGCGCCCTCGTCCAGCTGCTTCTGACCGGCGTCGTACTCGGCCTGACCGTCGGCCAGCTGCTGCTTGCCGGCGGCGAGAGCGGCGGCGCCCTCGTTGAGAGCCTTCATGCCGGCGTCATACTGGGCCTGGCCGTCAGCCAGCTGCTGCTTGCCGTCCGCCAGGGCGACAGCGCCATCATTGAGCGCCTGCATACCGGCGTCGTACTGGGCCTGACCGTCAGCCAGCTGCTGTCTGCCTTCGGCGAGAGCCACAGCACCTTCGTCCAGCTTCTGCTTGCCCTCATCGTACTGGGCTTGACCATCCGCCAGAGTCTGGCGGCCCTCAGCCAGAGCGACAGCGCCTTCCTCCAGCTGCTGCTTGCCGGCGTTGTACTCGGCGAGCCCCGCCTTGTACTGGGCCTGGCCTGCCTCATAAGCGGCCACCTGCTCCCGACCAGCCTCATAGGCGGCCACCTGTTCCATGCCGTCCTCATAGGCCTTGACCTGCTCCATGCCGTCCTCGTAGGCCTTGATCTGCTCCAGACCGGCTTCATAGGTCTGATAACCGGAATAAGCCTCCTGGACCTGGCGGATGGCGCCGGGGAGATTCTGGTCATGCAGCGCTTTCTTCTGTGCGTCCACATTCTCCTCGATGGCGGCCTGCACGTCGTCAGACTTCATCTGTTCGTCGATGCTCTGCTGGATCTGCGCATCGACAGCGGCCTTCACCTCGTCGGGGGCGTCGGCATAGCTGCTTGCGCCAGCCTGCTGGGCGATGGCGTCCCTGGTTTCGTCAGTGACCTGAGACGCTATGTTCTCCCGGGCGGCGGCGGTCACACCGTCGCGGATGGCGTCCTCGTTGGCGGCGATCTGCTGATCCACCATGGCGGCGGCCACAGCGTCGATGGCGTCTTTCTCGCCCATGCCCTTGTCCATGAGCCCCTGCACCTGTTCGTGCACCTGGGTCATGGCGGCGACGGTGGCGGGATCCAGCGCCTCGATCTGCTTCTTTCCTGCCTCGTAGGCAGCCTTGTTCTCTTCCAGCTGCTTCTTGCCGGCCTCGTAAGCCTCCTTGTTCTCGGCCAGGGTCTTCTTGCCGGCCTCATAGGCGTCCTTGTTGTCCGCCAGGGTCTGCTTGCCAGCCTCGTAGGCCTCCCTGTTCTCGGCCAGCTGCTGTTCGGCGTCGGCCAGCTGCTTCTCTGCCGCAGCCAGCGTCTTCACGCCTTCGTCATACTCCGCCTGCTTCTCGGCCAAGAGGGCTCTGCCCTCGTCCAGCTGCTGCTTGGCCTCTGCCAGCTGCTGCTTGCCGGCGTCATACTCCGCCTGCTTTTCCTCCAGCGTCTTGCGGCCCTCGTCCAGCTGCTGCTTGGCAGCCTCCAGCTGCTTGACGCCCGCGTCGTATTCCGCCTGTTTCTCTCTGAGGGTGGTTCGGCCCTCGTCCAGCTGCTTTTTGGCAGCCTCCAGCTGGGCCTGACCGGCGTCGAACTCCGCCTGCTTCTCCTTCAGGGTCTGGCGGCCTTCGGCCAGCTGCTTGGCAGCGGCCTGCAGCTTGGCGAGACCTGCGTCGAATTCCGCCTGCTTCTCGGCCAGGGTCTTGCGTCCATCCGCCAGCTGCACCGCAGCGGCTTCCAGCTTGGCCTTGCCTTCGTTGAATTCAACTTCCTTCTCCGCCAGAAGCGATTTTCCGGCCTCGTACTCCACCTTGCCCTTCTGGAGCTCTTCCTTGCCGGCGGCGTAGTCCTTCTTGCCCTGCTCCAGCTGGTCGCGGCCATCCAGATAGGCGGCCTCGTTGTCGCCCAGCTGCTTCAGACCGTCCTCCAGTCTGGAGAGATTTGCGTCCGTCTCAACGCCTTTGGCACTCCAGTATTCCTTGCCGCTGAGCACGTCCTTGAGAGTCGTACCGCTGCCGAACAGCCCGAACAGAGCCGCAACCACCAGCAGAACGCTTAACGCTTTCACTGCTTTATTCATCTTCTTCTTTTCTTCCTCCTTTTGTAATTTGTGTGGAAAAGCGTTGACATAAATATATGCTTTCCCGGCAGAAATTACAACAACAAAAGGTTACAATTCTGCCGTTTTATATATATTGACCAGATATAGTGTTTAGAAATCAGCAAAATCCCCACTTCCGTTCTGGAAATGGGGATTTCTGGATATTGTGTGGATTTACTTCACCCGGCAGACGAGACTTCCGTCCTCATCGTCGATGGTGAGGGTGCTGCCGGCGTGGAGGTCGCCCTGGAGGATGGTCCGGGCGATGAGGGTCTCGGCCTCGCTCTGGAGGTAGCGCTTCATGGGTCTGGCGCCATAGACGGGGTCGAAGCCGTGGTCGATGATGTGCTGCTTGGCGGCGTCGGTGAGCTCCAGCCGCAGCTGCCGATCTGCCAGACGGCCCCGGAGGCCCGCGATCAGGTTGTCGATGATGCGGCTCAGATTCTCCTTGGTCAGAGGCTTGAAGAAGATGGTGGAGTCCAGACGGTTTAGGAACTCCGGTCTAAAGGATCTGCGCAGCTCCGCGTTCACGGCGGCGCGGGCGGATTCGCTGACCTCGCCGTTTTCGTCGATGCCGTCCAGCAGGTACTGGCTGCCCAGGTTGGAGGTTAGGATGATGATGGTGTTCTTGAAGTCCACGGTGCGGCCCTGGGAGTCGGTGATGCGGCCGTCGTCCAGGATCTGCAGCAGGATGTTGAACACGTCGGGGTGGGCCTTTTCCACCTCGTCGAAGAGCACCACGCTGTAGGGCTTCCGGCGGACGGCCTCGGTGAGCTGGCCGCCCTCGTCATAGCCCACGTATCCCGGAGGCGCGCCGATGAGTCTGGAGACGCTGAACTTCTCCATGTATTCCGTCATGTCGATGCGGACCATGTTGTTCTCGTCGTCGAAGAGGCTCACGGCCAGAGATTTTGCCAGCTCCGTCTTGCCCACGCCGGTGGGGCCCAGGAACAGGAAGCTGCCGATGGGCCGGTTGGGGTCGGCGATGCCGGCGCGGCTGCGCCAGATGGCCTCGCAAACCTTCTGCACCGCCTCGTCCTGACCGATCAGACGCTTGTGAAGAATATCGTCCAGATGCAGGAGCTTCTCCCGCTCCCCTTCCATGAGCTTCGCCACGGGGATGCCGGTCCAGCGGGCCACGATGCCGGCGATGGACTCCTCGGTGACGGTGTCCTGCACCAGAGAGTTGCCGCCGCTGCGGCGCTCGGCGGCCTCCTCCGCCTCCTTGAGCTGCTGCTCCAGCCGGGGCAGCTCCGCGTACTGGAGGCGCGCGGCCTTTTCATATTCATACTGCTGCTGGGCGTTCTCGATGTCCACGTGCAGGCGGTCGATCTCGCCCTTGATGCGCTTGACCTCCTCCACGCTGTTCTTCTCGGTGTCCCAGCGGGCCTTCATCTCGTTGAACTTGTCCTTCTGCTCGGCCAGCTCCTTGGTGAGCTTTTCCAGGCGGTCCTTGGAGAGCTGGTCCTCCTCTTTCTTCAGGGCCATCTCCTCGATCTCCATCTGCATGATCCGGCGGCGCAGGTCGTCCAGCTCCGAGGGCATGGAGTCGATCTCCGTGCGGATCAGGGCGCAGGCCTCGTCCACCAGGTCGATGGCCTTGTCCGGCAGGAACCGGTCCGTGATGTACCGGTGGGAGAGGGTCGCCGCGGCCACCAGGGCGCTGTCGTGGATGCGGACGCCGTGGAAGATCTCGTAGCGATCCTTCAAGCCTCTGAGGATGCTCACCGTGTCCTCCACCGTGGGCTCGTCCACCTGCACCGGCTGGAACCGGCGCTCCAGGGCGGCGTCCTTCTCGATGTATTTCCGGTACTCGTCCAGGGTGGTGGCGCCGATGCAGTGGAGCTCGCCTCTGGCCAGCATGGGTTTTAACAGGTTGCCGGCGTCCATGCTGCCCTCGGTCTTGCCGGCGCCCACGATGGTGTGCAGCTCGTCGATGAACAGCAGAATGCGGCCCTCGCTCTTTTTGATCTCCTCCAACACGGCCTTGAGCCGCTCCTCAAACTCGCCGCGATACTTGGCACCGGCCACCAGCGCGCCCATGTCCAGGGAGAAGACGGTCTTGTCCTTCAAGCCCTCGGGCACGTCGCCGCGGACGATGCGCTGGGCCAGACCCTCGGCGATGGCGGTCTTGCCCACGCCGGGCTCGCCGATCAGGACGGGGTTATTCTTGGTCTTTCGGGAGAGGATGCGGATCACGTTCCGGATCTCGGCGTCGCGGCCGATGACCGGGTCCATCTTGCCCTCCCGGGCCCGCTCCACCAGATCGGTGCCGTATTTTTTCAGGGCGTCGTAGGTGCTCTCGGGATCGTCGGAGGTGACGCGCCCGGTCTTGACCTTGCTCAGCTGGGTGGTGAAGCCGTCCTTGGTGATGCCGTGCTCGTTGAAGATCCGTTTGATGTCTCTCGTGGGGTGCTGGAAGATGCCCAGCATCAGGTGCTCAACAGAAATATAGTCGTCCTGCATGTTCTTGGCCACGCGCTCGGCGAAGGCCAGCACCTTGCCGGTCTCACTGGAGGCGTAGACCTCGCTGCCGCCGCCGGAGACCCTCGGCATGTTCGTAATCACGGTGTCCAGCTCCGCCAGCACCGTGTCGCAGTCCACGCCCATGCGACTCAGCAGCGTGCCGATGAGCCCGCCGTCCTGGTCGATCAACGCATAGAGCAGGTGCTCCGGCGTCAGATACTGGTTGCCGTTCTCCTGGGCCATGCTCTGGGCGGTCTGGATGGTTTCCAACGTCTTTTGGGTGAATTTCTCAGCGTTCATATGGAAAACTCCTTTCCAAGGGGATTTTTATACGATGTTAAAGTGATGCGTGAAGCGTGGAGTGTGGAGTTAGGAGTGTGGAGTTGAAAGTGTCTCCGACGGATTTCAAATTTTAGTTTGTAGGGGACGGCGTCCTCGACGTCCCGGCGGTATTTGTTGGATTATGATGGGTGTGAGGCGAAATGGAATCATGTACGAATTCGCCTGAAATCAATTCATTTCGTGACTTT
>CAMHPQ010000058.1 GCA_946187035.1 uncultured Clostridia bacterium | reverse complement strand
AGGTCAACCGCGTGGAGCTGAAGAACATCCTGCCTCCCAAGGAGATCCAGAACGCCATGGAGAAGCAGATGAAGGCCGAGCGTGAACGCCGTGAGGCCATCCTGCGCGCCGAGGGCGAAAAGCGCTCCGCGATCCTCGAGGCCGAGGGCGAGAAGGAGTCCGCGATCCTCCGCGCCGACGCCAAGAAGCAGCAGAAGATCCTGGAGGCCGAAGGTGAGGCCGAGGCCATTCTGGCCGTCCAGCGCGCCACCGCCGAGGGCATCCGTCTGCTCAACGAGGCCGGCCCCACTGACGCGGTCATCAAGCTCCGCAGTCTGGAGGCCTTCGCCGCCGCAGCCGACGGCAAGTCCACCAAGATCATCATCCCCTCTGAGATCCAGTCTCTCGCCGGTGTGGCCACCGGCCTCATGGAGACCCTCAAGGAGCCCAAGGGAGAATAATTCGGAAAAACATTTTTAGCGGGCTGGCGTCAGCCGGCCCGCTTTTTTCAGGAGTCGATTTACTTTGAAATTACCCTTTTTTAAGAAAAAGCCCAAGGAACTGCCCGAGGGCTACACCAGACAGCAGATCATTCCCAAGGGCGTGTCCAGCGTGGTGCGCTCCAAGGAGGAGATCTACAAGACCGCCAGAATGCGCACCCGCGTGCCGGAGGAATACAGCAAGATCGAGCTGCGGGAGGACGTGGCAGAGTTTCTGCGGCGGCACAACGCCTGCAGCGACCAGATCGACCGGATGGATCTGACCATGAAGCTCCACGCCGCCATGGAGGCGGGTTTGCGGGGAGAGAAGGGCGGTCTCGCCATGATCCCCACCTATCTCACCAGCATGGAGTCCCATGTGGTCAGCCAGGAGCCCGTGGCGGTTCTGGACGCCGGCGGATCCAATCTGCGGGTCGCCCGCGTGATCTGGGAAGGCGCTACCCCCATGGTGGAGGAAGCCGAGACCATTCCCCTGCCCGGCAGCACCGAGCCCGTGACCTGGAGTAAGTTCATCAAGCAGTGCGCCGATCAGCTGGAGCCCAGACTGGACGGCGTCAAGCGCGTGGGCATCTGCTTCTGCTACCCCGCCGAGGCCACCCCGGATGGAGATTTGAAGGTGCTGTCCCTCTCCAAGGAAGTCACCATCAACGGCTCCAAGGGCAAGCTGGTCTGCGCCTCTCTGAACAAAGAGCTGGAGAAGCGGGGCCACATGGGGCTCAGTTACACCGCTCTGAACGACACCGCCGCCGCCCTGATTCGCGGACGCACCAGCGTGCCGCCCAGATACGGCTCCGATTTCGCGGGCATGGTCATGGGCACCGGCGTGAACGCCGCCATCTCCCTGCCGGTGGAGCGGATCGAAAAGCTGGGGCTCCCCGCCGACGGCACCCGCATGATCGTGGACATGGAGGCAGGCTTCTTCTCCGACGTGCCCCAGAGCGATTTTGAGAAGCTGGTGGACGAGAAGAGCGAGGCCCCCGGCATCTCCCGTCTGGAGAAAATGACCGGCGGACGGTACCTGGGCGACATCGCCCGCTACGCCCTGAAGGCCGCCGCCGAGGAGGGCATGTTTGAGGACGAGCAGACTGCCAAGCGGCTGAAGAATATGCGGCAGCTCAGCATCGCCACGGCGGACAAGTTTGCCGACGATCCCTGGCTCAGAGTCATCCCCGCCATGAAGGACGGCACCGAAAAGGACCTCGAGACCGCCCAGCATATCATCATCGGTGTGCTGCGCCGCGCCGGTGCGGCATGCACCTGCCTGGCCTCCGCCATTGCGATGCTCTCCGGTTATGGCCTCACCGACCGCTACAAGCCGGTGATCGTCAGCGTGGACGGCTCGGTCTACAACAAGAGCTTCTTCGTCCACGAGGAAGTCACCGAGGGCATGCAGGAGTTCGCCATCCAGGAGCTGAACATCTTCAGCATGTGCAAGGGTGTGGAGCACGCCACCCTGATCGGAACCGCCTGCGCCGCAGTTTTAGAGTAACCAGAGGTTACTCCGAGCAGCACGATTGAGAAAGCGTGAAAAACAAAACACAAAAAAGGGATTGCTGATTTTTCCGAAGTGGGTTATAATGGGCTCAGAATCCATTCACACACAAGGAGGAAGCAAAAATGAAATGTCCCAAGTGCGGCCACGAGATGGTCGTGGATGAGCATCGCAGATATGCGCTGCAGATGTGCTATGAGTGCGGTTACATTGAGGGCCGGATGGCAGACACCAAGGCCGAGAGCAACTTCAATCATCTGAAGAACCTCACCATGACAGAGGCCATTGCGTTCCTCTCCAGAGGTCTGAATGTGAAGGAAGCCGACGTCGCCAGATGGCTGGACGACCCCTTCAATTCCTGAACCAAACCCACAAAATCCCCGCCGGATGTATCCGGCGGGGATTTTGGTTTTTAAATGTCAGCTGTCCAGCTTCAAAACCGCGAGGAAGGCCTCCGTGGGAATCTGCACCGTGCCCAGCTGGCGCATCTTCTTTTTGCCCTCCTTCTGCTTTTCCAGCAGCTTTTTCTTTCGGGTGATATCGCCGCCGTAGCACTTGGCGAGGACGTCCTTTCTCAGGGCCTTGACGGTCTCTCTGGCGATGATCTTGCCGCCGATGGCCGCCTGCACCGGGATCTCGAAGAGCTGGCGCGGGATGTTCTCCTTGAGCTTTTCGCAGAGGCTTCTGGCTCTTCCGTAGGCCTTGTCCTTGTGGGCGATGAAGCTCAGCGCGTCCACGGGATCGCCGTTTAAGAGCATGTCCACCTTTACCAGCTCACTGGGGTGGTAGCAGCTGAACTCATAGTCCAGAGAGGCGTAGCCCTTGGTGCGGGCCTTGAGGGTGTCGAAGAAGTTGTAGACGATCTCATTGAGGGGCATCTCGTACTTCAGCTCCACCAGACGGGTGTCCAGATACTGCATGTCCTGATACTCGCCCCGCAGATCCTGGCACAGGGGCATAATGTTGCCCACGAACTCCTGGGGCGTGATGATGCTCACGCTGACGAAGGGCTCCTCCGCCAGTTCGATGCTGGCGGGATCGGGATAGTTGTGGGGGTTGTCCACCATGACCACCGTGCCGTCGGTCTTGGTGATCCGATAGATGACGCTGGGCAGGGTGGTGATCAGGTCCAGATCGAACTCCCGCTCCAGACGCTCCTGGATGATCTCCATGTGGAGCATGCCCAAAAAGCCGCAGCGGAAGCCGAAGCCCAGGGCAGCGGAGCTCTCCGGCTCGAAGGAGAGGGAGGCATCGTTGAGCTTGAGCTTCTCCAGGGCGTCCCGCAGATCCGGGTACTTGGAGCCGTCCTCGGTGTAGATGCCGCAATAGACCATGCTTCTGGCGGGACGATAGCCCGGCAGCGGCTCGGCGGCGGGGTTTAAGACCGATGTGACCGTGTCGCCCACGCGGGTGTCGTCCACGTTCTTAATGCTGGCGGTGAAGTAGCCCACGTCGCCGCAGCCCAGCTCCTCGCAGGGGTCCAGACCGATGGGACGCAGATGGCCCACCTCGACAATCTTGTACGTCGCGCCGGTGGCCATCATGCGGATCTCCATGTCCTTTTTGATGACGCCCTCCATGACGCGCACCAGCACAATCACGCCCCGATAGGCGTCATACTGGCTGTCGAACACCAATGCCTGCAGCGGCGCGTCGGGGTCTCCCTTGGGGGCGGGGATGTTGTCCACGATGCTGTCCAGCACCGACTGGATGTTGATGCCCTGCTTGGCGCTGATCTCCGGCGCATCCATGGCGGGGATGCCGATGATGTCCTCCACCTCGGTCTTGGTGCGGTGGGGGTCGGCGGCGGGCAGGTCGATCTTGTTGATGACCGGCAGGATCTCCAGATCATGCTCCAGCGCCAGATAGGTGTTGGCCAGGGTCTGGGCCTCCACGCCCTGGGAGGCGTCCACAATCAGCACCGCGCCCTCGCAGGCGGCCAGGGAACGGCTGACCTCATAGTTGAAGTCCACGTGGCCCGGGGTGTCGATCAGGTTCAGGGTGTAGTTCTCGCCGTTGCGGCTGTAGTTCAGACCCACGGCCCGGGCCTTGATGGTGATGCCGCGCTCCCGCTCCAGATCCATGTTGTCCAGAAGCTGGTCGGCCATGTCCCGCTGCTCCACCGCGCCGCAGAGCTCGATGAGCCGGTCGGACAGGGTGGACTTGCCGTGGTCGATGTGGGCGATGATGGAAAAATTACGAATGTGGTCCTGTGGGATCATGGGTTCTCCTCCCCAGTCAGTGTATCCAGCGCGTTCTGCGCCTGAGCCGCACTGTCGTTCAGGCTGCGGATGGCCAGCTTCAGCTGCTCCAGCTCCTCCGACGGCGGCAGGGGCGTCAGGCTGCGCCCCAGCATATAGTCCGCGCTGACGCCGTAGTAGTCGCAGGCCTTGCAGACAAAGGCCAGCCCCGGCTCCCGCGCGCCGTTTTCATAGTGGCTCAGCAGGGCCTGGCTGATGCCCAGCTCCGCCGCCACGGTGCGCTGGCTGCGTCCACTGTTTCTGCGGAGCTCAGACAGCACTTCGGAGAATTCGCGCTCCATGGTTCTCTCTCCTTCTGATGCTTTGATTACAGATGGTATTATACCAACCGGGACTGCATTTGTAAAGGAGTAACGATACAAAAAATCCCACCAGAAAACCGATGGGATTGAGGGTTGGATTGATTCTTATTTCGCGTAGATGAGACCCACCATCCAGGTCATGAGTCTGGTGGGCAGCAGGCGGGTGAGGAAGACGAACACCTTGTACTTCCCACCCAGGGTGCACAGCAGCGGCACCCGCTTCTGCAGGGCTTTCTTCGCCACAAAGGCGCCGGCGTCTGCGGCGGTGATACCGTTGAGCTCGTCGTGCTCCATGACGGCGACGCTGCGGGTGATGCGGCCCTCATAGACATCGTCACCTGCGGGGCTCTTTTTTCTGGCGGCAGTGAAACCGGTGTGGATGTCGCCGGGCATGATGGCGCAGGTCTCGATGCCGAAGGGTTTTATTTCAGGGGCAAGTGCGAGCATATAAGTGCGAACCGCCGCTTTCGAGGCGCTGTAATAGGTCTGGAAGGGGATGGCGATGGGCGCGGCCACGCTGGACATGCTGATGATCCGTCCTCCCCCCTGCCTGCGCATGACGGGGATCACCGCCTTGTTCATCCGCACCATGCCGAAGAAGTTCACGTCAAACTGGCGGATGGCGTCGGCGGTCTCGGTGAACTCCACCGCGCCGGAAATGCCGAAGCCCGCGTTGTTGATCAGCACGTCGATGCGGCCCTCCCGCTCCACGATCTCCTTCACAGCGGCCTGCACCTGACTTTCGTTGGTGACGTCGGCCTGGACGTGGAGGATCTGAGGATCGGTTCCCTCGGCCCGGCGGCTCAGCTCATAGACGGTGCAGCCCTGATCCGCCAGGGCCTTGGCGGTCTCCAGCCCGATGCCGGAGGTGCCGCCGGTGATGACAACGACTTTTTTGCTCATTTTCCGCCCAGCTCCTTTGCGATGATGTCCATGGCCTCGTCCAACAGCGCCTCGGTGTGGGTGGCCATATAGCTGGTGCGCAGCAGGCAGTCTGCCTCCGGCACGGCGGGCGGCAGAACAGGGTTCACATACACGCCGTTGTCATAGAGCCGCTTGGCGGTGGAGAGGGTGTTCACCATGTCGTTGGTGTACAGCGGAACAATGGGCGTGGGCACATCGGCGATGCTCTCCCGGATGCGGACGTTGCGCTTTTTAAAGCCCTCGCGGGCGTAGGTGCTCAGTTCAGCAAGCCTCGTCACCAGCTCGGGGTGCTTCTCCAGCTTCCGCAGAGAGGCCAGAGCCGCGGCGCAGCTGGCGGGGGTGATGCTGGCGGTGAAGATGAAGGGTCTGGCGCTGTGGCGCAGATAGTCCGCCACTCTGGCGCTGGTGGCAGCGTAACCGCCCAGAGAGGCCAGGGTCTTGGAGAAGGTGCCCATGTAGATGTCCACCTCGTCCTCCAGACCAAAGTGGCTGGCGGTACCGCGGCCGCCCTCGCCGATGACGCCAAGGGCGTGGGCGTCGTCCACCATGGTGCGGGCGCCGTATTTCTTGGCCAGACGGACGATCTCCGGGAGGTTCGCGATATCGCCGCCCATGGAGAACACGCCGTCGGTGACGATCAGGCAGCCGGCGGTCTCCGGAACCTTCTGGAGCTGCTTTTCCAGATCGGCCATGTCGTTGTGCTTGTAGCGGAGCATCTTGCCGAAGCTCAGCTGGCAGCCGTCATAGATGCTGGCGTGGTTTTCCCGGTCGCAGATCACGTAGTCGTGACGTCCCACCAGCGCGGAGATGATGCTGAGGTTAGACAGGAAGCCGGCGGAAAAGGTGACAACGCCGTCCTTTCTGAGGAATTTTGAGAGCTCGTCCTCCAGCTCCAGATGGAGCTCCAGGGTGCCGTTCATGAACCGGGAACCGCTGCAGCCGGTGCCGTACTGCTCCACAGCCTTGATACTGGCCTCAATGACCTCCGGGTCCACGGTGAGGCCCAGATAGTTGTTGGAGCCCAGCATGATGCGGCGTTTGCCCTCCATCATGACCTCCACGTCCTGCCGGGTCTCCAGCGCGTGGAAATAGGGGTAAATGTCCATCTCGCGGGCCTGATCCGCGCGCCCGGGCGCAAAGCATTTCTCAAATAAATCCATGCTGTCACATCCTTTTGTTTCGGAAGATAGTTCAAATTTTTGAACAATTTCAGGATAACACAGATTCCATGGAAATGCAAGAGAGCCCTGCGAATTCTGTGACGAAATGAGTGAATTGCGCAAGGTTAGTTGACTATAATATTATTACGTTAATAATAGTGGGCGTGTGCTTATCTTAGTTAATCGGGGAGTTGAAATAAACGAACGCACCCACCAACTGTCATTCTGAGCGAGCGAAGCGAGTCGAAGAATCTGTGGTACTGCAGTTATTGAGATCCTTCGACTCCGCTGCGCTCCGCTCAGGATGACACTCTCTTTTTCAATGGTAATTAACCCGACAAACTCTCAGTTCAAAAAACAAAAACCGCCCTTTCGGGCGGTTGATGTATTGATTGAATTCGGGCTTACTTCTTGCCCATCTTCTTCATGCCTTCCTTGCCGAAGTGGAGCTCCTTCAGACCCTCGACCTCGTCGCAGACGGGCTTGAAGCTGCAGCTGGCGCAGTCCAGATCCTCGGGCAGACCCTCGAGAATCTTATTCATGGTCTTGGTGACTTCCTCGCTCTTCTTCGCGGTCTCAACGAGCTTCTTGTAGTCCACAGAGGGATCGGTGATGAAGATGAGCTTCACAGACTGGATGTTGGGGTTGGTGTGGTACTGCTTGATGTAGTCGGCGCCGACGCTCTTGAAGCTGATGCCCTTCTTGATGGCCTGCTTGCTGACGCGGACCTGCTCGCGGTGGCTCTCGGGGCTGACGCGGTTCATGTAGCCCTCGGGGAAGACGTGATACTTCACGAACTCCATGTTTTGGATGGTGTTGAAGGCCTCCTGCTCGTCCTTGCTGATCTCCTTGACCGCCAGGAACGCGATGCGGGCGAAGGTGGAGTCAGACTTGATGTCCTTCAGATCCGGGCCGTAGAGCAGGATCTCGTCGCCGGAGACCAGGCTGTGGTCGTCGGTCACGCAGGTGAAGTTCACGGCTGCCTTGCCGCTGCCGCCCAACTCAAAGGCGGCGTCCTTCATCATGACCAGCTCGCTGGCGCCGGTGTCCTTCCATGCGTCGCGCTCGTTGTAGGCCCACTTCTGCTTGGGGGCGCCGAGCTGTTCCAACGTATCATTAATAAAGCTGTTATAAAGATCCATGATTGTTCCTCCATTCAGAATTCAGTCGAAAGTTCAGATGATTTCCAGCGCCTGCAGGGCCTGCTTGACGCCGACCATGATGTTGGAGTCGGCGGGCAGCTCGAACACGCTCTTGCCCTGGATGTCGTTGGCGGCGTGCAGCGGATCGGTGGGGATGAAAGCCAGATTCTCCACGTTCTCCAGCTTGATCAGATCGTTCATGCTGGGATCGACAACGCGGTTGCAGATGATGCCGATGCGCTCATACTTGATCAGCTCGTCGGCCACTTCCTTGATCTCCTTGCAGACGTTAACGCCCTTGGCGCTCTGGTCGGTGATCAGGATCAGGTGGGTCACTTCGTCCAGGACGCGGCGGCTGATCTGCTCGATACCGGCCTCGCAGTCGATGACCACATAGTCGAAGTCGCCGGCCAGCATGCTGATGACTTCCTTCAGATAGGAGTTCACCGAGCAGTAGCAGCCCGCAGCCTCGGGACGGCCGATGGCCAGGAAGCTGAAGCCCTCGCACTCCACCATGGTGTCGAAGATGCGGAAGCGTGCCTCGTTGAGGATCTCGATGGCCTGGCGGTACTCGCCGCGCTCCGAGGTCTCAATGACGGCGTTGCGGATGTCGTCCAGGGTGTGCTCGACGTGGATGCCCAGCGCGGTGCTCAGACCGATGGCGGGGTCGGCGTCGATGGCAAGGATGCGCTTGCCGGGGTGCGCGTCCACCAGGTGGCGGACAATGGCGGAACACAGAGAGGTCTTGCCCACGCCGCCCTTACCGGCCACGGCAATGATTTTGGCTTTGGTCTTGTTTTCGTCCATGGAATCTCCTCCGATATCTCATTTTCATTTTTTGCATTCCGATTTGGCGTTCATTAGTTTACACGCCGTATGGTTTTCACGATCTTGATCATATCATAGCAAGGGAATTGGTTTTTGTCTGTGCGTTAGTCACAAAACTGCCGGGTTTTCGCAAAAAAATTATCAATCTCCGAAAAAGGATTGATTTTCAAAGAAAAATTGCGCCGCACCCAAGGGAAGGTGCGGCGCGGACTTGCACATATTTGATTAAGGGGAAAAGAAGGGAAGAAAGGTGTGGGATGGGATTCTGGTTTTACTGGATCTCGAGTCTTCTGGACTCCGGCTTCACCGGGGCCTTCTTGGGCAGGTTCAGGGTCAGAACGCCGTTTTCGTAGGCGGCGCTGATGCCCTCCACGTCGATCTCGGAGACATTGAAGCTGCGCTGGTAGCTGCCGAAGTAGCGCTCGCGGCGGACGTACTCGCCCTCGTCGTTTTTCTCTTCGGAGTTCTCGGTGTGCTCGGCCTTGATGGTCAGGGTCTCGTCCTCGATGTCCACGGTGATGTCCTCTTTCTTGAAGCCGGGGAGCTCCGCCTCCAGCTTGTAGGCCTCGCCGGTCTCGCTGATATCGGTGCGGAAGCTGGCGACGTTCTCGCTGTTGCCCCAGAAGGCGCGCTGCATTTCCTGCATCTCGCGGAAGGGATCGAAGGGGCGCATGTGATAACTTCTTCTTTCGATGGGCATGATTTCGAACATTTTATATTCCTCCTAGAATTTAATACAGTGTCATGAGTTTTGCGGGATCTTTTTATCTATCTCGCTCTTTCTGATATATAAATTACTCCACAAAAATGAATAAATAGCCCATATTTTATGAACAAATTGTAAATGTTAGCACTCTTTTAGTTTGAGTGCTAAATCGAGATACAGTAAATGATCAGAGATAGCATATCCGGAGGAAGAATTTCTATACGGAGAAGTCAATTTTAGTTTATCGCTCGTTCCTTGTAGGGCGGGGACCTGTGCCCCGCCGCCACTGAAAAACGTTGGATCAACGGCGGGGCACAGGTCCCCGCCCTACGGTGGATCATTTAAGACATCCCGACAAACTCCAATTTACCCCTGATCCCTATTTAAAAACAAAACCGCGCCGCAGATCTCTCCGCAGCGCGATGGTTTGAATGGTGTGACTTACTTCTTGGTAACGGTGCAGCTCGTCACCTTTCCGACGATGCCGTAATCCGCGGCCAGGTTGTTCAGCTTGCGCATGAGGCGCTCCTTCTGGCTGTTGACAATGGTGACGGCCAGCTTCTCCTTCTGGTTCTTGTTCATGGCCTTCAGCACGCCCTTGACGATCTTGGTGGTGGCCTCGGGGGTCTTGCAGGCCAGCTTCAGAGCGGGGTTCAGATCGCCGTTCTTGCTCAGGGTCTCGAACACCAGCGGCAGTTGGGAGTCCAGGCGGTCGGAATAGTCAATATCTTCTACGGTGAAAGTAATCTCAATCATTTTGGTTCCTCCTATAGAGTAATGTTTGGCACAATGAAGGTATTATAACAGATATTTTTTGCAATTTCTACCCCCAAAACCTCCTAAACTGTGCTACAATGGGGAAAAAGAAGTTGGGAGGTATGCTCATGTCCGCGAAAAAGACCGGTGTTGTCGCGCTGCTGCTGGTTTTTACGCTGCTGCTTGCGGGCTGCGGCAGCCTGAACTTCTCCAGCGCCGAGGCCCCGGAGATCATCCAAACCGACGGCAGCACCATCGGGGATCGAACCCCCTGGTGCACTGCCAATCCCGCCCTGGCAGAGCAGCTCCGCGCCGCCATCATGCGGGAGGAAAACGTGACCATCCAGGGCTGGGACACCAACGTCATCGCCGCCTGCCTGGACGAGATGATGGAGCTGCCGGAGCTGTTCTGGTTCCGGGGCTACCACATCACCGCCACCACCGGCCTGCGCACCAACGCTGACATCACCTTCACCTGGCTCTACGAGGACGGGCCCGCAAAGTACGAAACTCTCTGCGCCAAATGCGACGAGGTTCTGCAGTACGCCCCCGTGTGGGACGACTACCAGCTGGCCCTGTACATCTACGAGTGGCTGGAGCGGAATGTCACCTACGCCGAGAACGAGGGCTACGACCAGACCTCTTATGCCGCCATCTGCGAGGGAAGCGCGGTCTGCGGCGGCATCGCGGACGCCTTCACTTTTCTGCTGCAGAGGGCCGGGCGGACCGCCTGCACCGTCACCGGGGACGCCTGGCAGGACGGGGAGAAATCCACCCACGCCTGGAACTACGCCGTGCTGGACGGGGCGGTCTACGGCTTTGACCCCACCTGGGACAACACGGACATGTACGACTGGAACGGCACGGAATACATGGCCCACGACTGGTTTGCCGTCACCAGCGCCGAGATGAACACCGCCCACAGTCCGGCAGAGCCCGCCGACGACATCACCGCCGTCGCCAACGCGGACAACTACTACATTCGCCAGAACTGCCTGATCACCGAGGACAGCATGGACGCGGTTTACAACGCCATTCAACCGCAGTATGCCGCCGGCAGCAATTCCCTCACCTTCCGCTGCGCCAGCCGGACGGTCTTCGACACCGTCTGCTTCCGGCTGTTCGATCTGCAGGAGGTCTCCTCCGTCCTCAGAAGGATGGGAGCAGTCGGATACGGAAGTTACACGCTGACCTATACCCAACAGCCTGATTTGTTTTCTGTGACCATTTATTTGTGAGATTTGACGGAAATTCTTTGAATAATTTAATTATATCCGTTAAATTAGACAATAAAAATACAGAAAGTTTTGGCATCCCGTCAATTGACGAACGCGCCCTTTATGCTTATAATGAAATCAGAAAGCAGGTGAGGGACACCAAAACCCCAACAGCTTTCATTAAATAGAAGGTCATTCGAGTTCGACCAGGAGGTGGGTCCCATGTACGAAGTAGACCGGCAGCGACAAGGGATCGCAAAGCCGGAGATGGCGATTTGACGCAGGTGGAATCTTACGAATGCGAGATCGAGAATGACAAAATCCAAGAAAGAGAGGTTTCAATGATGGAACCGATCATCCAGGCGTAGCCCCGTACTTTTAGAAGGAAGAAAGTACGGGGCTATTGCTTTGTTGATTTTTTTGCGCGCCGCCTGATCGAGCGGTGTTTTTTGCTGCATATTATAGTTTATTGGGGAGTTGCATTGATCCACCGTAGGGCGGGGGCC
>CAMHPQ010000057.1 GCA_946187035.1 uncultured Clostridia bacterium | reverse complement strand
TGGCCCAGATGGTGGAGTCCGGCTGGGTCTTCGGCATGGACGCCGCCCCCACCCAGGCCGACGGCATCATGAACGCCATCGCCGAGCACGTCCGCAACAGCGACGTCAAGGGACTGAAGGTGCACCTCATGTTGGACGGCTATCCCTTCCCGTTCCTGACGGACGACTCCCTGGACGGGAAGATGAACGGCGTGTCCTGGTTCTCCGGCGGCGGCCTGCGCAAGGCGGTCAACGGCGGCTACGCGGATCTGATCCCCGGCTACTATCGGGATTTCCCCGGCGTGATCCGGAGAATGTACGAGTATGACGCCTACGTGGTCAGCGTCTCGCCCATGGACAGCCACGGCTACTTCAGCCTGGCCACCTCCACCAGCTACTCCCAGGCCATGATCGACAAGGCCAAGCGGATCTTTGTGGAGGTCAACGAGAAGCAGCCCCGCTGCCTCTGCGGCACCCAGCTGCACGTGTCCGAGGTCACTGCCATCGTGGAGAACACCCACGACATGCCCGTCCTGCCGCCCACGAAGATCGACGAGACCAGCCAGATCATCGGCGGCTACATCGCAGAGCAGATCCCCGACGGCGCCTGCATCCAGCTGGGCATCGGCGCCATCCCGGACGCGGTGGGCGCGGCATTGATGACCAAGAAGGATCTGGGCATCCACACCGAGATGTTCACCACCTCCATGGTGGATCTTCTGGAGAGCGGCGCTGCCAACAACTCCAAAAAGCAGATCCATCGCGGCAAGACCGTCACCACCTTCGCCTTCGGCAGCCAGCGGATCTATGACTTCATCAACGACAACCCCTGCTTCGAGATCCTGCCGGTGGACTACGTCAACGATCCCGACGTCATCTGCCAGAACGACAACTTCATCAGCATCAACGCGGCCCTGGAGGTGGACCTCTTCGGCCAGGTCTGCGCCGAGAGCGTGGGCACCAAGCACATGTCCGGCTCCGGCGGCCAGGTGGACTACGTCCGCGGCGCCTGCCAGTCCAAGGGCGGCAAGAGCTTCATCGCCTTCACCTCCACAGCCAAGGGCGGCACCATCAGCAAGATCAAGAACATCCTCACTCCCGGCGCCATCGTCACCACCAGCAAGAACGATGTGGACTACATCGTCACCGAGTACGGCATCGCCCATCTCCGCGGCGAGAGCCTCTCCAGCCGCGCCAAGCAGCTGATCGCCATTGCCCACCCGGACTTCCGCGACGAGCTGAAGTTCGACGCCAAGAAGCGCGGCATCATCATCTGATCCGATCCCATCCAACCGGCGCGCCCCAGCGCGCCGGTTTTTCGTCAGAAGCAGGTTTTCAAATTGGAGTTTAACGGGCAGTTAAATAGAATCCGTAGGGGACGCCGTCCTCGACGTCCCGCGCAGAACAAAGTCACGAAATGAATTGATTTCAGGCGAATTCGTACATGATTCCAATTCGCCTCACACTCATCATAATCCAACAAATACTGCCGGGACGTCGTGGACGCCGTCCCCTACAAACTACAATTTGAGATCATTTAAACTCCACACTCCACACTCCACACTTTCCAACTCCACACTCATCAGGAGGCAACCCATGTACCGACCTTTGGCAGACGAACTGCGCCCCACGTCTTTGGAGGACGTGGTGGGGCAGAAGCACATCCTGGGCGCCGACGGCATGCTCCGGCGGATCGTCCAGTCCGGCCAGATCCCGAATATGGTGTTCTACGGCCCCTCCGGCACCGGCAAGACCACCGTGGCCAGCATCATCGCAGCCAGAACCAACCGCACCCTGCGGCGCTTAAACGCCACCACGGCGGGCATTTCGGACATCCGCGCCATCATCGCGGAGCTGGACACCATGCTGACCCCCGGCGGCGTGCTGCTGTATCTGGACGAGATCCAGTATTTCAACAAAAAGCAGCAGCAGTCCCTGCTGGAGTTCATGGAGGACGGCCGCATCACGCTGATCGCCTCCACCACGGAAAACCCGTATTTTTACATCTACAACGCGGTGCTCAGCCGTTCCACGGTCTTTGAGTTCAAGCCTGTCCCGGCCGCCGAGGCCGCCAGAGCCGTAAAGCGTGCCATCCGGCTGCTCTCTGAGCGGGAGGGCGTCAAGGCCGACACGGAACCGGGC
The DNA here is from genome assembly GCA_946187035.1 of uncultured Clostridia bacterium. Lineage (GTDB taxonomy): Bacteria > Bacillota > Clostridia > Oscillospirales > Oscillospiraceae > CAG-103. Next base: position 9,789 of record CAMHPQ010000057.1, on the reverse strand, counting down.
ACCGAGGAGTACATCGCCTCCGTCTGCGGCGGGGATGTCAGAAAAGCCCTGAACGCCGTGGAGCTGCTGTTTTCGGCTGCGAAGCGGGAGGGGGAGACCGTTTTCCTCACCCGGGACGACGCCAAGGCCATCACCCAGCGCAGCGCCATGCGGTATGACCGGGAGGGGGACGACCACTTTGACGTGGTGTCCGCATTGATGAAATCCCTCCGGGGCTCCGATCCGGACGCGGCCCTGCACTATCTGGCGAGACTCCTGGAGGCGGGCGACCTCACCGGGGCATGCCGAAGGATCCTCTGCTCTGCCAGCGAGGACATCGGCCTTGCCTACCCCCAGGCGGTGAGCATGGTGAAGTCCTGTGTGGACAGCGCCCTGCAGCTGGGCCTTCCGGAGGCACGGCTGCCGCTGGCCCAGGCCTGCATCCTCCTGGCCACGGCGCCGAAGTCCAACAGCGTGGTCATGGCCATCGACGCCGCCATCTCCGACGTCAAAAAGGGGAAGGCCGGCCCCATCCCCCGAGAGCTCCAGAACGTCCACGCCGACGGCACCGGCTTCGAGCGTGAGCAGGGCTACCTGTACCCCCACAATTACGACCACCATTGGGTCAAGCAGCAGTATCTGCCGGACGAGCTGGCGGGGGTCCACTATTACGAATACGGCGACAACAAGAACGAGCAGGCCGCCAAGGCCTACTGGGACAAGATCAAGGAGTGAGCCATGGACATTCAGATCGGCGACGTTCTCACCATGAAAAAAGCCCACCCCTGCGGGGAAAAACGCTGGCTGGTTCTGCGCACCGGCGCGGACTTCCGACTCAAATGTCTGGGCTGCGGCCACGAGGTTCTGGGCGCCAGATCCAAGTTTGAGAAGAACGTCCGGGAGATCGACACCGCGGGCAGAAAACAACGCTAGTATGTCATATTTTTGTCGTAATGTTGAACAATCTGAAAATTTCTAGCTTTTTACTTGACAAAAGTTCCAAAAAGCGTTAATCTGTATACAACAGGTGCGACGCACCATACCCCGCAAGGGAAAACTTGAAAAGGAGATTATATCATGGATTTCAGAAGCACTTCGGTTAGAGATTTTATTGAAGATCTGGGCGGCAAGGACCTGATGCAGCAGTACACTCCCAACCTGCTGAAGTTCCCCCTGAAGCTGTTCTATAAGAAGACCTGCGGCGACATTTTCGATCTGTGCCTGAAAAAAGGCCACGTCACCCAGGAGGCCGCCGAGGCCCTGCAGGCCGCTTTCGAGGCGAAGTATCCTGACTAATCGATTCTCTCATTCAGAGTCGAGGTTAGACCAAAGTACATACCATCCACGCTCCGGTTCGCCGGGGCGTGGCTATTTTTTTTCTTGCTTATGGGCCGGTCTCATATTATAATGATGGCAGCAACAGGAAAACGCAGAAAGGATGTTTTTTGTGGAATATCGCATCGAGCATGATACCATGGGCGAGGTCTCCGTCCCGGCTGACCGGCTGTGGGGCGCCCAGACCCAGAGAAGCTTTGAAAACTTCCGCATCGGCAAGGAGAAAATGCCCATGCCGGTGATCTATGCCCTGGCCGCCATCAAGGAGGCCGCGGCGAAAACCAACGCCTCTCTCGGCACCCTGGACCCGAAGCTGGCAGAGGCCATCGTCACCGCCTGCGAGGAGATCTGCAAAGGGGAGTGGGACGGCGAGTTCCCCCTGGCCGTGTGGCAGACCGGCAGCGGCACCCAGACCAACATGAACGTCAACGAGGTGGTGGCCCATCGCGCCAACGCCATCCTGGGGGAGGATCTGGTGCACCCCAACGACCACGTGAACCGCTCCCAGAGCTCCAACGACGTCTATCCCTCGGCCATGCACATCGCCGCCGTGCGGATCATCGAAAGAGACGTGCTCCCGGCGCTGGACCGGCTCCATAAGACCCTGGACGATCTGAGTCTGGAGTACAGCGGCGTGGTGAAGATCGGCCGCACCCACCTGCAGGATGCCACGCCCCTGACCCTGGGCCAGGAGATCAGCGGCTGGGCCAGCATGCTCGCCCACTGCCGGGAGATGCTGGTGAAGAGCCTGGACGGCATCTCCGAGCTGGCCCTGGGCGGCACGGCGGTGGGCACCGGCTTAAACGCGCCCGCGGCCTTTGGCACTGAGGTGGCGGCGGAGCTCACGAAGATGCTGGGCCACGAATTTGTCTCGGCACCCAACAAATTCCACGCCCTCACCAGCAAGGACGCCATCGTCTATGCCCACGGCGCGCTGAAGGCCCTGGCGGCGGATCTGATGAAGATCGCCAACGACGTCCGGCTGCTGGCCTCCGGCCCCCGCTGCGGTCTGGGCGAGCTGACCATCCCGGAAAACGAGCCCGGATCCTCCATCATGCCCGGCAAGGTGAACCCCACCCAATGCGAGGCCGTTACCATGGTGGCCGTGCAGGTCATGGGCAACGACGCCGCCATCGGCTTCGCGGCCAGCCAGGGCAACTTTGAGCTGAACGTGTTCCTGCCGGTGATCCTCTATAATTTCCTCCAGTCCGCCAGACTGCTGGCCGACGTGATGGACTCCTTCAACACCCACTGCGCCTCCGGCATCAAGGCCAACCGCAGCGTCATCGCCGACCATCTGCGGGATTCGCTGATGCTGGTCACGGCGCTGAACCCCCACATCGGTTATGAGAATTCCGCCCGCATTGCGAAATATGCCCATAAGACCGGCATGACCCTCCGGGAGGCCGCCGTGGCGCTGAATCTGGTGACGCCGCAGCAGTTCGACGAGTGGGTGCGTCCGGAAAAAATGGTGCATCCTCAGTAAATGATGAAACAGAAAAAGCTGGGCCTCTTTTACGGGGCGTACATCCTGTCCATGCTGATCTTCGGCACCAACGGCTATCCGGTCTCGAAGATGTCCCTGGACAGTGGCCAGATCGTCCTCATGCGAACCCTCATCGGCGGTCTGCTGCTCACCGTCGTGGTGCTGCTCTCCGGCGGCTTTGACCGCAAGGCCGTCCGCGCCGAGCGCGTTCCGCTGCTGATCGGCGGCGCGGCCCTGGGGCTCAACTGGGTGGCGCTGTTCACGGCCTACCGGATGCTGAACGTGAGCCTTGCGACCCTGATCTACTATGCAGGGCCCATGATCGTGCTGCTGCTGTCTCCGATCCTGTTTAAGGAGAAGCTGACGGGCAGCAAGCTCATCGCCGTGGCGGTGGTTGCGGTGGGCCTGGTGTGCATCTCGGGCAGCATCGCGGCGGGCGGACTCAGCATTCCGGGGCTTCTCTGGGCGGTGCTGGCGGCGCTGCTGTACGCCACGCTGATCGTGTTCAATAAGCGGATCGTGCGCACCAGCGGCCTCCAGACGGCGGCCATCGAGCTGGACGTGGCGCTGGCGGTGGTATTGATCTACGTGCTCTGCACTACGGGTCTGCCGCGCATTCAGAGGTCGGACGTGCCCTACGTCTTGTGGATCGGCGCCATCAACACGGGCCTTGCCTATCTCCTGTATTTCTCCGGTCTGCAGAAGCTGCCGGGGCAGTCCGTGGCGCTGATCAGCTATGTGGACCCGGTGTCGGCGCTGATCTTCTCGGCGCTGCTGCTGGAGGAGAAGATGTCCGTCGTCCAGATTATCGGCGCGGTGCTGATCATCGGCGGCGCCATGCTGGGCGAGCTATTCAAACGGAACAGGCAGGAAGATCCTGCATCATAAACGCGGAATACGAAAGGAGATTGTCAAATGAAGTTCTACAAATGCGAAAAGTGCGGCAAGATCGTCGGCATCGTGAAGGGCTCCGCATGTCCCACCATGTGCTGCGGCGAGGAGATGGTGGAGCTGGTGCCCGGCACCACCGACGCTGCCCAGGAGAAGCACGTCCCCGTCTTTGAGGTCCAGGGCAATCTGGTCTGCGTCAAGGTGGGCGAGGTCACGCACCCGATGCTGGAGGAGCACTACATCGAGTGGATCGCCCTCCAGACCAAGGAGGGCAACCAGCGCAAGATGCTCAAGCCCGGCGACGAGCCCAAGGCCTGCTTCGCCATCACCGACGGCGACCAGGTGGAGGCCGTCTACGCCTACTGCAACCTCCACTCTCTCTGGAAAGCGTAACAACCGAATCCAAACACACCAGCCGCCGGAACCCCGGCGGCTGGTGGTGTATTTTGAGGGGAACTGGGAGATTAGCGGGCAGTTGGAAAGAGCGAAAGCCTTCCCCTTGAGGGGAAGGTGGCACGGCGGATAATAGCCGTGACGGATGAGGTGGAAAATCTTTTCTTCAGCTGAAACTTGGCCACCTCATCAGTCTCGCTTTGCTCGACAGCTTCCCCTCAAGGGGAAGCCTTTAACAGCATCATCCAACGCCCCGATAAACTATAATTTGAATCCGTAGGGCTGGGCACAGGTCCCCGCCCTACAAGGGATGAGTGATGAACGCGATCAAAAAAGGAGCCGCAATTGCAGCTCCTTTTTCTATGGGATTGATTTTATTTGCTTTTCAGAACCATATACCGGCTCAGAACCGCTGCCAGCTGGGCGCGGGTGGAATTGCCCTGGGGGGTGAAGGTGCCGTCGCCCATGCCGTTGACGATGTTGTTCTCCACCGCCCAGATCACGGCGGGAATGGCATAGTCGCTGATCTGGGTGTAGTCCTTGAACTGGGCCAGCACTGCGGGGTTCACCGCCGTATCACCGGAGTAGCGGTACAGCATGGCCACCATCTGCTCGCGGGTGATGTTGGCACCGGGGGTGAAGGTGGTGTCAGAGGTGCCGTTGACCACGCCGTTGGCATAGCACCAGACTACGGCGTCCTTGTACCAATCCTGTACCAGATCCTTGAACGGGCAGGCCGCGCGCTGGGCGTCGGTGACTGCGGGTTTGTCTGCCATACGATAGATGACAGTGGCAAACTGGCCGCGGGTGGTGGTGCCGTCAGGCGCGAAGAGATCGGGCTCCATACCGTCCATGATGCTGTGCTCCCAGACGTAATACACATTCGGGAAATACCACGCGTTGGCGGCCACATCCCGGAAGGGGAAGGTCTTCGCGGGAGCAGGCGTGGGGTCAGGCGCTGCAGTGGGCATCGGGGTGGGATCCGGCGTCGCGGTGGGCGTGGGTGTGGGAGCCGGTTCCTCCTCGGTGGGGAGCGCGGCGAGAATCTTCTCAGCAATGAAGGCGTGACCCACTTCGTCCGGATGCGTGCCGTGCTTCAGACCTGCAATGAAGTCGGAGATGCCGTTTTCACTCAGAATGGCGGGGAAGTCGTGCACCTGGGGATCCCGCACATCCACAAAGATGTACTCACTGCGCTGGCTGCTCTGGTACTGCATGTACAGATTCAGCGGCGCGATGAGCATGGCGCCCAGACGACCCACGGGCAGCTTGCTGTCCTTGGTCAGGGTCACTTCGTTGAAGGGGTTGTACATACCCACCACCACGAGGGTGGCATCGGGGTTCAGTTCACGGATCCTTGCGATATCCTTGTCGAAGTACTCCTTGAACTGGGCCATGCCCTGCAGGGCGTACTTCATGGAGCCCAGCAGGAAATCCAGGGTGCCCGCGGCAAGGGTGGAGGTCTTCTGGAGATTGTCGAACTGCTCCAGAATGTCCTCGCCTTTCTCCAGCCCGAGGATATAGTCGCGCATCATGGCACGAACCTTCTCAGTCGTAACCTGAATCTGACTGGGCTCTTTTTCCGCCTCAGCCGCGGCTTTCAGAGCAGCCTCGATGCTGTACATGAGCAAGCCGTAGGTGAGGGTGTCGTTGTTGCCGATCTCCAGCGTGATGAGGTCGGCCTCCTGCACGGCGGCGATGGTGTCTGTGCGCATCTTCTCGAACTTGGGCCATTCAGCCTGCAGCTTCTCCATGCTGACGCCGCCGGCACCGTCAGAGATGTCGATGGCGTAAGAGGAGGCGAGGAAGGGGATGGTCAGATCGTCGCCCTTGGCATCTTCATTCAGCAGCCAGTCCAGATCCACGGCGCGGTTGCCGCAGTGGGTCATGGGGTAGAAGGTCTTTGCCTTCACAGCCTTGGCCAGCAGATCGGGATAGCTGCCCTCCACGCGGCTGCCGTCCAGAATATTCGGCTCCGGCACCGGGTAGTCGGGCAGACCGTAGCCCGCGGGGATGCTGTCGCCTAGGACGGTGTAGGTGTCATAGTGCTTGACCGTTTCTCTCGTGGCGGCTGCGCCGGGCATGACCAGCAGACCGACCACCATGATCAGCGCAATGCAAAGACTTATCAGACGTTTTTCAGAAGTCTTCATAGCGATTCTCCTTTTTCAGTTTCCGAATTCACTCTGCAATACTGCAAAGTACGAAAACACTATATCATGCCAACATCGAACTATTATTCCGTTTTTTCCCGAAACATAGAAAATAATTGTTCTTAATTGCGTTCTGCAATCATAACAGCAAAACGCAGAGAAAAAAGCGGCGGAAATCATCCAAATCCGTCGAATTCAATGAATTTATAAGAACGATTAAGGAATTTGATTTTGAGGACTTGACAAGTTTTGAAAATGGTAGTAAAGTGACACCATTGAAACGGCAATGGCGTCGCGGAGATGGACAATCTCTGGCGTACCAGCCGTTTTTTCCGTTTCAACCACACTTTTGGGAGGTGCCTGACATGGCGAAAATTTCAGAGATCTTCGGCGTGAACGTGTTCAGCGACGATGTGATGAAGGAGCGGCTGCCCAAGGAGACCTATAAGCAGGTGCAGCTGACGATCCAGACCGGCAAGCGTCTCAATGACGAGGCCGCCCGCATCGTGGCCAACGCCATGAAGGACTGGGCCATCGAGAAGGGCGCCACCCATTTTACCCACTGGTTCCAGCCCATGACCGGCGTCACCGCGGAGAAGCACGACAGCTTCATCTCTCCGGTGGATCCCGGCAACGTGATCATGGAGTTCTCCGGCAAGGAACTGGTTCGCGGTGAGCCCGACGCCTCCAGCTTTCCCTCCGGCGGCCTGCGCGCCACCTTCGAGGCCAGAGGCTACACCGCCTGGGACCCCACCAGCTACGCGTTTTTGAAAGAGAACGTGCTCTGCATTCCCACGGCCTTCTGCTCCTACGGCGGCGAGGCGCTGGATAAGAAGACGCCCCTGCTGCGAAGCATGGACGCCATCAACCGGGAGGGTCTGCGCATCGCGAAGCTCTTCGGTCTGAACGACGTCAAGCGCATCATCACCTCCGTGGGCCCGGAGCAGGAGTACTTCCTGGTGGACAAGTCCGTCTACAACCAGCGGCAGGATCTGGTCTATACCGGCCGCACCCTCTTCGGCGCGAAGCCGCCCAAAGGGCAGGAGCTGGACGACCACTATTTCGGCGCCATCAAGCCCCGGGTCCAGGCTTACATGTCCGATCTGAACGAGGAGCTCTGGAAGATGGGCGTCCTGGCCAAGACCGAGCACAACGAGGTGGCCCCTGCCCAGCACGAGCTGGCGCCCATCTACACCACCGGCAACCTGGCCGCCGACCACAACCAGCTGATGATGGAGACCATGCAGAAGGTGGCCTCCAGGCACGGCATGGTCTGTCTGCTCCACGAAAAACCTTTCGCCGGCGTCAACGGCTCCGGCAAGCACAACAACTGGTCCATCGGCACGGACACAGGCCTGAACTTCCTGGACCCCGGCGAGACCCCGGCGGAGAACGCCATCTTCCTGCTGACCCTCTGCGCGGTCATTCAGGCGGTTGACGACTATCAGGATATGCTGCGCATCAGCGTGGCCTCTCCCGGCAACGACCACCGCCTTGGCGCCAACGAGGCGCCGCCTGCCATCGTGTCCATCTTCGTGGGCACGGAGCTGGAGGAGATCCTCAACGCCATCGAATCCGGCACCGCCTATGTCGGCCAGGAGCGGGAACTTTTGAAGATCGGCGTCCACGCGCTGCCCCGCTTCGCCAGAGACACCACCGACCGGAACCGCACCTCGCCCTTCGCCTTCACCGGCAACAAGTTCGAGTTCCGCATGCCCGGCTCCAGCGCCTCCATCTCCGGCGTCAACGTGGTGCTGAACACCGCCGTGGCCGAGAGCCTGCGCCAGTATGCCGACGTGCTGGAGGGGAGCGAGGACTTTGAAAACGACCTCCAGGCCCTGATCCGCAAGGTCATCCGCGAGCACAAGCGCATCATCTTCAACGGCAACGGCTACACCGACGAGTGGGTGGAGGAGGCCGCGCGCCGGGGACTTCTGAACCTGCGCACCACTCCCGAGGCCCTGCCGTACTACGTCAGCGACAAAAACGTGGAGCTCTTCACCAGACACAGAGTCTACACCCGTGCCGAGATGGAGGCCCGCTACGAGATCCATCTGGAGCACTACTGCAAGGTGCTGAACATCGAGGCCCTGACCATGATCGACATGTCCCGCCGCCACATCCTGCCCGCGGTTAGCAGATACATCCATGAGCTCAGCGACACCGCTCTCGCGGTGCAGAGCCTCACCACCTCCGCTGTCTGTGCCTTCGAGCAGGAGCAGATCGCCGAGATGTCCGGTCTGCTGTCTGACGCCTTCCGGAAGACCAAGAATCTGGACGCGGCGCTCTTCGGGGCCAAGTTCGTCTCCGGCAGCCAGGAGCTGGCCGACTACTACCGCGACCGGGTCTTCGCCGCCATGCAGGAGCTGCGCATCAGCGTGGACACCCTGGAGACCATGACCCCCTCGGACGTTTGGCCGTTCCCCAGCTACGGCCAGCTGCTGTTCAGCGTCAAATAAACCGAATCCAAATCAATGCCTCCGGCGTCCTGGACGCCGGAGGTTTTTATAAAAGTAAAATCGAAAGCGAGAATTCAAGAGAATTTAAGAGAAAACACGAGATTTCGATAGGAAACCAAATCCTAATCAAATTTCGTGTTGACAGTTTGTCTGGTTTGTGTTATAAAGATAAAGCGCGTTTCGATGGAAACTGCGCCTGAGATGTAATTTCTTTATTTAATTGGAGGCAACACCATGTCCACGACTATGCTCAAGAGCGGCGAAGTCGCTCGCAAGTGGTACGTTCTGGATGCCGCCGGCAAGCCCATGGGCAAGACTGCTGCTCTGGCAGCGGATCTGCTCCGCGGCAAGCTGGATCCGACGTACACCCCGCACGTTGACTGCGGTCATTTCGTCATCATCATCAACGCCGAGCAGGCAGTGCTCACCGGCAAGAAGCTGGAGCAGAAGTACTATCGCACCCACTCCGGTTATCCCGGCGGCCTGCATGAGACCCAGTACAAGAAGCTCATGAAGGACAAGCCCGAGCTGGCTATGCGTCTGGCCGTCCGCGGCATGCTGCAGAAGAACAGCATCGCCCAGTGGCAGCTCCGCCGCCTGAAGATCTATCGCGGCGCCGAGCATCCCCACGCTGCCCAGAAGCCCGAAGTCTGGGATCGCTGAGAAGGAGGAATAGACTATGGCAACCTATAAGCCCAAGAAAGAGTATATGTACGGCACCGGCCGCAGAAAGTCCTCCGTCGCTCGCGTGCACCTGTTCCCGAACGGCACCGGCGCCATCACCATCAATGGCCGCGACATCGAGGAGTACTTCGGTCTTGAGACCCTGAAGCTCATCGTCCGTCAGCCCCTGGTCACCACCAACACCCTCGGCAAGGTGGACATCGAAGCCACCGTCACCGGCGGCGGCGTCACCGGTCAGGCCGGCGCCATCCGTCACGGCATCTCCCGCGCCCTGCTGCAGGTGGATGACAGCTTCCGCGCACCTCTGAAGGCCGCCGGTTTCCTGACCCGCGACCCGAGAATGAAAGAGCGTAAAAAGTACGGTCTCAAAGCAGCACGTCGTGCACCTCAGTTCAGCAAGCGCTGATCA
>CAMHPQ010000056.1 GCA_946187035.1 uncultured Clostridia bacterium | reverse complement strand
GCGGATTGCCACGCCAGATGACGTCGGTCACTGGCTCGCAATGACATTCTTTTTTAGTTCTCTGCACAATCCGACTCCCCGCTAAACTTCAATTTACCCTTCTCCCCCAAAACGAAAATTTCCCGTGAGCACGATGGCTCACGGGAAATCCGACTGCTGAGAAATACAGATAATAGTTTACTTTTTCAGTTTCGGGATCAGCTTGATCGCCGCGAAGACAATGCCGGCCAGCGCGACCACCGCGCCGACGATGCAAAGGACTTTCTTTACTTTTTCTACCATGAGAAACGCCTCCAGTCCAAGCTTTGCCAATATTATAGCAGAATATCGCACTGAAAATGTGAATATTTCGTGAATTGAAGCCCGATTTGGAAAGAAAAATCACTTGACAACCACATTTTCCGTCCCCGCCAGCTCCTGCAGCTCCTCGATGAGGGCGTCGTGGATCAGGCAGGGGGCGGCGATGCGCTTTTTCGTGTCCTCGAAGTACAGCACGATCTGCTGTCTGCCGGGGAACATCTGGAGGATCAGCTCGATCCGGTGCACCAGCGGGGAGTCCTTCGAGGGCAGCCGCACCCAGATCCGCTCCGGCGCGCTGGAGGCCATCGGCTTCGGCGGCTCCGGACGGTCTCTCCGGGGATCAGTGCTCAGTGCCTCCTCGGTCAGGGGACGGATGGCGTCCACCATGAGCTGGGGCTCCTTCTCGTCTCGGAGGGAGATGCGCCCGTCCACCAGCAGGGCGGCGTTCTCCTGAATCAGCTCGCCGCTGAGCTCCAGCACCTTCTGGAAGGCAATCAGCTCCATGTCGCCGGTGTCGTCCTCCAGGGTGATATAGCTCATGAGGGTGTTGTTTTTGGTGGTGCGGGTTCTGGCGGTGGAGACGATGCCCGCCACGGTGACGCGCTGGTTGTCCCGGAAACGTTTGGGGCCTTCCTCCCCTTCAAAATCGTTCCGAATGGCGCCCAGTCCGGCGGCTCCGGCTCTGCGGGCCAGATCCCGATACTCGTCCATGGGGTGGCCGGAGAGATAGAGTCCGGTGGTCTCCCGCTCCATGGCCAGAAGCTCTCTGCGGGTGAATTCCTCCACGTCCGGGATCTTCACCTGATCTGCCGGGGCGTCCGGCTCATCGGAGGCCATGCCGAAGAGGTCGATCTGCCCGGCGATGTTGGTGCGGCCCTCGCTCTGCACCCCGTCCAGCACCGGCGCGGCGATCTGCAGCAGGGCTTTGCGCTTGTAGCCCAGGGAGTCAAAGGCGCCGGCGCGGATGAGCCCATCCAACTCTCTCCGGTTCAGGTCATAGGCGATCATCCGGCGGCAGAAATCCTCAAACCCGGTGAAGAGCCCGGCGTCGCCGCGGTTTTTCACCACGGCCCGGACGAAGCCCCGGCCCACGCCCTTGATGGCGGCGAGACCGAAGCGCAGCCCCTCCCCCACCACGGCGAAGTCCGCGTCGGAGGCGTTCACGTCCGGCGGCAGCACGGCGATGCCCATCTCCCGGCAGGCGGCGATGTACTCCGCCACCTTGGTGGTGTTTCCGAGAACACTGGTGAGCAGGGCCGCCATATACTCTTTGGGATAGTGGCACTTCATGTAGGCCGTGCGGTAGGCCACGATGGCGTAGGACACCGCGTGGGCCTTGTTGAAGGCGTAGCTGGCGAAGTCCAGAATCTCGTCATAGATGCTGTTGGCCACGTCCTCGGGGACGCCGTTTGCCACACATCCGATGATGTTCCGCGAGGGATCGCCGTGAACGAAGGCGTCCCGCTCCTTCTTGATCTCCTTCTCCTTCTTCTTGCTCATGGCCCGACGGATCATGTCCGCCTGACCCAGGGAGAAGCCCGCAAGCTTTCGGAAGATCTCGATGACCTGCTCCTGATAGACGATGCAGCCGTAGGTGACGGAGAGGATCGGCTCCAGCATGGGGTGTTTATACGTAATCTTCTCCGGGTGGGCGGAGCAGTCCAGAAATCTGGGAATGCTGTCCATGGGGCCGGGGCGGTAAAGGGCGATGACGGCGGTGATGTCCTCAATGCTCTTGGGCTTGAGACCCATGCAGACCCCGGTGATGCCGGTGCTCTCCAGCTGGAACACGCCCATGGTCTTTCCGGCGGACAGCATGGCAAAGGTGGCCTTGTCGTCCTCCGGTGCCTTCTCCACCAGAAATCCGGGATTGCTCTGCTGCACCAGCCGCTCCGCCTCCGCCAGGATCGTGAGGTTGCGAAGCCCCAGAAAGTCCATCTTCAGCAGACCCAGCTGCTCCAATGTGGTCATGGGATACTGGCAGACCACGGTCTCGTCGTTTTTCGCCAGCGGCACGTAGGCGTACACCGGCTGCTCCGTGATCACCACGCCTGCTGCGTGGGTGGAGGCGTGACGCGGCATGCCCTCCAGGGCTCTGGCGGTGTCGATCAAAAGCTTCACCGTGGCGTCAGACTCGTAGAGCTCTCTCAGGGGCTTGACCAATCTCAGCGCCTCGTCGATGGTCATGTTCAGGGTGTTGGGGATCAGCTTCGCCACCTTGTCCGTGTCGGCGTAGCTGACGTTCAGGGCCCGGCCCACGTCCCGGATGGCGGCCTTGGCGGCCATGGTGCCGAAGGTGACGATCTGGGCCACATGATCCCGTCCGTATTTTCGGTTTACATAATCTATAACCTCGCCCCGGCGGTTGACGCAGAAATCCACGTCGATATCGGGCATGCTGACCCGCTCGGGGTTTAAGAAGCGCTCGAAATACAGGCTGTACTGGATGGGGTCCACGTCGGTGATGCCGAGACAGTAGCTGACCACGCTGCCCGCCGCGCTGCCGCGCCCGGGGCCCACGGGGATGCCGTTTCGTTTGGCATAGCCGATGAAGTCCGAGACGATCAGAAAGTAGTCCACGAATCCCATCCGGCGGATCATGTTCAGCTCATAATCCATCTGCCGTCTGGCGTCGCCCCGGCCGGTGCCGTAGCGATGCTCGAAGCCCTGATTGCAGAGCTTGGTGAGGTACCGATCCGCGTCGGTCTCCCCCTCCGGCAAGAGGAATCTGGGCAGATGGTAGTTGCCGAACTCGAAGTCGAAATTGCACATCTCGGCAATCTTATTGGTGTTTTCCAGGGCCTCCGGATACTCGAAGAACCGGGCGCGCATCTCGTCCTCACTCTTGAGGTAAAACTCCTCCCCCTCAAAGCGCATGCGGTCGGGGTCGTCCACGGTCTTGCCGGTCTGGATGCACAAAAGCACGTCCTGCACCCGCGCGTCCTTCCGCTCCAGATAGTGGGCGTCGTTGGTGGCCACAATGGGGAGATTCAGCTCCCGGTGGAGCCGGATGAGGCCGTCCATGGCGGTCTGCTCCTCCCGGATGCCGTGGTTCTGCAGCTCCAGATAGAACCGGTCCGGCCCGAAGAGATCGGCCAGCTCCTGTGCCTTGGCCCTGGCGCCCTGGTAGTCCCCGCGGAGGATCCTTTTGGGGATCTCGCCGGCGACGCAGCCGGAGAGGCAGATCAGCCCCTCGGCGTGCTGGTGCAGAAGCTGCCAGTCGATCCGCGGACGGACATAGAATCCCTCCGTGAAGCCGGCGGAGACCAGATAACAGAGGTTTTTGTAGCCGGTCTCGTTTTCGCACAGCAGGATCAGATGGGTGTAGTCCCCGTCGGGATTCCGGGTCTTGTCCTTCCGGTCCCCGGGAGCCACATAGACCTCGCAGCCGATGATGGGCTTGATGCCCGCGTCCCTGCAGGCGCGATAAAAGGCCACCGCGCCGTACATGACGCCGTGGTCGGTGATGGCAAGGGCCTCCTGGCCCATGGCTTTGGCCCGCTCCGCCATCTGGGAGATGCGGCAGGCGCCGTCCAGGAGGCTGTATTCACTGTGAACATGCAGATGGGTGAATGCCATGGTTATCCCTTCTTCGGATCGAATTCCAGAATCTTTTTCAGACGGTAGCTGAGGGTGCTCTTGCTCACCGCCGGATAGGACAGCTTTGCCAGATCCGCGAGGCTGGCCTCCGGGTTCGCGATCCGCAGCAGCGCCGCGTCCTGCAGCTTCTCCGGCAGGACGGCCAGGCCGTATTCCGACTGGATGCGCAAGATGGCGTCCAGCTGCTCCTGGGCCGCCGCCACCACCTTGTCCGCGTTGGCGGAGTCGCAGTTGATCTGCCGGTTGACCTTGTTGTTCATGCTCCGCTCCACCTGGGCCTCCACGATCTTCAGAGACGAGGTGTCCGCCCCCAGCAGAGTCAGCACGTCGGCGATAGCCTCGGCGCGCTTATAGTAGAGCATGTAGCTGCCGCTGCGTCTGGAGCTGTTGGGCGGGTAGCCCAGATCGGTCAAAATGGCCTCCGCCTCCCGGCTGACGCTGTAATGGGCGGTGGCGAACTCCATGTGAAACCCCTTCACGGGGTCGGTGACGCTGCCGCCGGCCAGAAACGCACCCCGGAGGAAGGCCACCGTGGCCCCCGGCTCCTCCAGAACGCCGAGATTGATATGATGAGACACGCTGCGGCTGGCGTCCAGACCGATGGCGTCCAGAACCGGAGACAGCACCTTCGGGTCCTCGGTGTGGAACACCTGTCTGCCCCGCCCGGTCTCCCTCGGCTCCGGAAGCGTGACGCCGAAGGCCTTTTTAAAACTCTTCGGCAGTCTCTGGGCCAGGTCGCCGCTGGCGGTGACGATCCGCAGCTCTCTGGGCGTGAAGGTATGGCAATAGAGCAGAATGCCGTAGCACTCTGCCAATGCCAGCGCCCGATCCCCGAAGGACAGCGCGCACAATTCACTTTTGATTTCGGATGAAAAGGACATAATAAAAAGTTTGGAGTTTGGAGTGTGGAGTTTGGAGTTCCATGCAAGGTTTTACACACTGCGGAATTCAATCATCACCGAAGGTGATTCTTTTAAACTCCACACTCCTAACTTCACACTCCACACTGTTTACACCTGATACACCTGGGTTTCCGCTCTGGCGCGGTAGATCCACATGAGTTCTCTGGCCAGGGCGTCGGGATTGTGGCGGACGTGCTGCTCGGTGAACTCCGCGATGGGCGCGTGGAAGGTCTCCACCCCCATTTTCTGCAGCTCCGCAGCGTCCAGCTCCACGGGCTCCGCGCCCTCCTTGGCGTAGAGCTCCCGGAGTCGGTCCGGGATGGGCAGGGAATTTGCCAGGCACAGATCGAACAGCCGCTGGCCGGAGTGGTCGAACAATGCCCGGATGTGGTCCGAGGCCTTGTAGCCCTCGGTCTCGCCGTCCTGGGTCATGACGTTCAGCACATAGACCTTCAGGGCCTTGGACTCCGCCACAGCCTTCGCCACCCCGTCGGTGATCAGGTTCGGCATGATGCTGGTGTAGAGGCTGCCCGGGCCGATGACCAGAAGGTCGGTATTCAAAATGGCGTCGATGGCGGCGGGCACGGCGGCGGGCTGCTCCGGAACCAGACGCACCCGCTCGATGCGCTTGTCGGTGCCGTGCTTCACGCCGTAGATCTTCGATTCGCCCACCACAGAGCTGCCGTCGTCAAATTCCGCCACCAGGCTCACATTCTCGTTGGAGACCGGCAGCACCCGGCCCGTGATGGCCAGGACGTCGCTGATCCGGTGGACTGCCTCCTCGAAGCTGCCCGTCAGGTCGTCCAGCGCGGCGATCATCAGGTTGCCCAGGCTCTGACCGGAGAGTCTGCCCTCGTGGAACCGATAGTTCATCAACTGCTCCATGGTGGGCTCCGCGTTGGCCAGGGCACAGATGCAGTTTCGCACGTCACCCGGCGGCAGCATGCCCAATTCCTCTCTGAGCACGCCGGAGCCGCCGCCGTCATCCGCAACGGTGACGATGGCCGTGATTCTGGGGGTATAGCGCTTCAGACCTCTGAGCATGGTGGACTGGCCGGTGCCGCCCCCGATGACCGTCACCCGGGGATGCCGGTGAATCACTCTTTTTTCGTCCATGTTCATCTCTCCTTACAGTCCCGGTTCAGCAGCCGTGCGTCCTCCCCCTTGCCCTTCAGGTGCTCATAGAGCGCGTTGGCAACCGCCACGCTCCGGTGCTGGCCACCGGTGCACCCCACGGCGATGTTCAGGGCGTAGCGCCCCTCCGCCGCGTACTGCGGGATGAGAAAGTCGATCATATCAAACAGGTAGTTCAAAAACTCCTGGGACTTATCGTTGCGAAGGACATACTCCTTCACCGGGGCGTCCATGCCGGTGAGCAGCCGCAGCTCCTCCACGTAGAAGGGGTTCGGCAGGAAGCGCACGTCGAATACCATGTCCGCGTCCAGCGGCAGGCCGTGCTTGAAGCCGAAGGACATCACGTTCAAAACCGGACGGGCGCGTTTTTTCTCGTCCTCCCCGAAGAAGTCCAGCAGCAGGTGCTGGAGCATGTTCAGGCTCAGGTTCGTGGTGTTGATGATGTGATCTGCCCGGTCCCGCACGGGGCGCAGCAGCTCCGTCTCCCGGATGACGGCCTCCTGAATGGTGCCGCACTCCTCGATCAGCGGGTGGGGTCTGCGGGACTCCTTGTACCGCTGGACGATGGCGGCGTCGGCGGCCTCCATGTAGAGGATCTGGTAGTCGATGCCCATCTGCTCCAGCTTTTTCAGCTCGTCGAAGAGCTCCGTGAAGCTCTCCTGCCCGCGGACGTCCGTCACCAGGGCCACCCGCTCATAGCGTCCGCCCATGGCGAGGCACAGCTCCGCAAATTTCGTCAGCAGCGCCGTGGGCAGATTGTCCACGCAGTAGTAGTCCAAATCCTCCAGCGCGTCCGCAGCACGGCTCTTGCCCGCGCCGGAGAGACCGGAGATGATGAGAAATTTCATGGGATCACCTCGTGTGAAGTGTGGAGTGTGGAGTGTGGAGTTTAAGAGATTGCAAATTCTAGTTTGTAGGGGACGGCGTCCTCGACGTCCCGGCGGTAATGGTTGGATTACGATGGGCGTGCGGCGAATTGGGAACAGGTACGAATTCGCCTACAATCAATTTATATGGCTACTTCGCTCTGCACGGGCTGTCGAGGACGCCAGCCCCTACATTTTCTATCCAACATCCCTACAACCTCAAATTTACCGTATATCTTATCCGCGGATGATTTTGACCTCCGTCTCCAGTTCGATGCCGGAGGTGCGGTATACTTCCTTCCGGATGTGGTCGATGAGCTTTAATACGTCCTCGAAGGTGGCGCCGCCCTTGTTGATGACAAAGCCGCCGTGCTTCTCGCTGACCTGGGCGCCGCCGATGGCATAGCCCTTCAGCCCCGCCTGGTCGATCAGGGCCGCCGCGTAGCCGCCCACCGGGCGCTTGAAGGTGCTGCCGGCGGAGGGCATATCCAGCGGCTGGCTGGCCCGGCGTTTTTCCCGCAGGGTCATCATCCGCTGCCAGATCTCCTCGGGGGCATCGGGGGTGAGCTGCAGGGTGCTCTCCAGAATGACGCAGCCGGTGTCGGAAAAGCGGCTGTGGCGGTAGGCAAAATCGTGCGCCGCCCCCTCGATCTCCTGAAGATTCATTTCTTCATCCAGAAATCGGGTGGAGACCACCACGTCCTTCATCTCCCCGCCGTAGGCGCCGGCGTCCATGCTCACAGCGCCGCCCAGAGAGCCGGGGATGCCGTGGGCAAACTCCAGCCCCGCGAGGCCTCTGGTCTGGGCCTCCTGGGCCAGTCTCGCCAGGGTGATGCCGCAGCCGGCGGTGATGGAATCCGGCCCCGCGTCCTGCACATAGGCCATCTTCTCACCGAACTGCACGGCGATCCGCTCCAGCGGCGCGTCCGTGACCAGCAGGTTCGTGCCGTTGCCGAGGATCAGCGGCTCCACCTCCGCCTCTTTGAGCAGGCGGCAGACGGCCACGGTCTCCTCCACGGAGGCAGGCTGCACCATGGCCCGCACCGGTCCGCCGATGCGGAAGGAGCAGTGCTTGGCCATGGGTTCGTTTTCCAAAATGCTGAGTTCCGGCAGCGTCTCCCGCAGCCGGGCAATGACAGTTTCGAGATTCATAGAGACTCCTTGATCGATTTGAGATGAGATAATAGAAAGGGGTAAATTGTAGTTTATCGGGAGTTGAATTCCATTTTAAGGCTTCTCCTTGAGGAGAAGCTGTCGAGCGAAGCGAGACTGATGAGGTGGCCAAGCTTCGGCTGAAATACAGGTTTCCACCTCATCCGTCACGGCTATTTTCCGCCGTGCCACCTTCCCCTCAAGGGGAAGGCTTTCGCTCTATCCAGCAGCTCGCTAAGCTCCAATTTACCGTAAAATGGCAAATAATTATTTCCGAATCCGAACGACTCAGAATCCGCCGTTGTTGATCATGCGGTCGTGCTCCTCCGCCAGGGTCTGGGCGGCGTTGAAGCCCATGTTCTTCTGGCGGTTGTTCATGGCGGCCAGCTCCAGGATCACGGCCAGGTTTCTGCCGGGCCGCACCGGGATCGTGACCTTGGGGATCTTGACGCCGAGGATCTCCTCATAGTCGCTGCTGAGACCCAGGCGGTCATAGGCCTTCCCCTCGTCCCAGGGCTCCAGATGCACCACCAGGTCGATCTGGTTTTCCGGCTTCACCGCGCCGACGCCGTAGATCTGTCTGGCGTTGATGACGCCGATGCCGCGCAGCTCCATGTAATACCGGATCATCTCCGGCGCGGTGCCCAAAAGGCTGGTGCTGCCGGGGCGGCGGATCTCCACCGCGTCGTCGGCCACCAGACGGTGGCCGCGCTTGATGAGCTCCAGGGCCGTCTCGCTCTTGCCCACGCCGGAGTCGCCGGTGATGAGCACGCCCTCGCCGAAGATCTCCACCAGAACGCCGTGGATGGTGATCCGGGGCGCCAGATAGTTCGACAGCGACGCGATCAGCCGGGCCATGAGCTTGGAGGTGTCCTCTCTGGAGAGGAACACGTTCCGGTCATACTTCTCCGCCATCTCCATGCACTCCGGGAAGGGATCCATCCCGTGGCAGATCACGAGACCGGCGATGGGGTGCTTCATGAAGGCCTCGAACATGGCCCGGCGGTCATAGGGAGAAAAACGCTCCATGTAGGTGGTCTCCACGCAGCCGATGATCTGGATGCGGTGGGGGTCGAAGTAATCATAGTATCCCGCCAGCTGGAGACCGGGACGGTTCAGATCCGCGGTACCCACCAGAGCGTGGTCGTAATCCTCGCTGGTATGCAGCAGTGTAAAGCCCTGCTCCTCCACCACGGTGCGGAGCGGAACGGTATAGTTTTGCGCCATAGGACATGCTCCTTTCGATAATATCCTAGAGTATATTTTACAAAAAACAGGGCCGTTTGGCAATGGTTTTTCCGCAATACAAATATTTTTTGAAAAACCCTTGCATTTCCCGAATTGTTCTGCTATTATATATAAGCTGTTTTGCAAACATATGAGTAAGGAGGTGCACCAGCACCATGGCAAAGTGTCAGTTTTGCGACAAGGGCGTTTCCTTCGGCATTCAGGTGAGCCACTCTCATCGTCGCTCCAACCGTACCTGGAAACCCAACGTGAAGCGCGTCAAGGCCATCGTGGACGGCAGCCCCAAGCACGTCTACGCCTGCACCCGCTGCCTGCGCAGCGGAAAGGTCACTCGCGCTGTGTGATTGCTTTTGCATCGACGATCAAGCCCCGCCTTTCGGCGGGGCTTTTTCGCATCTTCAAACAAAATCCCTCTGGAATTTTGTTTGAGGGGCTTCGCTTCGATTCTTTGTTTGAAAAGCTCCGTGTTTTCAAATAAAAAAATCTTCGCTCCGCTAAGATGGATTTTTCCTCCCAAACAAGTTCGGGAGGAAAAATAATTTGATAGAATATTATAGCGTGATGCCTTCCTGGCGGATGGATTTGATGCCCAAGAAAGAGTGGAGCGTGAAACTTACCACCGGGGCGTAATGGAGCCGATAGGGCGGCAGGAGGATGGTGGCGAAATCCGCCTCCTTGGGCACATAGCGCTTTTTGAGGAATTCCTCGGCCTTTCGGTCCGGCACCACATGGGCGTAGAGCTCCGTGATCTCAATGTCCGAGTGGTCGCTGCTGACCACCTCCACCACGATGTACTTTTTGTTTTTCTGAACCAGATATTCCTTCAGCTCCGGCGTCGCGGTAAATTCCATGGGATCACCTCTTGGAAGGATTTTATCATGCCCGCCGGAGCTCGTCAATTTAAAACTTTCCTTTCCTCTTCAACTGATTCATTTAAAATCCGCCAGCGCTGTGAGAATGTTCCGCCGATGCTTTCCTCCAGATGGGGCATACTGATGATTGCGCAGGTTTGGGACGCTTTGCGCAAAACTGAAGTGACTGGAGGGATTTTTTGCAGAGACGTAGGATTTTATGCATTTTGGCGGCGAGTTTCTGCCTGATCACGTCCGCGTCGGCGGCGGAGCTGATCCCCATGGGGCAGGCCGTGGGCATCGAGGCAGAGACGGACGGTCTGCTGGTGACGGGCTTCACCGAGGTGGAGACCCCGGAGGGATCCGTCAGCCCGGCAAAGGACGCGGGGCTGCAGGTGGGCGACGTGATCCGGATGCTGGACGGCAAGGAGGTCGGAACGGCGGAGGAACTCCGGGAGGCTCTGTCCGCTGCCGGTGAGCAGGCGGTGGTCAGAGTGGACCGCGGCGGATTGGAAAAACGCTGCACGGTGCACTTCGCCTTTTCCGAGGACGGCGCGGCCCAGATGGGCGTTCTGCTGCGAGACGGCGTCACCGGCATCGGCACCGTGACCTACTGCGACCCGGAAACCGGGGCCTATGGTGCGCTGGGCCACGGAATCACCGACGAGGAGAGCGGCGCGCTGCTGCCCATCCGATCCGGGACGCTGACTCTGGCGGACATCTCCGGCGTAAAGTCTCCGGCGGACGGCGCGGCGGGCTCCCTGCTGGGGGCCTTTGCGGATGGGGAGATCTTCGGAGATGTGGCGGAGAACACGGTCTTCGGCATTTTCGGCAGGCTCTCTGCCGCCCCTGCGGGTCAGACCGTCGAGACCGTCCCGGACGCGGAAATTCAGCCCGGCGGCGCGGTGATTCGCTCCACGGTCTCCGGCGGCCAGGTTCGGGAGTACAGCGCGAACATTGACCGGGTCTATCGGGAAAACGGCTGCACCCGCTTTCTGCTGACGGTGACGGACGAAGATCTGCTCCAAACCGCCGGCGGCATCGTCCAGGGCATGAGCGGCAGCCCGATTTTACAGGACGGAAAGCTCGTCGGCGCCGTGACCCACGTGCTGCTGGAGGACTCCACCCGTGGCTACGGCGTCAGCATCGACACCATGTTAAAGGCTGCTTCTGCCCTCGACGAAGCGGCATAAAGAAACGGGAGGGGCAAGCCCCTCCTTTCAAGCAGCAGACTTCGTCAGCAGCTTGAAATGCTCAGCCGACTCGTCGTCTGAGGATGATTGAAAAATGCGAGGGGAATCCCATCCCCTCGCGCTCCCCATGTAAGCTTTTCACTTTCCGCATTGGTTTTTTTCGCAGTAGAACGGGAGGGGCAAGCCCCTCCCCTACATCATGATCGGCGGCGTCAGTCGCTGCGGTGGTCGCGGAACAGCAGCGAGATGCACCAGATGGCGGCGATGCCCACCAGGGTATAGATCACGCGGCTGAGCGTGGCGGTCTGTCCGCCGAAGATAGCGGCGACGATGTCATACCGAAACAGGCCGATGCTGCCCCAGTTGAGCCCGCCGATGATCGTCAGAATCAGGGCGATTCTGTCCAAAACCAGCACGAATCCTTCCTCCTTTTCCCCTCAGAGCGCGCAGGGTCGGTCCCCGCGCCGTCTGGAAATTCAGCAGTATTGTTCCCGGGGCGCGTCGGCTGTATACGATTTTGAGAAAAATTTTTCTGTTCGACAAAAGCCGATTCCCTTCGCCCGCGCCGGATGCTAGAATGGATTCACAGCTTATCCAAGGGGCCTTCAAGCGCGAAGGACATGGCTCATATCTTTATCCCATAACCCTGTTTGACGAACGGAAAACCCGTTCGTCCTTTTTTATGTGGAAAAATGGAGTTTATCGGGCAGTTAGATTTTGCTGAAAACTAAAATAGGGTGTCATTGCGAACCAGTGACC
>CAMHPQ010000055.1 GCA_946187035.1 uncultured Clostridia bacterium | reverse complement strand
AAACTAAAATTTGAAATCCTTTAAACTCCACACTCCACACTCCACACTCCACACTCACTCACCCCCCTTGCATTCCATGTTGGAATACGGTACAATCGGAGCAGAAAAACTGTTGTCAGGAGGGATTGCCCATGGAGCAGGGGGAGAAGACCAACCTGTTTTCCGACGTGATTCTGCCGTTTCTGCTCTTAACCATCGGGGCGGCGGTGGCGGCCTTTGCGCTGGAGGAATTTCTGGTGCCCTTCACGATCCTGGATGGCGGCGTCGTGGGTGTCAGCATGATCGTGAGCCAGCTGAGCGGCCTGCCGTTGGGCCTGTTCATCGTGGTTTTGAACATCCCGTTTCTGCTGCTGGGCCTGAAACGGCTGGGCTGGGCCTTTCTCATTCGCGGCCTTTACGCCATGGTGCTGTTTTCCGTGCTGCTGGAGGTCTTTGCGCCGCTGCCGGCCCTGACGGATCAGGATCTGCTGGTGGTGTGCTTCGGCGGCGTGCTGCTGGGCCTGGGCGTGGGGCTGATTCTGAGAAGCGGCGGCTGTCTCGACGGCACGGAGATCGTGGCCATGCTCCTGAGCCGCAAGACCTCCTTCTCCACCGGGCAGATCGTCCTGGGCTTCAACATCGTCATCTACGGCGTGGCGGGCCTGCTCTTCGGTCTGGACCGGGCGCTCTACAGCCTTTTGACCTACTTCATCACCTCCAAGATCATCGACATGGTGGAAAACGGCATGGAGCAGGGGAAGGCGGTCATGATCATCACCGACGAGGGCAAGCAGATTGCCGACGCCCTCTATCAGCAGCTGGGCCGCACCTGCACCCTGATCGAAGGCCGCGGCCTCATCAGCGGGCAGAAGGTGGTGCTCTACTGCGTCGTCACCCGCATCGAGATCCCCGCCGTGAAAAAGATCATCCACGAGATGGACGGCTCCGCCTTTGTCACGGTCTCGGACGTGTCGGAGATCATCGGCCAGCACATCAAGCAGACGAAAACCGAAGGGTAATGCATCCATCCACGGGCCTCCCGCAGACAGCAGGGAAGCCTGCGGATGGTTTTTTTCTGCATGTATGAATACATAATATCATTATGGTTAACTATCTGGCTGCAGAATCCCGACATGCTTTACTTCGAGACCGGCTACGGCGCGTCCGTAGGGGGTCTCGGATGAGGAGTATCTGCAGGCCGGCGCGCACATCGTCTCCCGCGAGGAGGCCATGGAGTGCGACATCGTGGCGGACGTGAAGCTGGGGGACGCGGACTATCTGGATGAGCTCTCCGACGGCAAGATCCTCTTCGGCTGGGCCCACGCCGCCCAGGGCGTGGATTTCACCAGCAAGTGCCTGGAGAAGAACTTCACGGTCATCGCCTGGGAGGAGATCTTCGAGGATGAGCGCTACATCTTCTACCGGAACCGGGAGGTGGCGGGGGAGGCGGCCATTCTCCACGCCTTCTGCAACTACGGCAAGATGCCCTATGACTGCCGGGTGGCCATCATCGGCAACGGCCAGACCGCCAAGGGGGCCATGCGGATCCTCCACGGCCTGGGCGCCACGGTGGACGTCTACGGCAGGAAGCTGGAGAAGCTCTTCAAGAAGAACCTGGGGGACTATGACGTGATCGTCAACTGCGTCATGTGGGACATCTCCCGCAAAGACCACCTGATCGCCCGGGAGGATCTGCAGCGGATGAACCCCAACTCCATGATCATCGACGTCAGCTGCGACCCCGCCCTGGGCATCGAGACCTCCCACGCCACCACCATCAGCGACCCGGTCTACGATGTGGACGGCGTGCGGCACTACTCCGTGGACAATACGCCCGCCATGTTCCCGTTCACCATCACCAAAGTCCTCAGCGAGGGCAACGCCCGGATCTTCGACGACGTGATCGAAGGGAACCTCGCCCCCGCGCTGGAGGCCGCCACGGTCATCAAAAACGGTCACATTCAGGACGCGCGCATCCGCCGCTTCCGCGAGGAACGGGGATTGTTCTGCAAGTAAACGGTATCATGTGTAGGGCGGGGACCTGTGCCCCGCCGTTTAAAGGCTTCCCCTTGAGGGGAAGCTGTCGAGCGAAGCGAGACGGATGAGGTGGCCGAGTTTCAGATGCAGTGCAAGATTTGCCACCTCATCCGTCACGGCTATTTCCCGCCGTGCCACCTTCAGCTGACGCATGGCTTCGCACACCCTCAAGGGGAAGGCTTCGCGCTCATCAAATGCCCGACAAACTCCAACGCTTCCGGCGGCTTTCCCAACTACATACAAAACCGAGGTACGCAATTGCGCATACCTCGGTTGGTTTTATACGGTTACTCTTTGAAATTTGTAAATCGGCATTGTAGGGGACGGCGTCCTCGACGTCCCGAACAGAATACGTGACGCGCTTGCCCTCGCCGGGCGGGCCATACTTTCTGAGTGATCAGAAAGTATGCAAAGAATCGCTTAGGGGGAAGATTCCGTTTTCTCCCCCCTAAGAACCCCTCATTGAAACGGCTTAAGAGCTCCCGCCCTTAAGGATTCCATCAGAGGCAACTGCGGACAGTAAAACGGATCTGCAAAAACCACCAGACCCACTTGGCTCTCCCTCCGGGAGAGCTGGCGCGAGCTTGCGAGCGACTGAGAGGGTTTGTCATTGCGAACCAGTGCGCACACCTGTGGCAATCCGCATCCCCCGGCGGCAGGGTGGAGGTTTGAGCCGAACGACCACATACAAATACATTGGGCTGTTGGAGCGGAAAAAGAACAGGGAACGCGGTGATGCGTTCCCTGTTTCAACTTATAATACTCTATGTCTATTATTCAGGGGTTTTTCTTTAATTCAGATACTTTTTCCATCACTTTTAGAGTATATTCTGCTTGTAGGTCATTGGCTTCGTCTTTGTTAGGGCAAATTCCTACCATAATATAAGAAAGATGTGAAATATCATTTAATGCTTGCTGGTAGTTTTGCCTCGACGTGTTTTCAAGCCATTCATCAAGTAATTGTCTAAATGTCTCTAACGATTTTTTCCAACCATAGAGATTAGCGGTAATTATTATGCCCGTAAATGCTTTTGCTCCAACATAACTTATAGAAGAACTATTATCATTATCAAGTATTGCCTTAATATAAGCATCAATATCATAATTATTGCTATGCTTTTCTATTAATTCAAATAGTTCGCTTTGCTTTGTCTTTTTTGGGGCTGGTGTTGGAGAGTTCTTTCTTATATCCTCCATCAGAAATGACATTTCTAATTCATTTCCGCCACCGTATTTTTCATAAGGTGCCAGCACATCAAAACGCTTTATGATATCAATACAAGTGGCGTAGTAGCCATTAATATCCATTTCCATTTTTGTATTACAGGTTCGCAGGTCTTGATAAAGGGCATATACCGCCTTGAATTGGTTATTACTCAAATTCTTTTGGGCATCGGGCATATTGACAATCATATTTGTAATTTGGGCGATTGATAACTTTGCCTTTCCGCCAGACTTAATCCGTTGAACGTCTTTCATTGCTTTGATATCAGAGAGCAAACCCATTAGGAACACCTCTTTACAAGTTTGTTGTTTAGGAAAGGAAATTGGCAATCGCTAAGCCACCAAACATCAGGATAAAAGAAATCATCAACATAGGGAAACTGATTTTATTTTCCTTTTCCATAGTTTTGAAAATGCTATTTAGAATAACAGAGACAATCATTAATAACACGCCCAATACAGTTAGAACCATTCCAATTATTGTGAAATCCATTTTATCTCCTTCTCCTTATTATTTGATGGAGTGGGGACTATACCCATCTGTTTTCTCCCTTATTAGTTTTTTTGTGGTATTATCGCTTTATTCGCTATACTCAAATTATAATATCACACATTATTCCTGAACACAATCATTTTCATCTGTATTTTTTTGTGCTATGATAATCCAGAAGAAGGTGAGCGAATGAAAATCACGGAGAATGAAAACGGCTATTCCGCAAGCGAGCGCCAATATCTGCTGTATCGCTTTTTCTTGGAGCATTCCAACAGAGAGCAGGTTGTGGAGCCAAAACAAATTGAAGATTTCCTTGCATCCTAGCTGCCCTTTTTGCCCTTCTCTGACATAAACAGAGAGAACTTGCGGACAACGGCAAGCGCTATTTCATCCATCTCTGAAATGCATTCCACTTCCTTGCAGTAACGGAGGAAAATATTCAGGTTATTTCTGTAACTTGTGATTGTCTTTTTGGTGATTTTCCTGACCTCAATTTCGACAAGATATTCCTTTGCTACAGCCTCAATCAATATACAAAAAACCTCCTGTTGTATGTCACAACAAGAGGCTTAATGTATGTCATCGAACTTGCGCGGTATGTCACAACTGAGACGTTTTTTCACGTTTCAGTCATCCAAAAACCGTTGATTTTCAATGGGTTGCGGCCTTACTCGTCCTCTTCCCAGTTATTCCACACGTTCTGGACATCGTCGTTATCCTCGAACATATCCAGCATCTTGCGAAGATTCTTCACGTCGTCCTCGCCGGTGACGGAGACGGTGTTCTGGGGTACCATTTCCACCTGGGCGGAGAGCAGCTCGTACTTGGCGTTGGTGAGATACTCAGCCACAGAAGCCACGGCGTCGGGATCGGTGTAGATGGTGAACACGCCTTCCTCCGTAACCATGTCGTCGGCGCCGGCCTCCAGCGCGGCCTCCAGAACGGTGTCCTCCTCCAGATCGCCGTCCTCGTTGTTCACGACGATGACGCCCTTCTTGTCAAAGCTCCAGGACACGCAGCCGGTGGCGCCCATGTTTCCGCCGTACTTGTCGAAGTAGTGGCGAACCTCGCTGGCGGTGCGGTTGCGGTTGTCGGTCATGGTCTCCACGATGATGGCCACGCCGCAGGGGCCGTAGCCTTCGTAGGTGATGGACTCGTAGTTATCGGTGTTGCCGCTGCCCAGCGCCTTCTCGATGGTGCGCTTGATGTTGTCATTGGGCATGTTCACGGCCTTGGCCTTGGCGATGACGGTGGCGAGACGGGAATTGTTGGCCGGGTCGCCGCTGCCGCCCTCCTTGACCGCCACGATCATCTCGCGGGCGATCTTGGTGAAGGCCTGCGCGCGCTTGGCGTCCTGCGCGCCCTTCGTCTTCTGTATGTTATGCCATTTGGAATGTCCGGACATGGGGTTCCAACTCCTCTAATAAAAATTCGCGCATATATTTTAGCACATTCCGACACGCATGGCAAGGTGTTCGGGAGATTTTTTATCGTATGCGGGTAAAACCGGAACGGATCGGGGCAGCCCGAATGATTCTCCGTAGGGCGGGCGCAAGCGAGGCCCTGCGGTGGAGAATCTGCAGATCTTAAAGTAAGAAGCAAATTGGGAGTTTAACGGGTTGTTCTTTGCGTCAGACTCAAAGAGTGTCATTGCGAGCCAGTGACCGACGTCATCTGGCGTGGCAATCCGCATCCCCCGGCGGCGGAGTCGAAGCTAGCAGAGTGTTGAGATCAAACGGGTTCGCCCAACATTTCAAAGACAATCAGTCAGTACCGCAAGAAAACGGATTGCCACACCAGTCTGCGGACTGGTTCGCAATGACAAGTTTTTTACTCTGCTCGATAAACTGGAATTTGAGAATAATCGGCGGGCGCAAGCGAGGCCCTGCGGTGAAATTGGAGGTTAGCTGTGAGTTGGATTCTACTTTGAAAGGCTTCCCCTCTCAGGGTGTGCGCAAGCCATGCGTTAGCTGAAGCTGTCGAGCGCAGCGAGACTGATGAGGTGGTCTATTTGCCGCGAAGCGGCACCTTTTATGAATCGTATGGCTTGAAGCTTCTGCACATTTTCATAAGGAGACTTCGCCATGATGAAACTCCCTCATCCACCGCTTGCGCGGTCCCCCTTCCCCCTGAGGGGGAAGGCTTCGCTCTCATCAACTGGCAGATAATCTACAATTTAAAACTTCGGCGGTTTTGCAGGGCAAGTCTCGCCCAGTGCACCAGCGGCACCAGATAGAGAAACGACGCGTAGAGCATGCTCCGGTAGTCGGTGCCCAGAAGCTGCAGAGGCACGCTGCAGATGATGCTCCAGGGGACGAAGGCCGGGACGGTGATGCAGCAGTTTTCCATGTCCAGGGCCATGGTCTCCCGGCTGCGGCCCTGTTTTTCGTACATGGGCTTGAAAAATGTGTGGCTCAGGACGATGGCGATGACCTGGTTGCAGAACACTGCCGAGGCGCAGAGGCTGGTGAGGATCATGGCAGGGAAGTACCCGATCTTTTCCGACACTTGGCCCGCCAGTTTCTCCACCTGATTCAGCATCCCGGCCCCCTCCGCCACCTCCGCGGAGGCGCAGGCGAGAATGATGATGGCGCAGCTGCTGACCATGGAGGCGATGCCGCCGCCGTCCAGGATCGCCGCCACCTGGGGCGTCTCACTGTGATAGCCCAGGACGCAGCATTTTAAAAGCGTTAGAACATCCACCCCCTGGGCGGTCAGGGCCACCGCGGCCCCCGCCAGAATGCTGAGACCCATGGAGATCAGCACCGGCACCCGGAGCAGCGGCAGGATCAGCAGCAGCGCCGCCGGGAGAAAGGCCCAGGGCGTCAGCGAGAACACACGCTGCAGAGACTCCGTCACCGAGGCGTCCACGGCCTGCAGCGGGTTTCTGAGGGAGAGGAAGGTGTAAAACGCCAGACACAGCAGCAGGGGGAGGGCCCCGGTCTTTGCCATCCGCTTCACGT
Source organism: uncultured Clostridia bacterium (assembly GCA_946187035.1). Lineage (GTDB taxonomy): Bacteria > Bacillota > Clostridia > Oscillospirales > Oscillospiraceae > CAG-103. Next base: position 5,484 of record CAMHPQ010000055.1, on the reverse strand, counting down.
TGCCGATCAGGTCGGTTTTGGTCAGCGCCGAGACCAGAATGGCGGTGGAGGACACCGGCGAGCCGCGATCTCCGAAAAACACCCCCGACAGCAGCACGCCGCCGGTGATGACGGGGTTCACGCCGCCGCTCCGTGCCAGGGTCATGAAGATCACCCCCACGGTGCCGGCCACGCCGAAGCTGGTGCCCAGAGCGAAGCTCAGCAGGGCCGCCAGACCGAAGGCCACCAGGAGAAACAGCTCCGGCCGGATGATCTGCACCCCGTAGCAGACGAAGACCACGATGGTGCCCGCCGCCCGCCAGACGCCCGTGACCACCCCGATGACGATCAGCACCTTGGCCACGTTCAGGGCCTTGCCGCCGCCGGTTTTCAGGTATGTCCAGACCCGTTCCCAAGGCTGCCCCATCCTGAGGGCCAGCAGACAAAAGAAAACAAGCGCCGCCGCCAGCGCGGCGATGATGTACCACATGGGCTTACCTCCCAATTGTTTCCATGCCGAGAGTGTAACACAGCTTCCCGGCGGTTTCAAGAGGCTTTTTCAATATTCCTATTGACATGATAGGAAATAAAATGTAAAATACAGCCAAACCCAAAAACAGGAGGCGATCAAATGGCAAAGAAGGAAAACGCCTTTGCCGGTTACGACATCACCACCCAGGCGGTGCACACCGGCACGGATTACGACGAGGGCACCGGCGCGGTGCGGCGTCCGCTGCACATGGCCAACAGCTACAAGCTGCCGGACGATCTCAGTCAGGTGAACTATTCCTCCACGGATCTTCTGATGTACGCCCGCAACGGCAACCCCAACCAGCACTGGCTGGAGGAGAAGGTGGCGGCCCTCCACGGGGCAGAGGACGCCATCGTGCTGGGCAGCGGTGTGGCGGCGCTCCACGCGCTGTTCTGGACCCTGCTGGAGTCCGGGGACCGGGTGGTGTACCCCAACGTCAGCTACATGGCGGTCTACCGGATGTTCCACGAGCTGTTCAACCGGAAGTTCGGCGTGGAGACCGTCATGGTGGACATGACGGATCTGGAGGCGGTGAAAAAGGCCATCACCCCCGGCACGAAGCTGGTGCACATCGAGACCCCGGACAACCCCACCGTGGGGGTCACGGACATCGCCGCCATCGCGGAGATTGCTCATGCCAACGGCGCCATCCTCAGTGTGGACAACACCTTCGCCTCGCCATTGAACCAGCGGCCTTTGGATCTGGGCGCGGACTTCGTGGTGGAGGCCCTGACCAAGTTCATCAACGGCCACGGCGACGCCCAGGGAGGCGCGATCCTTTCCAACGATCTCGAGACCATGGATCGGATCCGCTACGAGGCTCAGGTGAACGTGGGCAGCGTCATCAGCCCCTTTAACGCCTGGCAGATTTTCAGAGGCAGTGTTACCTTTCCCCTTCGGATGCAGCGGATCAACGAGACCTCGCTGACGGTGGCCAAATGGCTGGAGCAGCGGGAGCACGTGACCTTTGTGGCCTATCCCGGACTGGAGAGCAACCCCGGCTACGAGGTGGCGAAAAAGCAGATGCAAAACGGCTTCGGCGGGGTGATCTCCTTCGGCCTTGACACCGACGACAAGACCGTGGAGCGGTTCTGTGCCCAGCTGAAGGTCATCACCTTCGCGGTGTCCCTGGGCCACGACGAGAGCCTCATTTTCCCCCAGCCCAGCTATGACGAGCGCATCCACCTCTATCCCGAGAAGTTCCGCAAGGGCTTCCTGCGCTTCAGCCTCGGCCTGGAGGACCCCAAGGACATCATCGACGATCTGGATCAGGCGTTGAAAGCCGTTGGATTGTGAGAAAAATTGGGAGTTTAACGTTACGTAAAAAGAACACCGTAGGGCGGGGACCTGTGCCCCGCCGTTGATCCAACATTTTTTCGCGGCGGGGCACAGGTCCCCGCCCTACGGCAAATTGAGAGTTTGCTGAGTCGTTAGTTCTGCGCTGCTTACAATTGTGGCCGTAGGGGAGGGGCTTGCCCCTCCCGTATGTTTTGCCTGGAAGTTGGATAGCATCTGTAGGGGCTGGCGTCCTCGACAGCCCGCGCAGAACAAAGTCACGGAATAAATGGATTTCAGGCGAATTCGTACAGGATTCCAATTCGCCGCACATCCATGGTATTCCAACCAATACCGCCGGGACGTCGAGGACGCCGTCCCCTACAAACAATAATTTGAACACAATGCGGCGGGCGCAAGCGACCCGCCCTACGGTACAAGTTGGGAGTTTATAGGGGTGTTCTTTGTACCAGACTTAAAGCGTGTCATTGCGAACCAGTGCTCACACCTGTGGCAATCCGTTCTCTTGCGGTACAGACGAACTCTTTGAAAAACGTTAGGCGAATCCGTTTCATCTTAACGTTCTGCGAGTCTCAACTCCGCCGCCGGGGGATGCGGATTGCCACGCCAGATGACGTCGGTCACTGGCTCGCAATGACATTCTATTTTAGGTTTCTGCAAAATCCAACAGCCCGATCAACTGGAATTTGAATCCGTCGGAGACACTTTAAACTCCACACTCCACACTCCACACTCCACACTCCACTCCACGCAAAAAAAGAACCCCCGATTGGAGGTTCTTTTTTTATGGTTTGATTGCTTACTTCCGCTGCTCGGCCATCTTGCGGATCTCGATTCTCTTGCGTCTGGCTTCCTTGAACTCGGGGAACACCTTGGCGCGCTTCTCGTAATCGATGCTCTCGTTGTAGGTGAGCTTCTTGAGGTGGATGGCGTCGAACTTGCAGCGGGTGGTGCAGACGCCGCAGCCCAGGCACTTGTTGGGATCCACCCAGGAGGCGCCGCAGCCCAGGCAGCGGGAGGCTTCCTTCTTCATCTGCTCCTCGCTGAAGGCCAGACGGTCATCCCGGAAGGTGCAGGCCTTGGACTTATCCTTCTTCGGCACCTGGCGCTTGACCTTGTTGTTGGCGCGCTTGACGGAGTCGAAGTCCACGTTGTCCTTGTCGAAGGCGTGGTAGGTGAGACGGTCACGGCCAATGGTCAGGCTCTGGCCCGGGTGCACGTAGCGGTGGATGGAGATGGCCGCCTGCTTGCCCTGGGCAATGGCGTCGATGGCGAACTTGGGTCCGGTGTGGACGTCGCCGCCGACGAAGATGTCTTCCTGAGCGGTCTGATAGGTCATCTCGTCGGCTGCCACGCGGCCCTTCTCGTCGGGCTTGATGGCGCCCAGATCCAGCTTGCCGAAGTCCATGCGCTGGCCGATGGCAGCCAGGATGGTGTCGCACTCGACCTTTTTTCCGTCCTTGCAGACGAGGGCCTTGACCTTGCCGCGGCTGACTTCCACCTTCTCGGGCACGTGCTCGAACACGAACTTGATGCCCTCTTCCTTGGCCTCTTCGACCTCGGCGGGATCGGCCTTCATGTCCTTCTCTGTGCGGCGGTAGGCCACAGTGACCTCCGCGCCCAGACGCACAGCAGCGCGGGCCACGTCCATGGCCACGTTGCCGCCGCCGACCACGACGACCTTCTTGCCGACCTCGGGAGCTCTGCCGGCATTGACTTCACGCAGGAAGTCCACACCGCCCATGACGCCCTTGGCGTCCTCGCCGGGGATGCCCAGCTCGGCGGACTTCTGCGCGCCGATGCCCAGATAGAAGGCATCGTAGCCCTGCTTGCGCAGCTCGGCAATGGTGACGTCCTTGCCGACCTCGACGCCGCACTTGAAGATGACGCCCAGTTCCTTCAGAACGTCGATCTCGGCGTCCAGAACGCTCTTCTCCAGACGGAAGTTGGGGATGCCGTAGCGGAGCATGCCGCCGGGCTGCTCGTTCTTATCGAACACGGTGACGGAGTAGTTGTAGGTGGCCAGGAAGTAGGCGCAGCTGAGGCCTGCGGGGCCGGCGCCGATGATGGCGACCTTCTTGTCGCTGTAGTCGTAGGGTCTTCTGGGCACGAAGCGCTTGCTGCGATCCAGCTCCTGAGCGGCGATGAACTTCTTGATCTCGTCGATGGCCACGGGAGCGTCGATGTCGCCGCGGGTGCAGACTTCCTCGCACTTGCGGTTGCAGATGGCGCCGCAGACGGCGGGCAGCGGGTTCTCCTTCTTGATCAGCTCCAGAGCCTCCAGGTAACGGCCCTCGGAGGCCAGCTTGATGTAGCCCTGCACGGCGATGTGCGCGGGGCAGGCGGTCTTGCAGGGCGCGGTGCCCTCGGGGGAGATGTACTCGCGGTTGGAGCGGTGATCCACGTTCCAGCGGTCCGGACCCCACTCGAGGTCGTCGGGCAGCTCGTGATACTCGTGGACGATGGGCTCCTTGGCGCAGAGCTTCTGGCCCATCTTGATGGCGTTGTTGGCGCAGTGATCCGTGCAGCGGCCGCAGGCGACGCACTTCTCGGGATCGATCTCAGCCACGTAGTTGCTCTTGGTGAAGTTCGGGGTGTTGAAGTACTGGGTCACGCCCAGAGCGAGGCAGCTCTCCACCTGGCAGTTGCAGATGGCGAAGGTCTCGCCGGAGTGCAGAGTGGTGATCTGGTGTACGCAGCCGATGTCGTCGGCGCGCTTGATGATGGCCTTGGCCTCGTCCACGCTGACGGGTCTGCCCCAGCCGTTGTGGGTGAAGAGGTCGGCGATGCGGCCCATGAACAGGCAGTATTCCTCGTCCAGATCGCCGGCGCCCTCGCCCATCATGCGGCGGACGCGGCGGCACTGACATGGCGCGATGTTCAGGTGGCCCTCGTTGTCCTCAATGTACTTGGAACATCTCTCGTTGTCCACCTTCTGCGCATCGGCGGGGATGGCGCTCTCCACGGGGATGACGCGCATGACGCCGGCGCCCATGGGGGTGTTCATGGCGTGCTCTTCCTGGCTGGTGGTGGCGTGCTGATGGAAGGCGTAAGCGATCTCGGGATGTGCCTCGACAAAGGGCTTGTTCGAGAGCAGGAACTCGAAGATGCCGGGGGTGTAGGGCGGCAGGAGGTAGATCTCCAGGCCCACCTTGGGCACGATGACCTGCACCACGAGACCGATGGCGGTGATCTCGTGGAGGATCTCCTTGGTCTTGGCGATGGACATTTTTGCTCTCCGGGCGATGCCGGGAACAAAGGCAGGCTTCATGCTGATCAGAGCCTGCATGACCGTGATCTGATCATCGGTGATCCACTGCTCGAGCGCCTTGTACTCGGCGCAGTCGGGCGTGATTTTGTAGAGACCATCGTTGATCTTCTCACATAGTCTGATTAGATTCGGTCTGACTTCCAAAAATAACCCCTCCTAAAAAATGTGCTTTCAAGTCTTACAAATTTTACCAACGATGCACGTGCTGGTATTGTACAATTAGTATAATATTTCACAAAGCAAATGTCAATGGTTTCTCGCAAATCCAACGGTTTGTGAGGCGTTTCGCACCGGATTGTTCCGAATGCGAGGAAGGAAAAGGAAAAAGCGGAATTTATTATTAACATAATATATTTTATGTAAGCTAATCAAATGGGAGTTTATCGCTCGCTCCTTGTAGGGCGGG
>CAMHPQ010000054.1 GCA_946187035.1 uncultured Clostridia bacterium | reverse complement strand
TGCTGGGGATGGAGAAAAAGAAGAAAGAAAAAGATGGGGAAGCAATGAAAAAAACGACTGTTTGCTGCTCTCGATTGCGATTTTAAGGGATTAACCTAAGCTAAACCTTAAAATTTCTTAATTTTTCTAAAGCATACACTATTTTTTCCCATTTGTCCAGTCCTTTTTTCCTTTTTTTACATTTTTATGAATAAATTGCACATTCATCTCCCAATATATATGGAAAATATTCCTTGACAAGGGGGTAAATGCGTGTAATAATATACAGCGAATTGAAAAACGTTTCCGTGGAAGCCTCCTGAATGCACTGCAGACCGGAGGGGGAGGAAGCTCTGGAGAATCCCGTTTTGGGCGGGTGCCGAAGGTGCAAGGCGAAAGCCGAATCTCTCAGGCAAAAGGACAGAGCAGGCGTATCGAAAGATACCGCGCTTGTTAGTTGTTACTCTTCAGAGTCGTTATCCGATGGGATAGCGGCTTTTTTCGTTGGAAAAGGCAAATCGGAAAAAGTAAAGGAGCGAACACAATGACATTTGCGGAGATTGTCACAGCAGTAGACGATTTTGCGTGGGGTCCGGTTATGCTGATCCTGCTGGTGGGCACGGGCCTGTATCTGAGCATCCGGTCCGGCTTCCTGCAGTTCACCAAATTCGGCTACGCCATGCGCAACACCATCGGCAAGATCTTCAAAAAGCAGACCGCCGGCAAGGGCGAGGTCACGCCGTTCCAGGCCATGACCACGGCCCTGGCGGGCACGGTCGGCACCGGCAACATCGCCGGCGTCACCGGCGCCATTTTCATCGGCGGCCCCGGCGCGGTGTTCTGGCTGTGGATCTCCGCCCTGGTGGGCATGGTCACGAAGTACTCCGAGGTCGTCCTCGCCGTCCGCTACCGTGAGCGCAACGAGGCTGGCGACTGGGTCGGCGGCCCCATGTACTACATCAAGAACGGTCTGGGCAAGAGCTGGATCTGGCTTTCCTACGTCTTCGCCTTCTTCGGCATCACCGCCTCCTTCGGCATCGGCAACACCACCCAGGTGGACTCCATTGCCACCGCCATCGGCACCGCCGTCAGCGCATACGGCGGCGACGCCAGCAACACCGTCTTCCGCATCGCCATCGGCGTCATCGTGGCCGTCATCGTGGCCTTCGTTATCATCGGCGGCATCAAGCGCATCGGCGCTGTGACGGAGCGTCTGGTCCCCACCATGGCGGTCATCTACATCATCGCGGCCCTGGTGGTGGTCTTCGGCAACATCGGCCAGATCGGCCACGTTCTGGGCGACATCTTCAAGGGCGCCTTCCAGCCTGCCGCAGTCTGCGGCGGCGCTGCCGGCGTGGCCATCATGACCACCATCCAGAAGGGCATTGCCCGCGGCGTGTTCTCCAACGAGGCCGGCCTCGGCTCCGCCCCCATCGCCCACGCCGCCACCTCTGAGACCGACCCTGTGAAGCAGGGCGTCTACGGCATCTTCGAGGTGTTCATGGACTCCATCGTCATCTGCACGCTGACCTCTCTGGCGCTGCTCATGGGCCTCTACGGTCAGGGCGCGGAGCTGGCCTGGGGCAAGGGCGCCGGCTCTGAGATGGTCGTGCAGGCCTTCTCCGGCATCTTCAGCGGCAAGGCCGCGGCCATCATCATTGCCGTGGGCCTGAGCCTCTTCGCCCTGTCCACGGTGCTGAGCTGGGCGCTGTACGGCTCCCGCTGCTGCGAGTTCCTCTTCGGCAAGGTTGCAAAGCCCGCCACCATGGTCTACAAGGTCATCTTCTGCATCGTCCTGATCATCGGCCCCACCCTGGGCCTGGACATCGTCTGGGACATCGGCGACGCGCTGAACGGCCTCATGGCCATCCCGAACCTGATCGCCCTGCTGCTGCTCTCCGGCACCACCATCAAGATCACGAAGGAGCACTTCTCCAACAAAGAGAACCTGAAATAATCCGACCACACAATAAATGGCTCGCTGCAGATCCGCGGCGGGCCGTTTTTTATTGACAATACAGATGAAAACGACTAAAATTTGATCATAGAAATCCGGAAAGGAGAAATAAGATGAAACGATTCCTGTCCATGCTGCTTGCGGCGCTGATGCTCTTCACGCTGGTGGTTCCGGCCTCGGCGGCGGAGCTGAAGGCCTTCAGCGATGTGAGCAATTCCATCTGGTACGCCCCCTCGGTCTATGCCCTGGTGCAGAAGGGGATCATCAGCGGCAAGTCCGCCACCACCTTCGATCCCCAGGGGAACCTGACCCGGGCCGAACTGATGAAGATGCTGGCCAGCGCTGTGAAGAGCAGCGGGGAGCTCTCGGCGTACGCAGAGGTGCAGAGCTTTTCCGATGTGCCGGTGGGCAGCTGGTTCGCGCCCTACGTGAACTGGGCGGCGGCAAATGAGATCACCAACGGCTACAGCGACGGCACCTTCGCCCCCAACCGGGCCGTGACCCGGGCGGAGGCCGCCTCTCTGGTGGTGCGCTTTGCCCAGAAGACCGGCGTCTCCGAGCTGAAAGCCGTGAACGAAAAGACCACCTTCACCGACGACGCCAAAATCGCCGGCTGGGCAAAGGAGAACATCTACATCTGCCAGCAGGCGGGCATCTTCGGCGGCTATCCGGACGGCGACTTCCGGGGCGGCAACAACATCCTCCGCTCCGAGGCGGCGGCAGTGCTCTGCAGACTGCTGGGCGTGGAACCGCTGCCTGCGGATCAGCTTCCGACTCCGCCGAAGCCTGCGACCACAGCCGGCACCTTCCAGAAATCCGTGGCCGGCTACAGCGTCACCGGCATTGAGCTCAAGGGCTACCGGGCCGGCGTGATCCTGGCCAACAACCGGTTCTATCAGACGGAGTCCGCCTCCTCCATGGTGAGCCGTTCCGGCGCCGCGGTGGTGTGCAACGGCCCGTTCTTCAACAACCACGGCGACCTGACCACCTACATCTCCGCCGTGGTGGACGGCAAGGCCCTGCGCATCGACAACGCCACCTATCCGAAAAAAGCCTATCTGGTCTTTGACGAGAACGGAAACGCCTCCATGCAGTTTTTGAAGATCTGCCAGACCGCCAAGCTGCTCCAGGACGGGGAGGAGGTCTCCCGGTACGAGGAGGTTGGCTGCAACTTCGCCTTCGGGCCCTCTGACGGCTCCCGGATGATCTTCACGGACGCCTTCGGGGACAAGATCCCCGGCACGGTGAAGTGCGCCGCCGTCTGCGACAAAAACGGCGTCGTCACCAGCGTGTTCGACTCCGACACCGCCAAAAGCGTCTCCATCCCCAAGGGCGGCTTCGTCCTCTGCCAGCGGCAGCGCCGGGACGTGGGGCAGGAGTACAAATGGGACACCTTCTTCACCAAGTGCCAGGTGGGAGACACCATCCAGCTGGAGATCACCTACGAGGGCTCCACGGTGCAGAACATCCGCACCGCCATCAGCGGCGGCCCCACGGTGGTGAAAAACGGCCAGCCCTACGGAAACGTCTCTACCTACAACGAGGAGGGCGTCACCGAGACCGCGCTCTACAGCTCCAGCGCCCCCAGAACGGGCATCGGCGTGAAGGCCGACGGCACCGTGGTCATCGCCATCGCCACCTGCACCTTCCAGGGGCTCAGCCAGGTCATGGCAGGCCTGGGCTGCAAGACCGCCATGGTGCTGGACGGCGGCGCCTCCACGGCCCTGTATGTGAACGGCAGCACGGTCTATGGCGCCGGACGGCTGCTGTCCCACATGCTGACCTTCTCGAAATAAACGAACCCCCGCTGCTTCGTTGGAAGCGGCGGGGATTTTCTAAGGATTGGTGGATCAGAACAGATCCTCCACGACCTTCTCCGGCGGGACGATCAGCTCGTCGGGGTGGCTGAGGAACATCTTGAACATCTTGAAGCCCTGGGCGTAGTCCAGACCGTCGCAGATGCGCTCGTCGGTGTTGATCTTGAAGTCGATGTACTTTCTCAGCTCCACCGTGCCCTCGCGCGTCACCTCATAGGCCTTGCGTTTGGAGCCGAAGGCGATGAAGGCGGGCAGGGTGCCGAAGTTGTACAGGTGGTGATACACCGGGCCGATGCCGATGGAGCCCAGGTCGGTGATGATCATGCTGCCGTGGAAGGGGCTGGCGTCCAGCAGACTCTGGGGGATGATGCCGAAGTAGTCCATGACCTTCAGGATCCAGATGGCGAACCGGAGCAGGAACCGGGGCAGCTTGCCCAGGGCGGCGGCCACCTGCTCGGTGTTGTTGTCCTCCTCGCCGTATTTGATCTCGTCGATCTTCTCATTCATCTTGTGATAGACGTCGTAGATCGTGTCATAGGGATCAAACACCACCTTGATGGTGGTCTCGCCGGCCTCTGCGGTCATGCCGCGGCGGACGGTCAAAACGATCTCGATGTTGTTTCTGGCGTAGATTCTGCGGCCCGCGATGAAGCGGTTCACCGCCGGGCGCTGAGACACCAGACGGACATAGGCCGCGATGAACAGATGCAGATAGCCCAGGCCCTTGTAGCCCTCTTTCCGCTTCTCCCGCAGCCAGCGGTCAATTTCCGACACCTCTACAGAGTCGGAAAACTGGTTGCAGGCGTCGTTTTTCTGCACCATGATGTAGGGAATAAACGTGTAAAACGGGTCCAGGGAGCGGATCAGCCGTCCCTCTTTGCGGTCGCCCAATCTTCTTCTTGCCACGTTTGCCACCTCCGAAATTGTTCTAAAATTTTAAGCTTTTCTATTATAGCCGATTCTGTCCGGAAACGCAAGTGCGGCGGGGGAGAAATGGGAATTTAAGACGCGGTGTCGAGTAAAAAACCGGCTTATGTTTTGTAAAAACGGAGAAAATGCCTTGTTTTTCAAGCGTTATTTTGTTAACAATGTCAAATGCGTTAAAAAAACCTTGTAATATCAACACGTTTTTGACAGGCATGACAGAAAAATAATTAGTAAAAATGACTAGAAATGACCCCGTGACTGCTTGCGAAACGGTCAAAAATAGTATATTATATGGTTGAATGTCGTGCATATTCTGTCGGGAAATTGGAGTAACCGACATTTTGTGCAGAAACATGAAAGATTATAGTTCATTGTAGGGAGGTGTGTGAATGTCATTTGAAGCGATCACAACGGTCCGGGAGGCGGAGGCGCGCGCAAAGCAGATCAAGCTGGAAGCGACGCAGTCCGCGGCCGAGGCGATCGAAGCGGCTGAGGCGGCCGGGGAGGCCGCGGTGCAGGCTTCGCTGCAGAAGGCGGCGGATGAGCTGAAGGCACTGCGGAGCAAATCGGACGAGAAGGCCACGACGGATGCGGAGGCGCTGGCTGCTCAGACCCGTGAGCAGGAGGCGGCCATGCGCACGAAAGCCGAGGCGCGACTGGACCAAGCGGCGTCACTCATCGTGGAAAGGATCGTGAATAGCTGATGGCCATTGTAAAAATGAAAAAGCTGCAGCTCATGGTCGTGCGCTCCCAGAAGGAGGCGCTGCTCCGCGATCTGATGCTGCTCGGCTGCGTGTCGGTCACGGAGCCGGACGTCCCCGCGGAAGGGGACGACACGGGCCTGCAGCGCGAGACCGGCGGACTGGTTGAGGCGAGAGCCGACCAGACCAGATTGACCGGCGCACTCCAGCTTCTGGATAAGTACGCCCCGGTCAAATCCAAGTTCCTGTCCCCACGCCCGGAGGTGACGGAGGCGGAATTCCTGGACGAGGCCGCTCTGCAGGCAGAGCTGAAGGCCGCGGCCGAGGTGGAAGATCTGGAGGCGCAGATCCGGCGGCTGACTTCGGAGGAGGCGCGTCTGCGCAGCTCCATCGAGTCTTTGGGACCCTGGAAAGCGCTGGATCTTTCGCTGGATACCTCCGGAACCGGCAGCACGGACGTCACCTTCGGCACGATCCCCGCTGTGGTGAATCTCTCTGAGGTGAACCAAGCCCTGGCAGCTGCCGCCGACGAGGCGGAGCTCTTCCCCGTGAGCACGGACGGGGACGCGCACTACACCGTGCTGGTATGTCACAAATCCCAACAGGCGGAGGCAATTGCCGCCCTGCGAAACTTCGGCTTCGCGGTGGCGTCGGTCTCCGGCACCAAGGGAACGGCTGCGGAGAACATCGCCGCCCAGACCGCCCAGATCGATGCCCTGTCCAAGGAGCGCACCCATCTGGAGGCCAAGATCGTCAGCTACGCCCCCCATCGTGAGGCCTTCAAGCTCAGCATCGACCGGATGACCGCCAACATCGGCAAGGCCGAGGCGGCGGAGCGGATGGTGGGCACGAACAGCGTCGTCTGTCTCAACGGCTGGATGGAAGCCCCCGAGGAGGAGAAGGTCGTCCAGGTGCTCTCCAAATACGACTGCTCCTGGGAGTTTGCAGAGCCCACGGAGGAGGAGTACCCCGACGTTCCGGTGAAGCTCAAGAACAACGCCTTCACCGAGCCGCTGAACATGGTGACAAACATGTACAGCCTGCCGGCCTACGGCACCGTGGACCCGAACCCGCTGATGGCGCCGTTCTTCATCCTGTTTTACGGCATCATGATGGCGGACATGGGCTACGGCCTGCTGATGATCATCGCGGCCCTGGTGGTGAAGTTTGCAGTCAAGCCGAAAGGCGGCATGAAGATCTTCGTGAACCTGCTTTTGGAGGGCGGCATCGCCACCTTCATCATGGGCGTGGTCACAGGCGGCTTCTTCGGCGACCTGATCCCGACCCTGTCGAGAATGTTCGGCAAGGAGATGGGCGACAACCTCTTGACCAACCCGCCGCTGAACCCCATGACGGACGTGAACTTCGTCCTCTACGGGGCCATGGCCCTGGGCGTTGTGCATCTGTTCACCGGCATGATCGTGAACATGGTGCAGAAGTTCAAGCACGGCGACGGTATGGGCGCCATCCTGGAGGAGGGCTGCTGGTTCGTCATCTTCGGCGGTCTGGCGCTGTATCTTCTGAAGATCGGCGGCAAGCTGGGCCTGATCATTCTGGCCGTCGGCTGCGTCATGCTGATCTGGGGCGCCATGCGTCCGGCCAAGGGCTTCGGCAAGGTCACGGCGGTGTTCGCCGCGATCTACAACGGCGCCACCGGCTGGCTGGGCGACGTGCTGTCCTACTCCCGTCTGATGGCTCTGATGCTGGCGGGCAGCGTCGTGGCCCAGGTGTTCAACTCTCTGGGTGCCATGCCCTCCGAGAAGGGCACCACCGTTGTCACCTTCTTCATCTTCGTGCTGGTGTTCCTGGTGGGCCACGCGCTGAACTTCGCGCTGAACCTGCTGGGCTGCTTCGTGCACGACCTCAGACTCCAGTGCCTCGAGTTCTTCGGCAAGTTCTATCAGGACGGCGGCAAGCCCTTTGAGCCCCTGGAGATCAACACAAAATACGTAGATGTGGAAAACCACGTCTGACCCTCGTAATTCATCAACCAAATCAAGGAGGAAACATCCATGGAAAACTTCATCCAGTCTTTCGGCGGCATCGCGATTGCGCTTCTGGGCGCCGCAATGGCTGCGGCTCTGGCCTGCTCCGGCTCTGCAAAAGGTACCGGCATCGCCGGCGAGGCCTGTGCGGGCCTGATTTCTGAGGATCCCAGCAAATTCGGTAAGGCCATGATTCTGCAGGTCATTCCCGGTACCCAGGGTCTGTACGGCTTCGTCATCTGGTTCCTGGCTTTCAACAAGATCACCGGCTACGGCGGCGCCATTGACATCGCCACCGGAATGCAGATCCTCGCGGCCTGCATGCCCATCGCCATCGGCGGTCTGATCTCTGCTGCGGCCCAGGGCCGTGTGGCAGCCGCCTCCATCAACATTCTCGCCAAGAAGCCGGATCACTGGTCCAAGGGCATGGTCTTCTGCATCACCGTGGAGTTCTACGCCATCCTCTGCCTGCTGGCTTCCATCATGATGCTGAACGCGATTGCTTGATGCGCTTCCGCCGCTTCGGAAAGGTGGAAAATCTATGACAGGAATTGAAAAAATCACCGGCCGGATCGAGGCCGACGCCAGAGCCGAGGCCGCGCAGATCACTGCCGAAGCCAAGGCCCGGTGCGACGCGATCAAAGCCGACTATGAAAAGAAAGCGCAGGACGCCTACTGGGAGAAGCTCCAGGCCGGCGTGAAGGACTGCGAAGACCGGGTGGAGCGGCTGGGCCGTCTGGCCGGCATGGAGGCGAAGAAGAGCACCCTGGGGCTGAAACAGTCCATGGTGAGCGCCGCCTTCGACCGGGCCGTGGAGAAGCTCTGCAGCCTGCCCGTGGAGGAGTACATCTCCGCCATGGCGAAGCTCTGCGCCAAGGCTGCCTCCGGCAAGGAGACCGTGGTGATGAACGCCGCCGACAGGGCCCGCTGCGGCGAGGCCGTGGTGGCCGCCGCCAACGCCCTCTGCGCCGAGCAGGGCAAGCCCGCGGAGCTGAAGCTGAGCGATGACACCCGCGACCTGAAGGGCGGCTTCGTGCTGCAGCAGGGCGATGTGGAGATCAACTGCTCGGTGGAGACCCTCGCCGAACTCAGCCGGGGCGAACTGGCATCTCAGGTCGCTGCCGTTCTGTTCGACTGATCCTGTTGTGACGGGAACACCGTCTCATAAGGAGGAATGAATTTGGCTAATATCAATGAAACCAACTATCTGGCGATCACCGCCATGCTGGCCGCCCGCACCTCGGGCATGCTGAGCGCCGAGCGGCTGGAGCGCATGATCGCGGCGTCCTCGGATGATGAGGCTGTCAAGGTGCTGGAGGAGTGCGGCTACGGCGATCTCACCGGCATGACCATGTCGGAGCGCAGCGACGCACTGGAAAAGCGCCTGGCGGAGGTCTTCGACGAGCTGGAGCACATGGTTCCGGAACCGGAGCTGGTGCAGATGTTCCGTCTGAAGTACGACTTCCACAACATCAAGACGGTCATCAAGTCCCACGGTGCGGGCGTCTCCGGCGGCGAGATCCTCTCCAAGCGCGGCAGCATCCCCGCCGAGGTGGTGGAGGAGGCCTTCGTCTCCGACGACTACACCGAGATTCCCTCCGATCTGGCCGAGCCCATGCAGGAGGCTGCCAGCATCCTGGCGAGGACCTCCAACCCGCAGCTGGCGGACTTCGCTCTGGATAAGGCCTACTTTGCCGAGCTGACCAAGCTGGTGAAGGACCTCAGCGACGAGGGCTTTGCCAAGTCCTATGTGAAGCTCATGATCGACAGCGCGAACCTCCGCAGCACCGTGCGTACCCGCCGCATGGGGAAGGACAGCGATTTCCTTTCTCTTGCTTTGGTGGAGGGCGGCGAGATCAACGCCCAGAGCGTTCTGACCGCCGACTCCGGCGAGGCTCTGGCGGAGCTCTATAAGCCCACCAGACTCTCCGCTGCCGCCGAGGCCGGCGCCGCTGCCATGAACGGCGGCTCTCTGACGGCCTTCGAGCGCACCTGCGACAACGCGCTGCTGGAGTACGTCAAGGAGGCAAAGCGGATGCGGTTCGGCGCGGCCCACGTGGTGTCCTATCTGGCCGCCATGGAGAACGAGGCCACCGCGGCGCGGATGATCCTCTCGGGACGGATGGCAGGCCTGAAGCCGGACACCATTCGGGAAAGGATGCGTGAGGCTTATGCTTAAAATTGCAGTCATCGGCTCCCCGGAGACCGTCATGGGTTTTAAAGCGCTCGGTCTGGAGGCCTGCCCTGTGGCAGACGCCGAGGAGGCCCGCAAGACCCTGCGGCATCTGACCCGCGACAGCGAGGACTACGCCATCATCTATGTGGAGGAGCAGCTGGCAGCGCAGATCCAGCCGGAGATTGACCGGTACAAGGATTCGCCCACCCCGGCCATCATCCTGATCCCCGGCAGAGAAGGCCCCCTGGGTCTCGGCCAGAAGGCCCTCAAGGACGCCGTGGAGCGCGCCGTCGGCACCGATATTCTTTAAAATGCCTCGCATCTGCGCCTGCAGGCGCAAAAGAATCAAATCATTTTTTCCGGCGACATGCGCGGCGGAAAAAATTCCTATCGCGAAGCATAATGACTCCAGTTCGCAAATCGCATTTGCGGCCGGAGGCATGGTGCGTAGCGCATCCTCTTCAAATTCGATCCTGATCGAATTTGAGTATGAAAGGAAGTATGTAATTTGAGTGGAACGATTACCAAAGTTTCCGGCCCGCTGGTCGTAGCGAACGGGCTCGCGGACGCCAACGTCTCCGACGTGGTGCGCGTGGGCTCTCAGCGTCTGATCGGCGAGATCCTGAACATGTCCGGCGACAGCGCCTCGATCCAGGTCTATGAGGAGACCTCCGGTCTGGGCCCCGGCGCCGACGTGGAGACCACCGGAATGCCCCTGAGCGTGGAGCTGGGCCCCGGCATGCTGGAGAACATCTATGACGGCATCCAGCGTCCTCTGCCGGAGATCCGCGACATCGCGGGCTCTACCATCACCAGAGGCATCGAGGTGCCCGCCCTGAACCGTGAGCGCGTCTGGCACTTTGACGCGGTCGTCAAGGCCGGCGACAAGGTGGTGGGCGGCGACGTCATCGGCACCGTTCAGGAGACCACCGCCATTCTGCATAAGATCATGGTGCCGCCCACCATGAAGGGCACCATCAAGAGCGTCCAGTCCGGCGAGTTCAAGGTCGCGGACACCGTCGCCGTCCTCACCGACGAGGCGGGGGAGGACCACGAGCTGACCATGATCCAGCGCTGGCCCGTCCGTGTGGCCCGTCCCTATGCCCAGAAGTTTGCACCCAACAAACCCATGAACTCCGGTCAGCGTATCATCGACACGCTGTTCCCCATCGCCAAGGGCGGCACGGCGGCCATCCCCGGCCCCTTCGGCAGCGGCAAGACCGTCGTTCAGCACCAGCTGGCCAAGTGGTCCGACGTGGACATCGTGGTCTACATCGGCTGCGGCGAGCGCGGCAACGAGATGACCGACGTTCTGATGGAGTTCCCCGAGCTGAAGGACCCCCGCAACGGCGAGCCTCTGATGAAGCGCACCGTGCTGATCGCCAACACCTCCGATATGCCGGTGGCGGCCCGCGAGGCCTCCATCTACACCGGCATCACCATCGCCGAGTACTTCCGCGACATGGGCTACGACGTGGCCGTTCTGGCTGACTCCACCTCCCGCTGGGCCGAGGCTCTGCGTGAGATGTCCGGACGTCTGGAAGAGATGCCCGGCGAGGAAGGCTACCCCGCCTACCTGGCTTCCCGAATCGCCCAGTTCTATGAGAGAGCCGGCTGCGTCCGCTGCGTGGGCTCCGATGAGAGCCGCCGCGGCTCCGTCACGGCCATCGGCGCTGTCTCGCCTCCCGGCGGCGATATTTCCGAGCCCGTCTCCCAGGCCACCATGCGTATCGTCAAGGTCTTCTGGGCCCTGGACTCCAGCCTGGCCTATGCCCGTCACTTCCCGGCCATCAACTGGCTGACCTCGTATTCTCTGTATGTGGACTCCCTGAGCCCCTGGTACGAGGCCACTTTCGGCCCCGAGTACATGGCCAACCGCAGCAAGGCCATGAGCATCCTCCAGCAGGAGAGCGAGCTGCAGGAGATCGTCCGTCTGGTGGGTCAGGACGCCCTGAGCCCCGCCGACCGTCTCACCATGGAGACCGCGAAGATGATCCGCGAGGATTTCCTCCAGCAGAACGCCTTCGTGGACATCGACAGCTACTCCGAGTATCGGCGCCAGTTCCTGCTGCTGCAGATGGTTCTGGACTATGACAAGCTCTGCCGCGAGGCCCTGGACAAGAACGTCAACATGAATAAGCTCTTCCAGATCCCCGCCCGCGTGGAGATCGGCCGCGCCAAGAGCGTGCCCAACGACGAGTATGAAGCCGTCTATGCCAGGATCCGCGAGGATATGGCGGCCCAGATCAAAGAAATCATCGCCGGAGGTGAGGAGCAGTGATTAAGGAATATAAGACCATCCGCGAGATCGCGAGCCCTCTGATGATCGTCAGCAACGTCGAAGGCGTCACCTACGACGAGCTTGCCGAGATCGAGCTCCCCAACGGTGAGAAGCGCCGCTGCAAGGTGCTCGAGGTCGAGGGCGACAAGGCGGTCGTGCAGCTGTTCGAGAGCGCCCAGGGCATCAACCTGGCGGAGTCCAAGGTCCGCTTCCTGGGCCACCCGCTGGAGCTGGGCGTCAGCGAGGATATGCTGGGCCGTGTCTTCAACGGCATGGGCGAGCCCATCGACGGCGGCCCCGCCATTCTGGCCGAGGAGCACCGCGACATCAACGGTCTGCCCATGAACCCGGCAGCCCGCGCCTACCCCGCAGAGTTCATCCAGACCGGCGTCAGCACCATCGACGGCCTGAACACCCTGGTCCGCGGCCAGAAGCTGCCGATCTTCTCCGCCTCCGGTCTGC
>CAMHPQ010000053.1 GCA_946187035.1 uncultured Clostridia bacterium | reverse complement strand
CCGCGGGACGCATCATGGCGGTCACGGAGCTCCCGGAGGAGCCCGGCGCCAGAGAGTCGATGCCCTTTACCGATTCCGTCACCGCCGAGCTGCGGGACGTGACCTTCGCCTATCAGGGCGGGGGAAATGTGCTGGAGCATGTGAACTTCCGGGCCGAGCCCGGGGAGACCGTGGCCCTGACCGGCGCCTCGGGCGAGGGAAAGACCACGCTGATCCGCCTGCTGCTGGGGCTGATTTACCCGGTGGAGGGGGAGGCGACGCTGACGGATTTCGACGGCACGGTGACGCCCATCTCCGCCGCCACCCGAAGCGCCTTCAGCTATGTGCCCCAGGGGAACACGATCCTGGCCGGCACCATCGCGGACAACATGCGCATGGTGTCCAGAGACGCCACCGACGAGGAGATCGTCGAGGCGCTGAAAATCGCCTGCGCCTGGGATTTCGTTGAGCGCCTGCCCAACGGCATCCACAGCGAGACCGGCGAGCTGGGCCGCGGCTTCTCCGAGGGACAGGCCCAGCGTCTGAGCGTGGCCCGCGCCCTGCTGCGAAAGGCCCCGATCCTGCTGCTGGACGAGGCCACCAGCGCTCTGGACGAGGCCACCGAGCGCAAAATGCTGGACAATCTGGAGCGCTGCCCCTGGGTGCGCACCTGCGTGGTGATCACCCACCGCTCTGCCACGGCAGAGATCTGCACCAGACGCTACGCTCTGTCCGGAACGGAACTGAAAGAGGTGCGCTCATGAGCGCCAAAAAGCTCCGTGCGGCGGAGCTGATGCCGCACTACGAAGAACTGCTGCTGGCCGGGGCGGAGCTGCCTCTGGTGGTCTCCGGCACCAGCATGACGCCCTTTCTGCGTCCGGGGATTGACACCGTATATTTAAAGAAGCCGGACCGGAAGCTGCAGCCGGGGGAGATCGCGTTTTTCCACCGGTGGGACGGGTCCCACGTGCTGCACCGGGTCTGGAAGATCGAGCCGGGAAAATACTGGTTCCTCGGCGACGCTCAGGACGTGGTGGAGGGGCCGCTGCCGGAGGCGTGCGTGTTCGCCTATGTCACGCAGATTGACCGGGGCGGAAAGAAAATCGGCCCCGATGACCGACTTTGGAAACTATTCGCCGGGCCCTGGCGCTATACCCGCGGCGCCCGGAGAATGTTTTGGCTGCGGCTCTGGAGACTTCCCAGGAAGCTGCGCAGTCTGAAAAAGGAGAGATAAGAATGCATGCAACCAAGGACTATCTGATGCGTTCCATCGCCGGGGAGACGATCCTGATCCCCTCCGGCGCGGCGGCGCAGAAATTCAACGGACTGGTGACGGTGAACGCCCTGGGCGCCTTCATCTGGGACCAGCTTCAGGAGCCGATCACGCTGGACGCGCTGGTTGGCCGCATCACGGACGAATACGAGGTGGACGAGGCCACCGCCCGCAGCGACGCGGAGGAGTTTCTCTCTGAGCTGCGTCAGATCGGCGCGCTGGAGGACTGAATCCCATGACCGATATCCATGCGCACATTCTGCCGGGGGTGGACGACGGAGCTTCAAGCACGAGAACCGCTCTGCGGATGGCGCGGATGGCGGCGGATTCGGGCGTGACCGATTTGATCGCAACGCCCCACTGCAACCAGATGTACCGATATGAAAATTACGCCTGCCGGGCCCTGACTGAGCGGTTTGAGGCGTTGGAGCAGGCGGTGCAGGAGGCGGAAATCCCGCTGAAGCTGCACCGGGGGATGGAGGTCTACGGGACCACGGACACCGCCGCGCTTCTGCACAGCGGAAAGCTCACCACCCTCTGCGGCAGCCGGTATCTGCTCATCGAATTCGACTTCACGGAGGAGCGGCGGTTCATGGACCGGGTGCTGCGCTCCGTGTTTGCCGAGGGGGTCACGCCCATCGTGGCCCACCCGGAGCGGTACCGTGCGCTGCAGTCCGACCCGAACATCCTCTATGAATGGGTGCTCAACGGCGTCCACCTGCAGCTGAACAAGGGCAGTCTCTCCGGCTTTTTCGGGCGGAGCGCCTTCCAGCTGGCCATGCGGATTCTGCGGCACGATCTGGCCTCCTTTATCGCCAGCGACGCCCACGGAACCGAGCGGCGCACCACGGTGCTGACCGGCGCTTACGACTGGGTGCGGGAGCAGTTTTCCGACAGCCGCGCGGAGCGTCTGTTTATGGAGAATCCGGCCAGAGTCCTGACGGACAAGCCGCTGCTTTTGTGCGATCCCACTGCTTTTTCCGGCCGCTGAGGCCGATGTTAGAATCTTTTGAGGTGCTGTTGTGAAACGATTATTTCCTGTGATTATGATTGTCCTTACGCTGCTGTCGCTGACCGGCGCGGTGGCGTATTCGATCCATCAGACGCTGGCCACCCGCGGCGAAGCGCCGGTGATCTCCTTCGACGCGGAGGAGATCAAGGTGTCTACCGACGCTACGGACACGGAGCTGAAGGAGGGCGTCACCGCCACGGACGCGGAGGACGGCGATGTGACGGACTCTCTGATGGTGGAGCGGGTCTCCAACCTGTCTGACGGCGCTGTCACCGTGACCTATGTGGCCTTCGACTCCCAGAACCATGTGTCCAGAGCCTCCCGGAAGGTCTATTACACGGACTACACCAGCCCGCACTTCACCATGAGCAGACCCATGGTCTTCTCTGTGGCGACTGTGAACGAGATGATGGAAAACATCGGTGCTGTGGACTGCATCGACGGGGACGTCACCGCCTATGTGCGCGCATCCTACGCGGATCCGAAGGTGCCGCTGACCTCTACGGGCACCCATGAGGTGGAGCTCACCGTGACCAACTCCGTGGGCGACGTGTCCCATCTGAAGATCCCGGTGCGCGTGCTGTCCGAGTCGCCCCGCAGTGACCAGATCCCCCTGAAGAATTACCTTGTTTATCTGGAGAAGAACAGCAAGTTTGATCCCCTGGACTATCTGTCGGACGAGCTGAAGGAAGCGGCTCAGCGCGAGGATAAGAATCGCCTGATCATGAATATTGATTCCAATGTGGATACGCTCAAGTCCGGCGTCTATGTGGTGGACTATACGAATATGCGCGACGAGCAGTTTGTGGCCATGAGCCGGCTGATCGTCGTGGTGGAATGAGGGAGGCGAAGCCATATGGATGAAAAACAGGCCGTCACCGTCGGCAAGAAAGAGAAAGGCGAAACCCACCCCCTTCTGCTGATCCGCGAGGTCATCCGGAACTTCTGGGCAGTGCTGCTGGCGGCGGTCATCTTTGCCGCCTGCGGCTATACCTTTAAGGAGATGACCTTCGACCCCATCTATCAGACCAACACCACCCTGGTGGTCATGCAGAGCGGCGCGAGCTCTGTCTACAGCAACCGGAGCGCGGCCAACACCCTGGCCAGCAATCTCTCCAAGCTTTTGAGCGGCGACGTGATCCGCCGCGCTGTGTGCCAGGATCTGGGTACGGAGACCATGAACGGATCGCTCTCCGCCATGACCATCGAAGAGACCAATCTGGTGGTGGTCACGGCCCAGTCCGATACCCCCCGCATGGCCATCAGCATTCTGCAGTCCGCCATGGATCACTATAACGATCTGGGCAGCCGTTCTCTGGGTAACATCTCCATCAGTGTCCTGCGCCAGGCCACGGTGCCCACCCAGCCCATCAACTCCTCCGGCAGCAGAACCTTCGCCAAGCGCGCGGCCCTGGTTGGCGCCATTCTGATGGCGGCGGCGCTGGCGGTCATGGCCTATCTTCGCGACACGGTCAAATCTGAGCGCGAGGTGGAGGAGAAGCTGGACGCCCGTCTGCTGACGGTGGTCCATCACGAGAACAAGGCCAAGACCTATAAGGAGATCTTCAAGCCGAAAAAGCGCGGTCTGCTGATCACGAACCCCACCACGGGCTTCCTCTATGTGGAGACGGTCAAAAAGCTCCGCGCCCGGGTGGAATATCAGATGAACCGCACCGGCGCCAAGGTCATCATGGTGACGTCCGTCACCGAGAACGAGGGCAAGAGCACCATCGCCACGAACCTGGCCCTGGCCATGAGCAAAAAATACGAAAACGTCCTGTTGATCGACGGCGACCTGAAAAAGCCCGCCCTGCACAAGCTCCTGGGCTATCAGGAGGAAGAGGATACCGCCACCTTCGGCGATCTGCTGCGGGGAGAGGCTACCCTGGGCAAGACCCTGATGGTGGACCCCAAGCGGCACCTGAACATGCTGCTCAGCTGGCACCGGGAGGAGGACTCTCTGGATCTGCTGAAGAGCGAGCGCATGACACAGCTCATCGACGCCGCGAGAGCGCAGATGGATGTGGTCATCATCGACACGCCGCCCATGGCCCTGAGCCCTGACTCCGAGGGCATCGCCGAGGTGGCCGACGCCACGATCCTGGTGGTGCGGCAGGACTGCGCTCCGACGCGCATGATCAACGACATCATCGACGTCATCAACAACTCCCACTCCGAGCTCATGGGCGTTGTGCTCAACAACTACCGCATCACCGAGTTCTCTGACCGCGTCAGCTATGGCTTCGGCGGCGTTTACGGCTACGGCCTTCGCTACGGCTATGGCCGCTATGGTTCCAAGACCGGCTATGGCTCCAAGGTCGGCTACGGCTCCAAAGTGGGTTACGGCTCCAAGGTTGGCTACGGCGCCAAACTGGGCTACGGCACGAAGCTGGGCTACGGTGCGAAGCTGGGTTACGGCGCAAAGCTGGGCTACGGCGCCGGCGACGGAAATTTGAGAGAGGAGGATGAAGAAGCTTGAATCAGGAAACCATTGCAACCGGCCTCAACGGCTATAAAATCCTCCAGATGCTGATCCGCGGCTTTAAGCGGCTGTGGCTGTATGCGCTGATCCTCACCATCGGCCTGGGCGCAGTCATGGGCTTTGCCGCCTGGAGAAGCTATGTTCCGAGCTATACCGCATCCGTGACCTTCACGGTTTACACCACCGGCACCCTGCAGTCTGCCAGCCAGGCCTTCAACACCGCCACTGCGGAGCAGATGGCAAAGACCTTTCCCTATATTCTCACCAGCGGCGCGTTGAGCGACATCATCCGGGAGGATCTGGGTATCACCTATCTTCCCGCCATCCGCGCGTCCGCCGTGGACGAGACGAACTTCCTGGATCTGACGGTCACGGGCCGGGATCCCCAGGTGTGCTACGATGTGATTCAATCCATCATCAAGAACTATCCCAAGGTGGCGGAGCTGGTGGTCGGCCCCACGGTGATGGAGATGGTGGACGAGAGCGGCGTTCCCACAGAGCCCACCAACGCCCGCCACTGGCTCCACCAGACCGAGCGGGGCGTCATGATGGGACTGGTCATCAGTCTGGCCGCCATGCTGGCCTACGGCTATGTGAAGGCCACCATCATGGGCCGCGAGGATATGGAGGCCGGCTCCAACGCCAAGTATCTCGGCAGCCTGCCGAAGGTCGTGCGCAAGCGGCGCACGGAGGAAGACAACTCTCCGATCCTGCTGGGCCAGGAGGAGAGCCACACCTACCGGGAGGCCTTCCGTCTGATCATCCTCCGTGTGGAGAAGCATCTGCGCACCCACAGACGCAAGGTGCTTCTGGTCACAAGCGCCATCCCCGGCGAGGGCAAGACCACCGTGGCCTTCAATCTGGCCATCGGACTGGTGCGCCAGGGAAAAAAGGTTCTGGTGCTGGACTGCGACCTGCGCAACCCCTCGGTCTACGGCATGACCGGGCAGGAGGTCTGCCCCGGCGTGGGCGACTATCTGCGCGGCAAGATCCACACCAAGGATGTGTTCAAGAAGATCCTGTATACGCCGGAAGGGAAGAACATGCCCGACGTGATCTACGCCGGCAAGGCGGGCCACACCTCTCCGGAGCTGCTGGGCAGCGAGCGGTTCAAAAACTTCATGGGCATGCTGCGGGAGCGCTACGATGTGATCATCGTCGATACGCCGCCCTGCTCCATGCTGGCCGACGTCAGCGAGCTGGCCGGTCAGGTGGACTGCGCCATGCTGGTGGTGCGGCAGAACTTCGCCAGCCGTTCCAGCGTGCTGGGCAGCCTCACCACCCTCAGCGAATATGACATTCCCGTGGCAGGCTATGTGATCAACGCCTTCGCCGGCGTTCTGGGCCTGGGCGGCAGCTCCGGTTACGGCTATGGCTACGGCTACGGATATGGTTACGGCTACGGCTACGGCAGCTACGGCAAGTACGGCAGCTACGGCAGCTACGGTCTGAACAAGAGCAAACGGAAGAGCACAAACGAGAAAACCGACGGGGATCGTGAGAAAGCCGACGGAGCAACTTAAAGGGGAGCGATCCTTTGAAAGCGGAATTTAACCGGCAGCGAGTCGTGCGCATCCTGTGCCTGATTCTGCTGGACATCATCATCATCAACCTGGCCGCCATGCTGGCGCTGATCACGCGCTTTGACTTCTCTTATGCCCTGGCGAAGGAAGCCGGCTACATGACGCAGGTCTGGCACTATGCCATCATCAACACCATCGTGACGCTGATCATCTTCTACGGTCTGCGTCTGTACCACAGCGTCTGGGAATTCGCCAGTTCCTCGGAGCTGGTGCGGATTGCCCTGGCGTCGGGGCTGTCCGCTGCGCTGTACTGGGCCGGGAGCAGCCTTCTGGGCATGCGCGTGCCCAGAAGCTTCCCGCTATTGTATCTGCTGTTTTTGGGAACGATGATCGCGGGGCTCCGCATGAGCTATCGCGCCTTCCGCACGTTCCTGCACCAGCGGGAGAACGCCGGGAAGAAGCGCACCATGATCATCGGCGGCGGCGCTGCCGGCGCCATGGTGATCCGGGAGTTCATCATGAGCGAGCAGTCGGAAAACCGCGTCGTCTGCATCGCGGACGACGATCCCGCGAAGCTGGGGCAGTATGTCCGCGGCGTCCGCATCGCCGGCACCACCGATCAGATTGTCGAGCTCGCCAAACAGTATGACGTGGAGGACATCGTCCTGGCCATCCCCTCCGCCACCAGGAAGGAGCGGGCGCGGATCCTGGAGACCTGCCGCGCCACGGGCTGCCGTCTGCGCACCCTGCCCGGCATCTTCCAGATCGCCAACGGCGACGTCAGCATCCAGTCCATCCGTGAAGTGGACATCGAAGACCTGCTGGGCCGCGACACGGTGAAGATCGATCTGGACGAGGTGGCCAAGTACATCGAGGGCAAGACCGTTCTGGTGACGGGCGGCGGCGGAAGCATCGGCAGCGAGCTCTGCCGCATGGCCGCAAAGCAGAACCCCGCGAAGCTCATCGTCTTTGATATCTACGAAAACAACGCCTACGACCTGCAGATGGAGCTGCGCCGCAGCCATCCGGATCTGGATCTGCTGGTGCTCATCGGCTCCGTGCGGGACTATGAGCGCATGGACTCCATCTTTGACCAGTACCGTCCGGATCTGGTGTTCCACGCCGCTGCCCATAAGCACGTGCCGCTGATGGAGGTCTCGCCCTTCGAGGCCATCAAAAACAACGTCTTCGGCACCTACAACACTGCCAGAGCGGCGGACAAGTACGGCGTGCAGCGGTTCATCCTGATCTCCACGGACAAGGCCGTGAACCCCACCAACGTCATGGGCGCCTCCAAGCGCATGTGCGAGATGATCGTGCAGATGATGAACGAGCGGTCCAGGACCGAGTATGTGGCGGTGCGCTTCGGCAACGTGCTGGGCAGCGCCGGCAGCGTCATCCCGCTGTTCCGCAAGCAGATCCGCGAGGGCGGCCCTGTCACGGTGACGGATAAGCGCATCATAAGATATTTCATGACCATCCCCGAGGCCGTGCAGCTGATCTTCCAGGCCGGGGCCTACGCCCACGGGGGAGAGATCTTCGTCCTGGACATGGGCGACCCGGTGCGGATCGACGATCTGGCGCGGAATATGATCCGCCTCTCCGGTCTGGAGCCGGACGTGGACATCCCCATCGTCTATACCGGCCTGCGTCCTGGCGAGAAGCTCTACGAGGAGTTGCTGCTCTCCGGCGAGGGCATGCAAAAGACGAAGAACGATCTGATCTTCATCGGCCACGAGATGCCCTTTGACCATGCAATCTTCCTGGAGCAGCTGGAGCAGCTCCACCGGCTCAGCGAGCCCGACGGCACCAACGACATCCTCCGCAAAATCGTGCGGGAGATCGTGCCCACTTACCACGAGCCTC
This sequence comes from uncultured Clostridia bacterium, assembly GCA_946187035.1. Classification (GTDB taxonomy): domain Bacteria; phylum Bacillota; class Clostridia; order Oscillospirales; family Oscillospiraceae; genus CAG-103. The sequence goes on along the minus strand of CAMHPQ010000053.1, from coordinate 4,217 downwards.
AGGAGGACATCACCGCCAAGGAGGCGGCCAACGCCAAAGAGGCCGCCATGGTTCAGGCCGTCACGGTCTGAGAAAAGGAAGGAATATGACCGAAACGGAAAAGAAAAAATCCCAGATGAGCAAGGGCACCCGGGTGCTGCTGATCATCGTCTGTGTGATCGTGGGCATCGCGCTGCTGCTGGGGGCCACGGTGCTGATTCTCAACGCCATGGGCAAAAAGCAGCTCACCGCCGACGGCCACGACATGACCGCCATCGAGGACGCCGAGCTCCTGGATGAGGGCCGCGTGCGCTACAAGGGACAGCTCTACCAATACAAAAAAGACATCACTACCATCCTGCTCATGGGCGTGGACGGCAGGGAGAAGCGTGAGGAAGGTGATTTCACCCAGTCCAACCAGTCGGATGTGAATGTGCTGCTGGTGCTGGATCCCACGACCAAGGACATGACGATGATCTCTCTCAGTCGTGACGCCATGTGCCAGATCGACATCGTGGATGAGACGGGAAATGTCAACGGATATGCCCGCGCGCAGCTTGCGCTTGCCTATGCTTACGGCGACGGCGCCGATCTCAGCTGCAGACTGACGCGGGACGCGGTCTCCCGGGTGTTCTACGGGCTTCCGATCTCTGCTTACGCTTCTATTTATATGAATGGCATCACGGATCTGGTGGATCAGGTGGGCGGCGTCACTGTGACGGCGCTGGAGACCTTCGGCCAGTTTACCAAGGGGCAGTCCGTGACGCTGAACCGGGACAACACGGAGGATTACATCCGGTATCGCAACCACGACACCGAGGGCAACAACCAGCGCATGGAGCGGCAAAAGCAGGTGCTCATGGGCATGGCCAGAGCGATGCTCTCCAAGGTGCGGCAGTCCCCGGCCAGCATTCTGGACGTCTACAGTGCCGTGCAGCGCAACGTGACCACGGATATCAACACCGCCTCCATGGTCTATCTGGCCAGAACGGCGGCGGGCATGGAGCTCAACGGCGAAGTGCGCAAGGTCCAGGGCGAATCGGTGCTGGGCGAGGGCAACCACGCGGAGTTCAACGTGGACGAGACCGCCCTCTATGAGCTGATCCTCTCCATTTTCTATGATCCCATTGAAGGCTGACATGAAAAAAGATCTACCCATTGCAGTGTTTGACTCCGGCCTCGGCGGCATCAGCGTCCTGAAGGAGCTGCGCGCCCTGATGCCGGAGGAGAACTACCTCTATTTCGGCGACAGCGCCAACGCCCCCTACGGGGTGCGGAGTCTGGAGGACGTGCGAAATCTCACGATGAAGGCCATCTCCGAGCTCTATGATCGGGGCATCAAGGCGGCGGTCATCGCCTGCAACACTGCCACCAGCGCCGCCATCATCCCGCTGCGGGAGCGATTTTCCGACATTCCGGTGATCGGCATGGAGCCCGCCCTGAAGCCCGCAGTGCTGGAGCACCCCCACGAATGCGTGCTGGTGCTGGCCACGGCCCTGACCCTCCGGGAGGAGAAATTTTCCCACCTGATGGAGCGCTACGACGACCGGGCGGAGGTAATCTCTCTGCCCTGTCCGGAGCTGGTGGAGTTTGTGGAGCGGGGCGAGCTGGAAGGCCCAAACGTAGAGGCCTACCTGTCTGAAAAACTGGGCCCCTGGCGGGAAAAGGCGGACGCGGCGGTGCTGGGCTGCACCCATTTTCCGTTCCTGCGGGAAGCGATCCGCAAAGCTCTGAAGCCGGAAGCGGTACTCTATGACGGCGGCGCGGGCACGGCCAGACAGACCCGACGGCAGCTGGAGCTGCGGAATCTGCGCAGGGAAGGAGACGACCTGGGCTTCGTGGAGATCGAAAACAGTCTCAAAACGACGGAGATTCTTTACAGAAGCTGCTGGCTTTTGGACCAGACGTAAAAAGTGAAAAAAACACTTGCATTCTTTTCCAACGTGTTTTATAATAATGTACGTATTTTAGAATGCTATTTGCTCAGGAGGCAAGATGATATGAAAAAGATCGTTGCAATCGCGCTGATCGTGGTTCTCGTTTTCGCCATGGCCTCTGTGGCCTTCGCGACTGATAACGTGATCAGCCCGCAGAAGGACAACACCAACCCCAACGTGACCCCCGCTCCCGGCAAGACCTCTCCCCAGACCGGTGAGAGCTTCTCCGCCCTGTGGGTCCTGCTCGCCGGCATCCTGCTGCTGGCCGTTGCCGTGTTCTGCGGCGCCAAGCTGGTCAAGGTAAAATAATATCTGAACAGTCAAAGCCCCATGCTACGGCGTGGGGCTTTTTGCTTGGTCAACGATCAACAAACTGCAGCAAAAATCTTGTTGTCATCGAATCGTATCCCTGGAAGGAGAGCACTATGGAAGAAAACATCAACCGCAGACGGCAGACCGTGATCCGCACGATCCTGGTCATCGTTTTGATTCTGGCGCTGCTGGCCATTGCCTACTGCGTCTGGTACCTGATCCAATATCAGAAGGGCGCGCAGCTGGGCACGGATCTGCAGACCATCGGCGTCATCGCCGAGGACGTCATCGACGAGGATGCCCCGGAGGCCCAGGAGTTTGTGGAGATCCCCATTGACTTCGACGCCCTGTGGGAGGTCAACCCCGACATCTACGCCTGGGTTCAGGTGCCCGGCACGGCCATCAGCTACCCGGTGGTGCACCGGGAGGGGGACGACGGCTTCTACACCAACCACAGCTCCGACGGGGCCTACTACTCCGGCGGCAGCGTCTACAGCGAGGACTACAACTCCGAGGACTTCACCGATCCCATGACCGTCCTCTACGGCCACAACCTGAGAAACGGTACCATGTTCGCCCAGCTCAACGACTTCGCGGACGTGACCGTGTTTGCGGCCCATCCGAGAATCTATGTCTACCTGCCGGACCGGGCCCTGGTCTATGACATCTTCTCCGCCGCGCCCCACTCCAACGAGCATCTGCTGGCAAACCACGACTTCACGGACCGGGAGGACTTCGAGACCTTCTATTCCGACCTGGCCGCCACGAAGAACATGGGCGCCAATTTCCGCACCACGCTGTTCCCGGTCTTCGACAAGGATCGGGTGCTGACCCTCTCCACCTGCTACCGTCCCAACAACCAGCAGCGGTTCCTGGTCATGGGTCGTCTGGTGGCGGATATTCCGGCGAAGAACTAAAAACTGCACAAGATTTGTAAAAAAAAGAAAGTTCCCTCTCAACTGTTACAAAGAGGGAACTTTTTGTATTAATTTTTCATTTAACACTTGTAATTTAGAAGAATATTGTATATAATCAGGTTTAGTCAAATATAGGAAAAGTCTATTCTGCCGGTTTTTGCGCGTCCGGTGTGGAGACGAAGCCTACACAAACGCAGAAAAAAAGAGGAGGACACCCATGAGCAAGAGAATCATCAGCGTAGTGCTTTGCGTCGTCATGCTCTTCAGCCTGAGCATTGCGGCCTTCGCTGCGGACGTCAACTACAAGGAGATCAAAGGCCAGTATTCCTACTGCCCCTCCCTCGGTTTCCTTGACATTGCAGGCAACCAGATGTATGACTTTGAGTACAGCGATGCGTACTTCTGCCACACCGGCTATGAGTACGACCACAACCTGGCCAAAGTTTCCATGGTGCTGACCCAGGCCTCCTTCGCCAGCGCCAGCCACAACGCCGACTGGTCTGACGGAAACGAGAACTTCAATGCCCTGATGGAGCAGTGCGGCTTCAGCAACATGGACTGCAACGAGGACGCCGTCACCCATCCCGGTCTTGAGACCATCGGCATTTACAGCGCTTCCAAGCAGATCATGGACAACGGCGGCGCCTACACCCTGATCGTGCTGTCCTTCCGCGGCCACAACTACGGCGGCGAGTGGTACGGTAACTTTGACGTGGGCACCTCCGGCGACCACCCCGGCTTTGCCAAGTGCGCCAATGCCGGTCTGGACTTCCTGAAGCATTACATCGCCAAGCAGAACATCTCCGGCCGCATCAAGGTCTGGACCACCGGTTTCAGCCGCGCTGCCGCTACCGCGAACATGTTTGCCGGTGCGCTGGATAAGGGCTATAACCTGGGCAACGTGACCCTGAGCCCCCACGACATCTACGCCTACACCTTCGAGACCCCCAAAGGCGTCTATGACACCGACGGCTACTGCCGCAGCCAGCTGTTCGGCAACATCCACAACATCATGAACCCCAACGATTTCGTTCCCTGGGTCAGCTTCGCCGCCTGGGATCAGGATCGCTAC
>CAMHPQ010000052.1 GCA_946187035.1 uncultured Clostridia bacterium | reverse complement strand
GGCGCGCGCCGCCGTCGCGTCCGGCGCCGATCTGGTGCTGGAGCTGCCGCTGCCATGGTGTCTCGCGTCCGCGGAGGGGTTTGCCAGAGGCATAGTCTCCGTCCTGAAAAGCACCGGCGTCGTCACCCACATGAGCTTCGGCAGCGAGTCCGGGGATGTGGAGACCCTCTCCCAAATCAGCGCCGCCATGGGGACGACTGCATATGAGACCGTCCTCAGAGCGCAGATGGAGACCGGCATCTCTTACGCCGCCGCGAGGCAGAGAGCGTTGGAAGCCCTCGGCATGGACGCCGCCGCGCTGGACGGGCCCAACGATCTCCTTGGAATCGAATACCTGAACGCCATCCGGGAGCTGGAGGCGGACTTCACGCCCATGGTGATCCGGCGAACCGGCGCGAGACACGATGAAGCAGGGGAGGGGCAATACCGCTCCGCCTCGGAGCTGCGGCAAAAGCTCCGGAATGGGGAGGACATCTCAGAATTTGTGCCCGCAGCTGTGGATCCGAACCGGATGCCGGACCCCGAGCGGCTGGAGATCGCCATTCTCTCCAGACTGCAGATGCTGCCGCCGGATGCTTTTTCCAATACGCCCGGTGGGGGAGAGGGGCTGGAAAACCTGCTGCATAAGGCCGCCCACACGGAGTCCTCCTTCGAGGCGATCTGCATGGCGGCCAAATCCAAGCGCTATGCCCTCAGCCGGATTCGCAGACTGGCCCTCTCGGCGGCGCTGGGCGTCACGAAGCAGGACGCCAGCGGTCTGCCGCCCTATCTGCGGGTACTGGCCGCCAACGACACCGGCCGGGCGCTGCTGCACCGGATGAAGGATTCCGCCGGCCTTCCGATCCTCACGAAGCCCGCTGCGGCCAGAGACCTGCCGGAGGATGCGAAGCGGATCTTCGATCTCACCGCCGCAGCCCACGATCTCTGCATGCTCTGCAGCCGGAACCCGGACGCCCGCGCCCCCGGCGGCGACTACCGCACCTCACCCATCATGCTCTGAAAAACCCCCGGAAACGTCCGGGGGTTTTCGAGATTTCAGGGGCTCACTCCACATCCTGCAGGGCGTCGTAGTTTTCCTCTCCGGTGCGGACCTTGACCACCCGGAGGACGCTGTAAACGAAGATCTTGCCGTCGCCGATGTGGCCGGTGTAGAGGGCCTTTTTGGCGGCCTGGATCACGTCGTCCACGGGGATTTTGCTGACCACCACCTCCACCTTCACCTTGGGCAGCAGGGTCGCGTCCATCTCGACGCCGCGGTAATACTCGCCGGCGCCCTTCTGCACGCCGCAGCCCATGACCTGCGCCATGGTCATGCCGGTGACGCCCAGATCGTTCAGGGCCTTTTTCAGCTTGTCGAACCGGGAGAGCTTGGCCAGGATGACCACCTTGTAGATCTCGGTGTCCGGCATGCCCACCACGGTCTCCCGGATCACCGGCACCGCCGCGTTCTGCTGCACAGGGCTCGCCTGCTCGTACTCGCCGACGCCCAGATCCGTGTTCTCGTTCACGTCCATGGTGGCGCTCATGTCCTGCACGGCGAAGCCGGAATAGGCGCTGGGGAGGCCGTGCTCCGTGATGTCGAGACCGGTGATCTCCTCCTCCGCCGTGACCCGGAGCCCCAGGGTCTTCTGCAGCAGAAGGAAGAACAGCGTGATGGTCACCGCCGTCCAGCCGATGATGCTTACCATGCCGAGGGCCTGGATGCCCAGAAGCTGCAGCCCGCCGCCGTAAAAGAGGCCCGCAAGGCCGTCGTTTCCGGGCGCGGAGGTGGTGGCAAAGAGACCCACCGCCAGGGTACCCCAGAGGCCGTTTAAGCAGTGCACCGCCACGGCGCCCACCGGGTCGTCGATCCGGAGCTTGTAGTCCAGCAGCCAGACGCCGAAGTTCACCAGAAGCCCCGCCACCGCGCCGATGAGGATGCTGCCCAGGGCGTCGGTGACGTCGCAGCCCGCCGTGATGGCCACCAGTCCCGCCAATGAGGCGTTCAGGCACATGGACACGTCCGGCTTCCCGTAGCGGAGCCAGGTATAGATCATGCAGACCACCGTGGCCACCGCCGGGGCGACGGTGGTGGTGAGGAAGATGGAGCCTAGCTGCTCCACGCCGGTGGCCGCCGCGCCGTTGAAGCCGTACCAGCCCAGCCACAGGATGAACACGCCCAGGGCGCCCAGAGGGATGTTGTGGCCCGGTATGGCGTTGACGCGCTGCACTTTCCCGTCCTTGCCCTTTTCAAACTTCCCGATCCTGGGGCCCACCATGGCTGCGCCGATCAGAGCGCAGACGCCGCCCACCATGTGGATGGCCGCCGAGCCCGCGAAATCGTGGAAGCCCAGCTGCGCCAGCCAGCCGCCGCCCCATACCCAGTGGGCCTCGATGGGGTAGATCAGGGCCGAGATCACCGCCGAGTACACGCAGTAGGACAGAAACCGCGTCCGCTCCGCCATGGCCCCGGAGACGATGGTGGAGGTGGTGGCGCAGAACACCAGGTTGAACACGAAGTTCGACCAGTCAAAGCCCGCGTAGGCCGTGAAAATGTCGAAGCCGGGCTTTCCGATGAAGCCCAGAAGATCTTCGCCGAACAGCAGCCCGAAGCCGATGAGAATAAAGGTGCAGGTGCCGATGCAGAAGTCCATCAGGTTCTTCATCAGGATGTTGCCGGCGTTCTTGGCTCTGGCAAAGCCGGTCTCTACCATGGCAAAGCCCGCCTGCATCCAAAACACCAGCGCCGCCCCCAGCAAAAACCACACGCCGAAGGTCATCTCCGACATCGCACGGAGCATTTCTTCTGTCATTTTGGGTTCCTCCTTTTAAAACGAGAAGACGCCGCAGCCTCCATGCTGCGACGTCTTTGTCGTCTCAAGATGGTGGAATTTTACACCATTTCTCAATTCCGCGTCAATGGACGATTTACCAAAATTAAACAATGTTATGATCGAAATTTATGCGAAAAAAGAGAAATTTCAAATTGCGGAAAGAAAACCTTAGGAATTTCGATACAATTCTGCTGCATCTCTCCGTTACAATGCAATTGCCATGGCAAAACGGAGGAACCATCATGAAATACAAGACGAAACGAAAGCCGCTGTGGGCGCTGATGCTCCTGCTGATCCTGGGGCTGGCTCTGGCGCTCACAGGGATGCGCCGCCACAGCGACACCGACGGTCTCCCGGCGGCACTGCAGGAGCTCTACGACAAGAACCCCGAGGCCCGGGACTTCGTGCTGGACTATGAACGATACAAGGACGCCGACCCGGAGATCGACCTCTCTGGGGAAGTGACGCCCGGCCAGACGCCGCTTCTGCTCCAGTGGGACCGCCGCTGGGGCTACCGAACCTACAACCAGAGCTTCATGGCCTGCACCGGCTGCGGCCCTACGGTACTCAGCATGGCGGTGATCGGTCTCACCGGGGACGCGGCCTGCGATCCCTGGCGGGTGGCGCAGTACGCCGAGGAAAAGGGCTACAACGTCCCCGGCAGCGGCACCAGCTGGCGGTTCATCCCCGAGGGCGCGATGCACTACGGGCTCTCTGCCGAGGAGCTGCCCCTGGACGAATCCTGTGTCGCCGAGGCCCTGGGTTCCGGCCAGCTGGTGGCCATCGTGGTGGGCCCCGGGGATTTCACCACCACAGGCCACTATCTGCTGATCACCGGTGCGGAGGAGGGCGGCTTCCGGCTCAACGATCCCAACAGCCCCAAAAACTCCGAAAAGTGCTGGAGCTGGGCCAAGCTCTCCCCGCAGATTCAAAATCTCTGGGCCCTGGGCTGAGGGGCCTTCGAGGGTTTTCCGTTGCATTCTCCAAAGTTTTGGGGTATAATCACCCCATTACCAAGGAGAACACATATGGAAACAAAGAAGAAAACCCGGCTGGGGTGGCTGCCGATTCTGATCGGGGCTGCCATTGCGCTCTCGGCCATGGTGGCGCTGGCCTTCCTGCTCCGCCAGAGTCTGGAGCGGGATCACGCGGAGACCCCGGTCATCGCGGAGGCGACCCCGGAGCCCACCGTCTACACCCTGGACACCTACGCGGAGGCCCACGGCTACGCCCTTTCAGACTACCCGGAGCGGCTGGTGGAGCTCTACAATAAAAACCCCGAGGCCCGGCAGTTCGTCATGGAGTACCCGCTCTACAAAGACCAGAGCCCGGAGATCGACCTCCACGACGAATACACCCAGGGCGAAATTCCGCTGCTGTTCCAGTGGGACAGCCGCTGGGGCTACCGGACCTACAACCAGAACTTCATGGCCTGCACCGGCTGCGGCCCCACCTGCCTGAGCATGGCCATCATCGGCCTCACCGGAAATGTGAGCTGCAATCCCTGGGCCCTGGCCCAATATTCCGAGGAACACAACTTCTGCGTCCCCGGCAGCGGCACGGTCTGGGAGTTCATCCCCAACTGCGCGGAATACTTCGGCGTCCACGCCCAGGTGCTGGGTCTCAGCGAGAGCAGCATCAACGCCGAGCTGAACGCCGGGCATCTGGTGATCGTGGTGGTGGGCCCCGGAGACTTCACGGACAACGGCCACTTCCTGCTGCTCACCGGCATGGAGAGCGGCCTCATCCACATCCACGACCCCAACAGCCCCCGCAACTCCGAGCTGCTCTGGACCTATGAGCGGCTGGCCTCCCAGATCAAGGGCCTCTGGAGCCTTTATGTGTAATTCTTAAGAATTCATGAATCCCCCGCTGATCCTGTTGACAGCGGGGGATTTCTGTGCTATCTTAACTGTACTAACACAGCTAATACAGTTCATACAGCTTGGGAAAGGAAGTGGTTCATACGGTCACGATCAACTATCGGGATGCGCGGCCGATCTATGAGCAGGTCTGCGACGGGCTTCGGAAGCTCATCATGACCGGGGCGCTGCCAACCGGAGAAAAGCTCCCCTCGGTTCGAGAGCTGGCCCAGCAGCTGAGCATCAACCCCAACACCATCCAGCGGGCCTACCGCACCCTGGAGCAGGAGGGGTACATCAGCTCGGTGGCAGGGAAGGGCAGCTTCGCCATGGAGCCTCCGGCGGCGGACAGCCAGCGGAAGCAGACCCTGCTGCGGCAGTTTGACGAGCTGGTGAAGGAGCTGCGGTATCTGGGCGTCAAGGCCGAGAGCCTGCGCAGCCGCATCGGCGAGGAAGGAGAAGACAAATGATCCAGGTAAAAGATGTGGTGAAAACCTTTGACGGCTTTCGCGCTTTGGACGGTCTGACCATGACGGTGCCCACGGGCGCGGTCTACGGTCTCGTGGGCCCCAACGGCGCGGGCAAGAGTACCATCATCCGCCACCTGACCGGCATCTACCGGCAGGACTCCGGCGAGATCACCTTAGACGGCGCGCCGATCTATGAAAACCCGGCGGCCAAGGCGCGCATCGCCTACATCCCGGACGACGTGTTCTATTTCAACAGCGCCTCCATCCGGGACATGAAGCAGTTTTATCAGGGACTCTATCCCAGCTTCAGCCAGGAGCGGTTTGAAAAGCTCCGCTCCGCCTTTGATCTGGACGAGAAGCAGCCCATCCGGCGGTTTTCCAAGGGCATGCAGAAGCAGGCGGCCTTCTGGATCGCCATGAGTCTCGCCCCCGATGTGCTGATCCTGGACGAGCCGGTGGACGGCCTCGACCCCGTCATGCGGCGGCAGGTCTGGAGCATCGTCATGGCGGACGTGGCGGACCGGGGCACCACGGTGCTGGTCTCCAGCCACAACCTGAGAGAGCTGGAGGACGTCTGCGACCACGTGGGCATCCTGGACCGCGGCAAGCTGCTGCTGGAGCGGAATCTCAACGATCTGCAGGAGAACATCGTGAAGGTGATGATCGCCTTCCCCGAGGGCCGCGAGGCGCCGAAGGATCTGAACATCCTCCACGACAGCGCCACCGGACGCATGCACACCATGATCCTCCGGGGCAGCGCCGACACATTGGCGGCTTACTTAAAGGCGGCGAATCCGCAGTACATGGACTTCATGCCGCTGAGTCTGGAAGAAATCTTTATCTACGAGCTGGGAGGTGCGGACTATGCAGTCAAAGACATCCTTCTCTAATCTGACCCTGTTCAAGCGGTGCCTGAGCCGCTATTGGCCGTTGTGGGTCATCATCTTCGCAATCATGACCTTCCTGGGCCCGGTGGCCCTGGGGAGCACCCTGAGCTATTTGGAGAGCCAGCACATCCCCGCCAAGGAGCTGCTGGAAGCCAGCGGCAATAATGTCTACGACACCCTCAGAATGATGCCGGCCTACACCGCGGTGGCTGGAATTCTCGCCGCCGTGGCCAGCTTCGACTTCCTGTTTTCCACCAAGCTTACAGGGCTCATGAGCTCCATCCCCACCAGACGGCGCGGCGTCTTCGTGCAGCACTATCTGGCGGGCGCGGTGATGCTGCTGTCGTCCCTGCTGGTGACGGCCATCGCCATCCTGATCGTCCAGGCGGCCCACCACGCGGTGACGTTCTCCATTGTGCTGGAGGTCTTCGCCGTCAGCGCTCTGGAGTGCCTGATCTTCTACTCCATCGCGGTGTTCTGCTGCAGTCTGACCGGTCACTTCCTGGTGGCCATCGCCCTGTACGGTCTGGTGAATCTGGCGGCGGGCATCCTCTGGGCCCTGCTGAGCTGGTTCATCGCCACCTACGTCTTCGGCGTCAGCTCCCTCTCCGGCGGAAAGTGGCTGCTCTGGTTCTCCCCGGCGCTGCAGCTGATGAGTAACTCGGACATCACGGAAACGGGCTTCACCGGCTGGCCCTGGGTGTGGATCTACACCGTGGCCGCTGCAATCCTGACGGTTCTGGCTTGCGTCCTGTTTCAAAAGCGCCACATGGAGCGGGCCCAGGACACCGTGGCCTTCCCGAAGCTGCGCCCGGTTTTGAAGTACATCGTCACCTTCTATGCGGCCATGGGTCTGCCGCTGCTGGTGAGCTCCGTGGCGGATGTCAGCGACGTGCATCTCAGCCTGCCCGCGCATCTGCTGCTCACGGTGATCAGCGCCGTCATCGGCTATTTTATCTCCGAGATGATCATTCAGAAGTCCATCCACGTCTTCCAGAAAAAGCACTGGATCGGCATCGCGGCCTCCGCGCTGGCCTGCTGCCTGGTGGTCTGCGGGCTCCGGCTGGACTGGCCGGGCATCGGCCACCGGATCCCTGATCCGGAGCAGGTGGACGCCGTGATGATGCAGGCCGGCGACAACTTCTACGTGGACTCCGAGGAGGGCATCGAAGCCGTTGAGAACCTGCACAGATCCATCCTGGACGCCTTTGACAACGGCGTGATCCAGGAGATGGACGAGCGGGAGAGCGCCTACATCACCTTGAACTATCTGCTGAAAAACGGCGAGGTCGAGGCGCGGCAGTATGCCTTTGCCTACGACGCGGACTTCGCGAAGACCGTGGAGGACGCCCTGAACAGCGAGCCCCTGCGCTCCGAGAACGTCCAGATCAACCCGCCGCTGCCGGTGGACGCCGACCACATCGCCGACGCCTGGATCAACTGGCGCGACGAGGGCAGCGAGAGCGACGAGTGGCAGCAGATGCACCTGACCGCCGCCGACATGGCCGACCTCTACGAAAACGGCATCCGCCCCGACTGCATGCATGATGCCTTTGGACAGACGGGACTGCATTTTGACAAGGCCCTTGCCGAAAAGCAGTACGAAGTGACCATCGAGATCTCCCTCTACGAGCCCAGCAACGAGCCCACCACCAGCAGCTGGTATGTGTCCTACACCCCCAATACGGACACGGAGAACACCAACAACTGGCTCACGGCCCACGGCATCAATCTGACTCCCGGCTTTGCCCCAGAAGCATAAAACCATCAAAGCCCGCCGTACCCCGGCGGGCTTTCAAATTGGAGTTTGTCGATCAGTTTGGAGTTAGGAGTGTGGAGTTTAAATTAGATTTGCATTTCAGCGATAAATTGGAGTATATCGAGCTGTTGGCGAGAGCGAAAGCCTTCCCCTTGAGGGGAAGGTGGCACGGCGGGAACTAGCCGTGACGGATGAGGTGGAAAACTTGTGCTGTTGCCGAAACTTGGCCACCTCATCAGTCTCGCTTCGCTCGACAGCTTCTCCTCAAGGAGAAGCCTTTAAAAGCGGAACCAACTCCCCGACAAACTGGAATTTGCAATCCTTTAAACTCCACACTCCACACTCCAAACTCCAACTCCCCCCGCGTAGAGAAACGATCATTTGATCCTAAAAAAACCGGAGCAGGCGTACCTGTTCCGGTTTTTTATAGTTCGATGGTTTTGCTGTCCAGCCGGCGGACGGCTCCGGTGAGCTGCAGGCTCCCGGCGGGGTCGGCCTCCACGGCGAGGATGCCGCCGGGCTGCTGGAGACGGACGGTCAGCGGCTCGCCCTGCTGCTTTGCCAGATAGTATCCCACCGCCGTGGTGCCGCTGGCGCAGGAGTTTTCCCAGCAGAGGGTTTTCGCTGCGGGCACATAGACCAGCGGGGTCAGCCGCCCTGTCCTCCGATCCAGAAACAGGAGGCCCAGGGCGTCGGCATGGAGCTTTTCGCACCATTCCGGCGCGGACTTTTCCGCCAGAGGCCGGGGGAGGGGCTGCTCCAGGATCACGTGGGCGATCCCGTCAAATTCCACCACCGGGACGGCGCCGACGCCGGGGAGCAGAATCTCCGACAGGGCTTTCGGCTGCGGCATTTCCACCGTGCCGATCCAGTGGCCCTCCGGCTGCTTTTCCACCTTGGCGGGCACTGGATTCTCTGCTCCGGAGACGGAGATCACGGTCTCCAGCTGCCCGGTTCCGGCCTGCTCTGCGTGGAGAACCGCTGCGCTCATGGTGGCGTTGCCGCAGAACTCGCCCCCGGCCATCCGAAGAAGGATCCCGTCTGCTTTCTGATAAAATCCCACCTGCTCGGTCTCCGGCTCCAGCGCCATGAGCTTTGCCGCGATCTCCGGCTGCTCTGCCTCCGGCACCGGGGTCTCCACCAAAATGGTCCGGTTCCCGGTGGGATCGAATAGACTGTACGTTAGCTTCATCTCTGATAGTTCCGCAAAAACTGCTTCGTCCGCTCCTGCTGGGGGTTGCCGAAGACCTCCTCCGGGTGGCCCTGCTCCACGATCACGCCGCCGTCCATGAAGATCACGCGATTGCTGACGGCTCTTGCGAAGGGCATCTCGTGGGTGACCACCACCATGGTCATCTTCTCCTCGGCCAGCTGCCGGATGACCTTCAAAACCTCACCGGTGAGCTCCGGATCCAGGGCGCTGGTGGGCTCGTCGAAGAAGAGGATCTCCGGCTTCAGTGCCAGGGCTCTGGCGATGGCCACGCGCTGCTGCTGTCCGCCGGAGAGCTGGCAGGGGTAGGCGTTCTCCTTGCCCTCCAGACCCATCTTTTTCAACAGGGACATGGCGTGCTCCTGCACCTCCGTCTTCTCTCTGCCGTGGAGCAGCGGGGCCTCGGTGATGTTCTTCATCACGGAGTAGTGGGGGAAGAGGTTGAAGTTCTGGAACACCAGACCGAATCTCATGCGGAACTTGGCCAGCTCCGCCTTTGTGGCATAGACGCCCTGCTTCACCGCGTACTGGCCGTCGTAGAGGATGTCGCCGCCGTTGGCCGTCTCCAGAAAGGTGGCGCAGCGGAGCAGGGTGGACTTGCCGGAGCCCGAGGGCCCGATGATGGAGACCACGTTGCCGGGCTCCACGTCGAGGGAAATGTCCTTCAGGACGTTCAGCTCCCCGAAGGATTTCTGCAGGCCGCAGATCTCCAGAATCGCCGGGGAGGCGGCTTCATTTTTCTTCATTTCTGCCATTGTCTTTCCCTCTTATTTGTAGTAGTCGAGCCGCTTTTCGATCCGGCCCATGACTCTGTCCACGATCAGGTTGAAGATGTAGTAGAACACGCCGGCCACCAGGAAGGGCATGAAGCTGGTCTGGGAATTGGCGATCTGCTTGCCGATGGTGAACATCTCCTGATAGGAGACGGTGAAGGCCATGGACGTGTCCTTGACCAGCGTCACGATCTCGTTGGTCACGCTGGGCATGATGCGCTTGACCACCTGGGGCAGGATGATGCGCATGAAGGTCTGGAATTTTGTATAGCCCAGAACGGTGGCGGCCTCATACTGGCCCACGGGGATGGACTCGATGCCGCCGCGGTAGATCTCGGCGAAATAGGCCGCGTAGTTGATGGAAAAGGCGATGACCACGGGGATCAGCTTGTTTCTCGCCACGCCCGCGCCGAAGAGGTAGTAGGGGCCGTAGGTGACTGCCAGCAGCTGCAGCATCAGCGGCGTGCCGCGCAGCACCGTGATGAAAAACCGGGTCACGGCGGAGACGATCTTGTTCTTGCTCATCCGCAGCAGCGCCACAATCATGCCCAGCGGCAGCGAGAACAGCACCGTCAGGAAGAAAATGGCGCAGGTCTTGCCCAGACCCTCGCTCATCTTCATAATCATAGTCATTAGAGACATGTAAATACCTCGATTTCCGGGGAAGCGCTGAACCAATCGAAGTACGCAGATTGCCGAGCAGATTCTTTGTCTGATGAAGTCGAAAAAACGCAGGAATACTTTGTGTATTTCAAGGTTTTGAGACAAAATCAGACGGAGAAGATGCCGACAAGATGTGTGCGGCGATTGGTTCAGCGTTTCCCTATCAAAACAGAATTCCCCCGAAAGCGCCGAAAAGCGCTTTCGGGGATCGGTTGTTGTTTTCCGGAATCTGTTTGAGATTACTCGGAGAGGAACAGCAGGTTGTTGACGATGTCGGGATACTTGGAGGCGATCTCCGCATAGGTACCGTTGGCAACCAGCGCGGCCACAGCCTCTTCTACCTGGGCGCAGAGCTCAGTGTCGTCGGCGCGGAAGGCGATGCCGTACTGCTCGGCGCCCAGATCCTCGTCGATGATGGTCAGGCCCTCGTGGCTGGCCACATAGCTGGCGGCCACGGGCATATCCACGAACACGGCGTCCACGCTGCCGCCTTCCAGCTCGGTGAAGCACTTCAGGAAGCTGTCGCAGGTGACGACGTTGCCGAAGCTCTCAGCCAGATCGGCCAGATCGCCCTGCAGCAGCGCCTCGCCGGAGGTGCCCAGCTGCACGGCCACGGCCTTGCCCGCCAGATCCGCGGAGGAGGCGAAGCCGCTGTCGCCCTTGACCACCAGCACCTGGGTGTTGTCATAGTAGGGGGCGGAGAGGGTGTAGCCCGCTTCCTTCATGCTGTCCAGAATGGTCATGCCGGACCAGACGCAGTCGCACTCAAAGGAGTCCAGCTGCACCAGCTTCTCGTCCCAGTTGACGCCGAAGACTTCCAGGTCCCAGCCCAGATAATCGCAGACGGCCTGGCAGATCTCCACGTCGAAGCCGGTGTAGTTGCCGTCGTCGCCCAGATAGCTGAAGGGGGGATACTCGGGGTCGATGCCCATGATGAAGGTGGTGCGCTCGGCGTCGGAGGCTTCGGCGGCCTGGGAGCCGGCGGCGGGCTGGCTGTTGGAATTGCCGCAGCCCACCAGAACGGTGGCCAGCATCATGACGGCCAGCAAAAGCGCTAAAGTTCTTTTCATTTTGTAAATCCTCCATTGAATTTTGGTTTGCTTCATTAGCCGTGCAACATATTACCACATTAGCACACTAAAATCCAGCATTTTTTCACGGAATTCGATTGTTTACAAATTATTCACAAATTTTTGCCATCGATTTTGCGCAGTAAATCAACAAAACTTGTGCACAATGTTGGAAAGTGTAACAAAATCAACTTCGTGTTTACTTTACGAGAACCAGAAAAATATGTTATACTTGTTTTATCTTTCCTGATTCGTCAGGGAAAAGAAAAGGGGGATACTATGAAGAAACGTGCCATTTCCTTGCTGCTGACGATCTGCATGATCGCGACGCTGTTCTCCGGTATGACCCTGTCCGCAGGGGCAGTCGAGGGAGAAGAGGAAACGACTGCCGTTGAGACCGCAGTGCCCGTGGGGGAAAATGAGACCGCGGAGGAGACGGAGCCCGAGGCGGAGGCCGCACCTGCAGAGGAAGCGGCGCCTGCCGAAGAAGGGACGCCCGAGACGGGCGAGGAGGAAGCTCCCGCCGAGGAGACCGCGCCCGCAGAGGATGAGGAGCCCGCAGAGGAGGAACCCGCCGAGGAGGAGATCCCTGAGGACGAAGTGGATCAGTGGGATTTCAAGGCGGTGTTCAAATCCGACCTCACCGTGAAGGCCAACACCGACGCGGGTCTGGACGGCGACGTGCTGGTGGATTTCGTTCTGGGCGGCGCCGGCAAGATCTATCTGCCCGGCAAGGCCGTGGTGGAGAATCTGGCCCTCAGCTGGGAGGACCCCGATCTGACCCTCACCAAAGACGATGTGACCTATAAAAGCGGCGAGGCGCCCCTGGCTCCCGCCGGGAAGAGCGTCACTTATAAGGCTCAGAAGGGCAATGTCATCCGCCTGATCAGCCTCAAGACCGTCCAGGGCTCCAGCGATGTGGAGGCCATGTTCCTGAACATCGACGAGGAGCTCGGCACCATCCAGGCCATGAACAAGGATGACGAACACGAGACCAGCTGCTACGGC
>CAMHPQ010000051.1 GCA_946187035.1 uncultured Clostridia bacterium | reverse complement strand
CTTGAGGGGAAGGTGGCACGGCGGGAAATAGCCGTGACGGATGAGGTGGAAAACTCTGTACTAAGACGAAACTTGGCCACCTCATCAGTCTCGCTTCGCTCGACAGCTTCCCCTCAAGGGGAAGCCTTAAAAAGCAGAATCCAACATCCCGATAAACCAGAATATGATAAACTTCCAAAAAACCGCGCGGCAGTTGAAATCCTGCAGCGCGGGTCTATGTTTTATTACATCTTCTCGGGTGCAGTGACGCCGATGATGGTCAGGGCGTTTTCCAGCACCTGTCTGGTGGCGTCGGCCAGCTTCAGGCGGGCGGAGAGGATGGGCTCCTCGGCGTCCTTGATGCGGCAGGCGTTGTAGAACCGGTGGAACCGGGCCGCCAGCTCGATGGCGTAGCGGTTGATCCGGCTGGGATCGTAGTCTCTGGCAGCGGTCTCGATCTCCTCCGGCAGGGCGGCGATCTGCTTGACCAGCGCCTTTTCCTGCTCGGTCTCCAGAGCGGAGACGTCGATCTTCCCGGTTTCCGGCACGGCGTGACCGGCTTCCGCCAGGGCGGCGATCAGGGTGCAAATTCTGGCGTGGGCATACTGGACGTAGTAGACCGGGTTCTCGCTGTCCTCACGGACCGCCAGATCCAGATCGAATTCCAGATGGGTGTCGGGCTTGGCGTTGAAGAAGAAGCGGCAGGCGTCCACGCCGATCTCGTCCATGAGATCCGCCAGGGTCAGGGCCTTGCCGGTGCGCTTGGAGACCTTGACCACCTCGTCGCCGCGGACCAGACGCACCATCTGCATGATCAGGAAGTCCAGCTTCCGGTGCTCCAGACCCAGGGCCTCGGCCTTCATGGTGGCGGCGAAGCGCACCGCGTGGCCATGGTGGTCGGCGCCCCAGACATCGATGACCCGGTCAAAGCCGCGCTCGATAAATTTGTTCCGGTGGTAGGCCACGTCCACGGCGTAGTAGGTGTAGAAGCCGTTGGAGCGGCGGAGCACCTCGTCCTTGTCCGCGCCCAGGTCGGTGTTCTTCAGCCAGAGGGCGCCGTCCTTCTCATAGGTCAGGCCCGCGTCGGTCAGCAGCTGCACGGTCTCGGCCACGTAGCCGGACTTATGGAGGCTGCTCTCCAGGAACCACTGGTCGAAGTGGATGCGGTAGCGCTCCAGATCCTTCTGCATCCGCTCGATGTTATAGGGCAGACCGAATTCCGTGAAGGCCTTGCGGCGCTCCTCGGAGTCCATGTTCAGGTACTTGTCCCCATCCTTCTCCGCAATCAGCTTCGCCAGGGCCTTGATGTCGTCCCCGTGGTAGCCGTTGTCCGGGAACTCCACGCTGTCCTCCCCCTGCAGCAGCTGCAGGTAGCGGGCCTCGATGCTCCTGCCGAAGAGGTCCACCTGATTGCCGGCGTCGTTGACGTAGAACTCGCGCCACACGTCGTAGCCCGCGTAATCCAGCACGGAGCTCAGGGCGTCGCCCAGCACGCCGCCTCTGGCGTTGCCGATGGTCATGGGTCCGGTGGGGTTAGCGGAGACGAACTCCACCATGACCCGCTCGCTCTTGCGCTCGTCGCTGCGGCCGAAATCCGCGCCCTCGGCCTCCACAGCGGAGAGGACGTCCAGATACCACTTCTCGCTGAGGCGGAAGTTCAGAAAGCCGGGGCCGGCGATCTCCACAGAGGAGAACCAGCTGTCGCTGAGGTCGATGTTCGCGGCGATGCTCTCAGCGATCTTTCTGGGGGCCATGTGCAGCACCTTGGCCGAGGCCATGGCGTGGTTCGCCGCGAAGTCGCCGTTGGCGGAATCCTTGGGCTGCTCAACGCTGCCGTTCAAGACCGCGCCCTCGGGCAGCTGGCCCGCCGCGGCGGCCTTGGTATATGCGTCCCGGATCAGCTGATCCAGCGCCTTTTTTGCCTGTTCAATCCTGTTTGCCATGTTCGTTCCCTCTCTGTTCCTGTATGGTGATGTGCAGTGTGTTCGTGCCGACGAAGGCGTGGTCAAAATCCACCACGTATTCGATCTCCAGGGTGCCGCCCTGCTCGTTCAGGGCCGCGTTATACCGCTGGGTCTGGAGCCCCACCGTGGAGCTGCCATAGGGGGTCTCAAATAAAAACGTGTTCCGCTCCCCCGGGGTGAAGTCCATCTGCCCGGTCAGCGTTCCGACTCTGGACAGCACCGCGCCGTCGGGCCGGAAGCGGATGGTGGTCTCCGTCCCCTCCATGCCGGTGAGCTCGCTCTCCAGATAGATGATCACGCCGGAGCCGCCCTCGAATTCGTACCGCCCCTCGGTGGAGAATTCCGCCAGCTCGTCCCGGTTCTGCTCCGCGTCGGACTGGGCCGCGGTGATTTGAATCATTACGTCTTTCATAAATTCCCAACTCAACAAATAGAATATCGGTCATATATTATATCTGATTTTCTCCGGTTTTACAACAGGAAATTTCGATCCGACCTCGATTTCTTGATGGTTTACATAAAATTGGTCTTCTGCAGGTTTTTCTGTCGGGACGTCGAGGACGCCGTCCCCTACGAACATGATTGCAGATGCGGCGGGCGCAAGCGGCCCGCCCTACGGCAAGGCGGCGCATAAGGAAAGCGGCGGGGCACGTACTCCCCGCCTTTGTTATTTTATCAAAATTCTGACCTTTTCAGCCGGAATGGCTTGTCGGGTACGATTTCAATGACGAAGTGCTCCCCCTCAATACCGGTGTTCGGATGCGATTCCGTGGTGTAGATTCTCGCCTGATCAACCGTAATCTCCCGAAAACTCTCCGCCGTTCCCATCACAACATACTGTACCCCCAGGTACTCCATGGATTCCGGCGATTCATCCAGCGGCAGGACTTCAAAGGGTTTCTCAATGTCCACGCCGAGACGGTTCAAATATGCTGTCAGACGCGGCAATGCGGTCTTGATTTCTTTTGCATAGGTTTTGCAATACGCACATTGGCATAAGTCCTTCTCAGTCAGTTGATCATAGTATTGTTTTGTGCGTTCGACATCCATCTTTTCTCACCCTTGGAAATCCAGTAGTTGGAATGATTGTATCATAAACCGGTTTTGTTATCAATGTACGATTTTGTTGATTCGATTCATAGGAGAACGGATTGCCACACCAGTGTGCGCACTGGTTCGCAATGACATGGTTTTCGTCTGGTACGTTTAATTGTTCTGCCAGCAGCTTCCACCGCTGGAATCCTTAAGGGCGGGAGCTCTTAAGCCGTTTCAATGAGGGGTTCTTAGGGGGGAGAAAACGGAATCTTCCCCCTAAGCGATTCTTTGCATACTTTCTGATCGCTCAGAAAGTATGGCCCGCCCGGCGAGGGCAATGCGACACAGCATTTTCCTATGGCTTTTTCCTTTATGGCGTGTTATAATAGCCAATCATTGGAGGTATGGCCTATGAACATTGAACTGACCGAAAAGGAATTTCGCCGGCTGCTGGATCTGGTGTATGTGGGAAACTGGGTTTTGAACTCCGCCAGAGGCGACGACCGGTTTGAGGACTACGACAACATGCAGGAGAAGCTCTTCGCCCTCTGCCCAGAGCACGGGATGCGCGCGCTGATCACCCGCTGGTACGGCCACACCTTCCCTTCCCCCGCCTACGAAAACGGCGGCATCCACGAGGCCATCGCTGACTATGAGGACGCGGTGTTCTTCGACATTCTGGCCGAGGAGCTGGCCCGGCGGGATCTGGAGGACGGCGACACCCTGCCGGAGACCGATCCGGAGCTGATGGCGCGGATTGAGGAATATTACTCCGAATTTGAGCAAAACGGCATTGATCATTTGATCATCGAAGAATAACTTTATCATCACCACAGCGTACGCTGTGCAACACAAAGTAGAGCTTTGTGTTGGGCTATTTGCATTGAAAATGCAAATAGCGGATGATGACGTTGCAACGGTGTATTCAAATTGCGTGTTTCTCACGCAATTTGGCGGGCAGATGCCCGCCTGCCTCCGCTTTGCGGAGGCGAATACTTAGTTATAAAAAAACGGCTCCCGGGCAGACTAAGTCCGGGAGCTGATGTTTATGGATATGAGCAAGCGGGAATACGACGAGCTGGTGCAGCGGTTGAGCCCGAAATCCACGCTGGGGGCCGATGTGCTCCGGGCTTTTCTGGTGGGCGGGATCATCTGCCTGCTGGGGCAGGCGCTTTTGAACCTCTTCCAAGCCATGGGCGCCTCGGAGCAGGACGCGGGCACCTGGTGCAGCATCACGCTGATTTTCCTCAGCGCCCTGCTGACGGGCCTCGGCTGGTATGACGATCTGGCGAACTTCGCCGGGGCGGGATCCCTGGTGCCCATCACCGGGTTTGCCAACGCCGTGGCCTCCCCCGCCATCGAGTTCAAAACCGAGGGCTGGGTGACGGGCCTCGCCGTGAAGATCTTCACCATCGCGGGGCCGGTGCTGGTGTTCGGCTCGGCGGCCAGCGTGATTTACGGAATCATCCTGTGTGTGATTTCGTAAAAATCCTCTTTCTTTTTCACACATTTTATACTATAATGACCGCAGATTCTGCAGTCATTATTATTTTTGACCAAAAAGAGGAATTGCAATGGCAACTTTGCATACGGCCCATGAGAGGCGGCTGCGTCTGTTTGAGATCGTGGAGATCGGCGCCGCTGATGACCGTCTGAGCAGGGCATACGATCTGTTTTATACGCTGACGATCCTGCTGAACCTGGCGGCCACGGTGCTCTCCACCTTCGACGGGGCCGAGGCGAAATACGGCACCCTGTTCAGCTGGATCGAAATGATCACGGTGGCGGCCTTCGCGGTGGATTATGCGCTGCGTCTGGTGACGGCGGACTTCCGCTTCCGGGGGCTCAGCCGGGGGAAGGCCACCTGGAAGTACATCATCAGCTTCGGCGGTATCATCGACCTGCTGAGCTTCCTGCCGGTGTATCTGCCCTTCTTCTTCCCCTCCGGCGCGGCGGCTTTCCGTCTGGTGCGCGTGATAAGGATCTTCCGACTGTTCCGCATCAACGCCTATTATGACTCCCTCAGCGTCATCACCAACGTCATCTCCAGCAAGAAGAACCAGCTGGTCTCCTCGGTGTGCATCATTCTGGTACTGATGCTGGCCTCCAGTCTGTGCATGTACTCTCTGGAGCACGAGGCCCAGCCGGAGGTGTTCCGGAACGCCTTCTCCGGCATCTGGTGGTCCGCCTCCACCCTGCTGACCGTGGGCTACGGCGACATCTACCCCATCACGCCCCTGGGCAAGTTTCTGGGCATCGTGATCACCTTCCTGGGCGTGGGCATCGTGGCCATCCCCACCGGTATCATGTCCGCCGGTTTCGTGGAGCAGGACGCCCGGATGAAGCGGCTCAGCGAGCAGGCCGGGGAATACAACATGCATTTCATCAAGGTGCAGCTGGGCAAAAACGACGTCTGGAACGGGAAGTACATCCGGGATCTGGGGCTCCCCCACGGCATGATCATCGCTGTGATCCAGCGGGGCCGGGAGGTGATCATCCCCAGAGGCGACGTGATGCTGCTGAACAACGACGTGCTGGTGCTGGGCGCAGAATTCTTCAAGGACGACTGGCACATCGAGCTCAAGGAAGTAGAGCTTCGCAGACAGAGCCCCTGGAATGGTCAGCGCATCCGGGATCTGGACATCTCCAGGCAGACCATCATCGTCATGGTTCGCAGAGGCGGCACCATGCTGGTTCCCAAGGGCAATCTGATCCTCCGGGAGGGCGACTACGTGCTGCTCTACTCCAAGAGCCACATCAACGGAGCCGAGACGATAGAGATTTGAATAGAACAACAACGCCCGTTGAAAAACCTTCGGGCGTTGTTTGCTGTTTGGGATAAGTTATAGTTTTTCAGGGAGTGAAATCGATCCTTCGTACTCCTTGGCGCCCTCGGAGAGGGAGCTGTCGAGCGCAGCGAGACTGAGGGAGGGAACGTCGGACAAAGGCAGAAAACAATGCAGTGCGGCCTGTGCGGCAAGGCTCGCTCCCTCAGTCACGGCTATTTCCCGCCGTGCCAGCTCCCTCGCCGAGGGAGCCGAGTGGGATGGACTGCATTTTCAACTCCCCTGCAAACTCCCAATTTATCGCTTCGTCCATCGTTTCCAAATAAAAAAACAAACACGGCTGGCGGTTACAGCCGTGTTTGCATTGGGAATTGGAAATGGGGAATGGATCTCCCATTTTCTCAAATTCGTGTGCGCAGGAAGTGCGCGGGGTCTCAGAGGATCAGAACCAGCCGAGGCCGAAGAAGTCGCTGACCTGCACCAGGACGATGAAGAACATGACAACCGGGCAGATGAACTTGATGCAGAAGCCCCAGAAGCCCATAGCGCCTCCGTTGGAGCCCTGCTTGATCTCGTCCTCCATGAACTTCGGCTTCAGCTCCCAGCCCATCATGCAGGCCATGAGCATGGCGCCCAGAGGCATGAGGATACCTTCCGCAACCAGATCAAAGAAGTCGAGCCAGCAGTCGTTCCAGTTGGCGATGGCCTCCTCACCCAGCTTGAAGAACTGCCAGGGGGCGATGCCGTTGGAGCCGAGACCGTCGGCAGCAACCAGGATGGAGAACGCAGCCAGGATCACGCAGGTGAGCGTGACAGCGCGGGTACGGCTGGGCTCCTTGCCCTTGGCGGAGGCGTGGTCGATGAAGGTGACCGCAACGCCCTCGATGACGGAGATGGCGGAGCTGATGGCCGCGATCAGAACGAGGACATAGAAGATGACGCCGAAGATGCCGCCGATAGCACCCATGTTGTGGAACACGTCCTGCAGCGTGGAGAACAGCAGGCCGGGGCCGTTGAGCTTGATCTGGTCCACGGTGAGACCCTGCGCGATGCCGTTGGCAACGGCCGCCGGGATAACGGCGATGCCGGCCAGCATGGCGATGAAGGTATCCGCGAAGACGATGATGCCGGAGTTCTTGGGCAGATTGGCCTTCTTATCCAGGTAAGAGCCATAGGTGATCATGGCGCTCATGCCCAGAGACAGGGAGAAGAACATCTGGCCGCCGGCGGTGGCGAGGATGGACAGGACGCCGGGGGTGGACTCGACGAACTGGCCGAACTCGGTCATCTTGGTGGCGTAGCCGGGGACGAACATGAACTTCAAACCTTCGGCTGCGTGGGGCATGGTCAGAGCGCGGATGATGACGATGATCAGCATCACGAACAGGGCGGGCATGCCGATGTTGTTGAACTTCTCGATGCCGCCTGCGACGCCGCCGCGGTTGATGGCCCAGCAGATCAGGAAGAACACTGCCGTAACGCCGATGCTCAGACCGGGATTCGTGATCATGGCGCCGAAGCTGGAGCTGTCGGGCATGTTGCCGAAGATGCCGATCAGGTTGATGACGACGTAGTAGATGCAGTAGCCGCCGAGGACCATGTAGAAGGTCAGGACGAAGAAGCCGCCGGCCACAGCCAGCCAGCCAACCCACTTGAACTTCTTGGAAATGGCCTTATAGGCGTTGACCGGGCCGAGACCGGTCTTGCGGCCGAGGGCCAGCTCGCCCATCATGATGGCGAAGCCGACGAAAACGGCCAGACACAGATAGATCAGCAGGAACGTAAAGCCGCCGCACTTGCCCATCTTATACGGGAAGCCCCAGATGTTGCCGAGGCCAACCGCAGAACCGATGGCAGACAGCAGGAAGCCGATGTTCGAGCCGAATGAACCACGATCGTTGGTATGAACTTGTTGATCCATTACAATTCCTCCATTTTCCTGAGACATTTCGGACGCCGATTACCGCTTTCAAACGTCCGATCCGATGAATTTATTTTATTACTTCATTCAGTAATTTTCAAGTTTTCATTCACAATTTATTCATTTTCTAATAATGCGTTCAAAATTTCTAATTATTACCATAAATTTTTTTGCACTTTGTACAAAAAATTGACGTTTTTTGTCAGATATTAAACGAAAAAGACAGCTGATCCGGTGGTTAACGGATCAACTGTTAATTATTATATGGATTTTCGGCTTCAGGCGGTGAGATTCTGCCGGTACTCGTTGGGTGCAATGCCGATGACATCCCGGAAGGCGCCGGCGAACTTGCTGGCGTTGTCATAGCCCAGGCGTCCGGCGATCTCCAGGATGGTCTGGTCCGTGGAGCGGAGCAGCTCTGCGGCGCGGCGCATCTTCTGGGCTCTGGTATAGGCATAGAGGGACTGGCCGTAGACGCTCTTGAAGCTGCTTTTGATCAGCGTCCCGGAGCAGTGGAACTGCTCAGAGAGCATGGCCAGAGTGACGCGCGACTCCATGTGGGCGTTTAAGTAGGCGCAGACCTCCTTGGCCAGAGACGCCTGGCTGGAGCTCAGCCGCCGCTGGGGCAGAGCGTCGGCGGTGTAGTCCATGCCGCTGAGGAACAGCAGCAGCTCCAGCACCTTGACCTTATAATAGCCCAGGCGGATGGCCTCCGGCACGCTGTAGAGCTCGGAGAAGATGTGCTCCATGGAGGCGTTGGAGCGTGCGATGAAGGCCCTGCCGTCGGCGCAGAACTTCTCAGAGAGCTGTCTCGGCTGGACATAGACCTCCTCCAGAATGCAGCTGAGGCAGCCGGGGGCCTTCTCCAGATCGATGCGGATCGTCACCCCCTGATAGCGTCCCTCCGGGAAGCGGACGGTCTCCGGAATCCCGCTGCGGCGGGCGATGGCCAGATCGCCGTCGGAGAGGTAGTAGAAGGCGTCCTGCAGCTGGCCCTCCGCTCTCCCCTGCCGGCAGTGCTCGATCTCCAGCACGTCGCCGTCCCTTGGCCGCTGAACAGGCTCCGCGCAGCCCTCCGCCTGGATGTACAGCAGCCGGATGCCCGGAAATACGTCGTAGCCCGTGACCGTGAGGCCATTTGGATAGGTTTCGTTCATTGGGAATCACTCCTGCCCCCTCAGGGCCGCGGCCATGGGGATCCGCCGCACGTTTTTCAGCTGCAGGGCGCTGACGATCAGATAGCAACTGAGACCCATGGCGAACATGGCGGGCATGACCCACGGCGCCAGCCAGAAGGTCAGCCAGCCGGGATATTCCTGCATCATGGCGTAGTAGATGATTTTGATCAGGTAATAGCTGATGGGCAGCGAGACAAGCAGAGCGATGACCACCACGGCCAGGGTAGCTCTGGTGAAGACTCGGGCCGCCTCCTCGTTGGTGTAGCCCAGTATTTTCAGCATGGAGATGCTCTCGGCATTCCGGTCAATGATCATCTTGGTCAGCAGATACATCATCAGCAGGTAGATCGCCATGCTGAAGGCCGAGAACATGGGGAACATCCTGCCCATGGAGTCCTCCAGCTGGTCAGCCATCACGGTCTGATCCGCCTGGGTGATGACGGTGGCCACCTGCGCCTCGTCGATGTCGGTGAGCTTTTCATCGGAAAAATAGCCGTTGAAGAAGTCCGGCTCCAGCTCGAAGAGCTCAGAAAACCGCGCCTGAGACAGGAACACACACATGGAGGCCGGATAGTGATAGCTGCCCACGATTCGGAAATCATAGGTCTCGCTGGCGTGGAACTTCTGGTGGAGGGTGATGGTGTCCCCCACCTGCAGGCCGTATTTGTCCAGATAGCCGTCGGAGATCACGGCCTCGTCCCCGGAGAGATGCGGCAGGTAGGCGGAGTTCTCCTGAATGCCGTAAACCATCACGTCCTCGTGCTTGGGGTTCTGCAGAGACATGAGGCTGTATTTCTCCGCACCGGAGACGGCTGTCTCCTGCTGGGATTTCAGGATATACTGGTAATCTGAAATCTGCGTGCTGACCACGTCCTCCTTGAAGTGGGTCAGCAGCGGGGAGAACATCATGCCGAACATCAGCAGTACGCTGGCAAAGAGAATGCCCAGGGACAGCGTCAGATAGGCGGAGGTGTTCTGCAGGATCACGCGGGTGCGGAACCGGCTGAGGAAGCTCCCCTTCCGGAGCCGCATGACCTTCTTTTTCTTGTGGAACCGGAGCTCGTGCCGCAGAAACTGCAGCGGCGGCAGCTTCAGCGTGGCCCAGAGCACCAGCACGTTCACCGCGAAGATCAGAATCAGCGGGATCACCGTGGTCTGCCAGAAGGCCTTGCCGTTCCAGAGGGTCTCGTAATGGGTCAAAGAGTAGCTGTGGCGGTACATCATCACCGGCACGGATTTGAACAGCGTGTAGCCCACGATGTTGCCCAGGATGGCCGCCAGCAGCGTCACCAGCATGGGCAGGGTGAGATAGTGGATCAGCAGCTCTTTTCGAGTGTAGCCAGAGGCTCTGAGCGTACCCACGGTGCCGGACTCCTGCTCGATGGTGCTGCGTGCGGTGATGGCGAAAATGAAGGCCAGAATCACCATGATGATGTACAGCAGGGTCTGGAACATCACATAGTCGCTGCCCATGTCGTCCCCGGCGAAGTTGATGGCCTGGTTCTGCTGTCTGGGGATGAACTCCTCCAGAACGTCCAATTGATAGAGCCGGTACATCAGCCGCTCCGACAGCCGCAGCTGCCCGGAATCGGAGAGGGTGTCGTCGTCGTTCAGCCAGGCGTAGCAGTGGTGCAGGCCCACGGCGCCGAGACTGTCGAAGGCCGACCGCGTCACGATGGAGACGGTGAACTTGTTGGCGTCGAAGAGCATGTCGTTGTTGCTCTTGTAGAGGGTGCTGTAATCCGACAGGGCCACAAAGCCGGTGATCCGGAAGGTCAAATCGGAGACCGTCAGGGTGTCGCCGATGGAGAGGTCGTTGTTCTCGGCGTAGAGCCGGTCAATGACGATCTCATCCGCGGACGCGGGCATGTCGCCCTTGAGCAGATCCACCCGGTTCACCGGATCTCTGGGCTGGTAGAACCGGACGGTGTGGGCGTTATCCATGACCCGGTCAATGTAGGTCAGCGGATAGATGCTCAGGTCGAGGTTCTTTTCCAAACCGCTGATTTCATCGTCCGTCAGGGCCCGGTCCGTGATAAAGTGGCCGTTTTCGATGTCGTAGTCGGAAAAGCTGTTGGCGTAGATCACCTTCATGCTGTTGTCCGCCACCAGAAACCCGGACACGAAGGCGATGGTCAGAAACAGGAACAGGAACAGGGCGATGTATTTGCCGAGCTCGCTTTTCAGATCGCGCAGCCAGCGCTTTCGCAGGGGATTTTTCATAGTACTCCCCTCCTCACCAGCTGAGATCCTTCGCGTGGACCCGGTAGGGGCGCTGCTCGTCTCTCACGATGGCGCCGTCCCGCAGGTGGATCACCCGGTCCGACATTTCCCCGATGGCGGCGTTGTGGGTCACCAGCACCACCGTGCAGTGATAGCGGAGATTGACCTCCTCGATCAGCTGGAGAATTTCCTTGCCGGTGCTGTAGTCCAGGGCGCCGGTGGGCTCGTCGCAGAGCAGGATGTCCGGGGCCTTCACGATGGCGCGGCCAATGGAGGTGCGCTGCTGCTGGCCGCCGGAGAGCTGGTTCGGCAGCTTGTCCCGGTGCTCCCAGAGGCCCAGAACCCGCAGAAGCTCGTCCACGTCCAGCGGGTGCTCCGAGAGATAGGCCCCCACCTCGATGTTCTCCCGCACGGTCAGGTTGGGGATCAGGTGGTAGCTCTGGAACACGTAGCCCAGATGCTTCCGGCGGTACTGGGTGAGCTCCTGCTCCGTCATGGCGCCCAAGGCCTCTCCCCCGATGAGGATCTGGCCGGAATCTGCCGTCTCGATGCCGCCGATGATGTTCAGCAGCGTGCTCTTGCCGGAGCCGGAGGGCCCCAGCAGCACCGTGATGCTCCCCGCCTGAATGGTGCAGGATACGCCCCGGAGGGCGGCGGTACGGCTGTCGGCCTCACCGAAGTATTTATAGATGTCAACCAGCGCAAGCTGCATGCTTCTTCCCTCTTTCATTGTCTTTCGCTTTTTCTTGTTAGCCATTGCTAATAGTATATTATAAGTTCTTCGACAAGACCTGTCAAGGGGATTCTGCTCCGCCGGAACCATTTGGCCGTTTTGCAAAATCCACAACAACGCTCTTGCATCTTTGGCTGAAATGTGATAGATTATGAGTATGAAAACTGTGGCTTTTGCCGATAGAGGAGGAAGCACCATGCACCTGCAAGAATCCGGCGAGATGTATCTCGAGACCATTCTGATTCTGTCACAGCGGCAGCGCTATGTGCGCTCTGTGGATGTGGCGGATTATATGCATTTTTCCAAGCCCAGCGTCAGCCGCGCCGTCAGTCTGCTGAAGCAGGGAGAATACCTGACCGTGAACTCCGACGGCTTTCTGATTCTCACCGAGGCCGGACGCGAAGTGGCAGAGAAGATCTATGAGCGCCATCAGGTGCTGACCCAGCTGCTGATCTCCATCGGCGTCAGCGAGGAGGTCGCCGAGGACGACGCCTGCAAGATCGAGCACGACATCAGCGACGAGACCTTCCTGGCTCTGAAGCGCTATGTCCGGGATCACAAGAAGGATTGAATCTTTTCATAAAAACAATGCGCACTGCTGAGAGATCGGCAGTGCGCGGTTTTTTATGATTGTTGGAAAATGTGAAAGAGAGGTAAGTTGAAGCTTAACGAGTTGTTAAATTGAATCCGTAGGGGACGCCGTCCTCGACGTCCCGCGCAGGATGCAGTAGTCAGAGCGATTGATTTCAGGCGAATTCGTACCTGTTCCCAATTCGCCCCACCCCCCCCCATCGTAATCCAACAATTATCGCCGGGACGTCGAGGACGCC
>CAMHPQ010000050.1 GCA_946187035.1 uncultured Clostridia bacterium | reverse complement strand
CCTGCTGGATGGCGGTGAAGACCTCGGACCAGCTCATGGAGGTGGGGTCGGCGCCCAGGGCGTTGAAGAAGCCCATGTACACCTCACTGCCGGGGACGCGGATCTTCAGATTCTTGAGGTCAGACGGATCGTCCACGGCCACCTTGGAGTTGGTCAGCTGCCGGAAGCCGTTGTGGAAGGAGCCGATATAGGTGATGCCCTTGGCTGCCAGACGCTGGGCGTAATACTGTCCGCCGGTGCTGTCGATGACTTCCCGGGCCTGCTGATAGCCGTCGAAGGACCAGGGGATCGTGGCCACCGGGAGCTGACTGTCGATGACGGCCAGGGTGCAGGTGGCGTAGGCTGCCAGATCCACGCTGCCCTGGGCGATCATCTCGATGCCCATGGTGGCGTTGCCGCCGGCCAGCTGGTCGTTGGGGAACACGTCCACGGTCACGTTGCCGCCGGAGCGCTCTTCCACCAGATCGGCAAAGTAGCGGGCCACGCGGCTGTCGATCTGGGTGTCGGTGCCGTTGACGGCCATGACCAGATCGATCTTCTGGTACGCGCTGTCTCCGTCGCCGCCGCTCTGAGAGGCCGACGAGCAGCCTGCCAGAAGCACCAGCACCAGAAGCAGCGCAAGGACGGGTGTTGCTCTGCGAATGTTCATGTGCTCTCCTCCGTTTTCTAAAAATTTACTTTCTCCGTTCAATGTTCAACGTTGGGTGTTGCAATGCCAAAATACCCTATTTCTGTTGGAAAGTCAACGAAAAAACGGCGGGATTTGCAATTTTTGGTGGTTCGCCTAAAACCATATCGCCGGTTTTGTGCATTTATCCAATAATCATCGGGATCCTTTGCGGATTCTTAGCAACTTTGTTAAAAAGATAACCGCAATTCTGTTTAGTAATGGTAGTGTCTTGACAATGGAAGGCTCCCTTTGCTAGAATCAATGTATAACATTGAACAAATGGAGGATTCTGCCATGAATCCGATGGGAGAAAAGAGAAACAGTCAGTCGGCGGTGCAGTATTTGCTGGACGCCTTCAACGATAAATTGCTGTCCGGCGCGCTGCTGCCCGGAGACCAGATCCCCACGGAGGTGGAGCTCTCGGAGCAGTTCGGCGTGGCCCGGAACACCGTCCGGGAGGCCATCAAGATCCTGGTGGCTATGGGCGTGCTGGAGATCCGCCGCCCCGTCGGCACCTTCGTCTGCGAGGGGTTCACGGAGCCCATGATTTCCCCGCTGCTCTACGGCGTGATCCTGGGCAGGGGAGACAGCTACGACGAGCTGATGGATCTGCGGGAGATCATGGAGACCGGCACCATGCTGACCGTGATCCGCAACGCCACGGACGAGGAGGTTCTCACTCTGGAAAAACCGCTTGCAGAACTGCGGGAGGCCTGCTTCGCGGCTGCGCCGAGCGTGGACGCGGTCTTTCACAAGGACGACGCCTTTCATGAGGCCATCATGGCGCTGTCTCACAACCGGATGGTGGAGCGCATTTCGGAGATCGTGCGCACCATGACCCACGACATGCGCCACGAGAGCGTGGAGCACATGATCTCCGGCGGACGGAACGAGGAGTTCTATGCCGCCCACGAAAAGCTCTACCGCCTGCTCCGCGACCGGGATGTGGACGGCGTTTACCGCGAGATCCGCAGCACCTACTTCGTCCCGGATTCCATTTGATTTGGCGAGGCACTGGAATCGAATCCAGCGGCTCTGATCAGGAGGCCTGAATCCCTTTGGCATCCGGGGGATGGAGGATGATTCGAGCTGAAGCCGCTGCAATGGCATTGGTTTTCAAGGAAAACTGTTTTTTGAAGAAATAACCCACGGGGGAGCTTGTGCGGAAAACGGTCTCATGCTATGCTGGGACTATCAGATCTTTCAAGTCTCACCCCTCTGATCTGCAGGCGTTTGGTCTGCGCCCCTTTCCCGGCTGCGGAGAGATTCCCGCTTTGCGTCTCTCCGCGGCCGTTCTTTGCATTCTGCATGGTATAGGGCCCGAAGGCGGTCATATTAGAGCATCTGCACAAATTGATTGTGGATTATTTGTCTACTTTTTATCCCCCCGGGGGAGCTTGTGCAATTCACTTGGATGAAGTATGATGGCAGCAGAAGCAAGAAACAAAGGAGTGTTGACCCATGCATATGGCAGACGCGCTGCTGGCTCCGGCGGTTGCCGCCACCATGTACGCGGCCTCCGGCATCACCGCCGGTGTCAGCGTACACAAGCTCCGCAAGGACGACGAGGAGCAGAAGCTCCCGGTCATGGCCGTCACCGCGGCTCTGGTCTTTGCCGGACAGATGATCAACTACACCATTCCCGGCACCGGCTCCTCCGGCCACATGTGCGGCGGTATGCTGCTCTCGGCTCTGCTGGGGCCCCAGGCGGGCTTCCTGTCCATGATCGTGATTCTGGCAATCCAAAGCCTCTTCTTCGCCGACGGCGGACTTTTGGCGCTGGGCGCCAACGTCTGGAACATGGCGTTTTACGGCTGCTTCATCGGCTACTATCTGATCTGGCGGCCCATCATGCGCTCGATGCTCTTCTCCAACATGGGCGAGCACGGCGCCGCCCGGGCGAAGATTATTCTGGCCTCCATTCTGGGCTGCGTCATCACGCTGCAGCTGGGCGCCTTCTCCGTCTGTGTGGAGACCAGCCTCTCCGGCATCA
Source organism: uncultured Clostridia bacterium (assembly GCA_946187035.1). Taxonomy (GTDB): domain Bacteria; phylum Bacillota; class Clostridia; order Oscillospirales; family Oscillospiraceae; genus CAG-103. The sequence goes on along the minus strand of CAMHPQ010000050.1, from coordinate 10,459 downwards.
CGGAGCTGCCCTTCGGCGTATTTCTCGGCATCATGCAGCCCATCCATCTGGCCATCGGTCTCATTGAGGGCCTGATTACCACCGCGGTGCTGCTCTTCGTCTACGAGAGCCGCCCGGAGCTGGTGCGGGACATGACCGTCTCCGCCGGAGAGAAGAAGGGCTCCCTGAAGGCCACGGTCATCACCCTGGCCATCGCGGCAATCATCGTGGGCGGCGGTCTGAGCCTCTTTGCCAGCTCCAATCCCGACGGTCTGGAGTGGTCCCTCTTCGGCAACGAGGAGGCCGGATACAGCCAGAATCTCGGTCTGGATGAGGGGGACTACGGCGTGCAGAGCGACGCCGCCGACAAGGCCGCGGCCATCCAGGAGAAGACCTCCTTCCTGCCGGACTACAGCTTTGCAGGCAGCGACAGCGCAGCCGGCACCACCGTCTCCGGTCTGGTGGGCAGCGCCATCGTGGCCGCTCTGGCTGTGCTGATCTGCATCCTCGGCGGCTTCTTCCGCAAGAAGAACAGCACGAAAAACAGCTGACCAAATCCCATAGCAATACCGCCCGTCCGATGGACGGGCGGCTTTTTACAGGGTAGTTTCGCTTCTGGCAGCAGCAAAAGAGGAGGGGCACGAGGCCTCTCCTCTGTTCTTTTTGCGTTGTGTTATTCCATTGTGAGGATGGTCTTTCCTCTGGAGCCGCCGGAGGCGATTCTTTTGAGAGCCGCGTCGGCCTCGGAGAGCGGGCACACCGGAAGAACGGAAACGCATCAGCAAGCCGACGCCCGCGGTCATTCCACGCCTTTACAGAAGCTGCACGCCCTTCACCAGCAGCATCAGGCCCATGGTGATGATGAGCATGGTGCTGGCTTTGAGGATGTATTTGTTGTATTTTCGGGTGAGCGCGTCTCCCAGCAGACCGAACAGCAGCATACAGCCGCAGGTACCGAGGCCAAAAACCAGCATGATCTCCGCGCCTTTGACAGCCGATGCGCTGGACGCCGCCACGAACCACAGGGAGGTGAGCATCCCGCAGGGCATCACGCCGGTGAGCAGGCCCACGACAAAGGGCTTTCCCCTTCTGCCGCAGGGGCTGGGGAGGCCCGGCCTTAACTTCCGGAGCAGCGGCACGCCCCACATCTGCAGGCCGATAAGGATCACCAGAGCGCCGGCCACGATGAACACCGCGCTCTTCACTCCCCGGCTGAACACCAGCGCACTGCCCACCGCGCCGAAGACGCCGCCCATGATCGTGTAGCCCACCATGCGTCCGCCGTTGTAGCCCAGTGCGTTGTGCTGGGTGAGCATGATGCCGCCGCACATGCCGATACAGTGAACGCCGCCCAGGAGCCCCGTGAGAAACACCAGCCAGAGGGACATATCCTGCTCCGCCATGGGCGTGGGCACGGAGCCGATGAGCCGCGTCAGCAGGAAATACAGCGCCGCGATGCAGAGAAGGCCCAAGGCGTCGGAGAGGAGATTGCTTCTCCCCTTTCCCACCGGGTAGCCCATGCTGGAGAGCTGGGATGCGATCTCCGGCTCCGTGATGCGCGCAGGGTCGTATTCCGCCGTGACCTCGCTTTTGATGTAGCTGGTTTTTGCGCCGAGAATCCCGTCCACCCTGTTCAGCCGGGCGTTGATCTCATAGGTGCAGTTGGGGCAGATGATCCCGTCCACCCTGCTTTGAAACACACTGGTACTCATGCCGAGCCTCCCAGATGCAGCAGCTTCGTCGCCAGCCGCTCCCATACGGTGGGCTTCCGGTCAAAGGGCGGGTAGCCCAACTCCGTCAAGGTCTCCCGCAGGGTTGCTTCCGTCACGATGGCGGGGTCGTATTTCACGGTCACAAGGGACTGAAAATAGGCCACGTCCGCGTCGATGACGCCGCGCCGCTGCAGGAGTCCAGAAATAATCAGCTCCGGGCACTGGACGCACCAGATGCCCTGCACATAGGTTTTGAACACCGCGTCCTGCATCACGGTTCACGCTCCTTCTTTCCAAGCTTCTGCAGCCGCAGGGAGTTCATCAGCACGCCGATGGAGCTCAGGGACATGGCCATGGCGCACAGGGACGGGTGCAGCAGTCCCGCAGCCGCCGCCGTGATGCTGACGACGTTGTAGCCCAGGGCCCAGCGGAGATTTTGCCCCACCACAGCCATGGTTTTCTTGGAGATGGAGAACGCCTCGGTGAGCTTCGTGAGCTTCCCCGAAGGCAGCAGGATCCCTGCGGAGGCGATGGCAATGTCCGAACCGGTGCCCATGGCCACGGAGCTGTCCGCCGCGGCGAGGGCCGGGGTGTCGTTGATGCCGTCGCCCACCATGCAGACGGTCTTGACCTGGGCCTGCAGTTCTCGGATCTTCCGGACTTTGTCCTCCGGCAGCACGCCGGAGAGCACATGGTCGATGCCCGCCTTTTTTGCAATGGCCTTGGCGGTCTCTGCATGGTCGCCGGTGAGGATCCAGAGCTCCTTTCCCTGTGCTTTCAGAGAGGAGACGGTCTCGGCGGCGTCGGGGCGCAGCACGTCCGCGATGCCGATCACGCCCAGCAGTCTGCCGTTTTTCGCCACGCAGAGTTCCGTTTTCGCAGCCTTTCTGAGATCCGGCAGCCGCTCCAGCTCCGCGAGCTCCACACCGCGTTCAGAGAGCAGCGCCCGGTTGCCGCAGAGCACGGTTTCTCCGGAAATCACGCCCGTGACGCCCCTGCCCGGGAGATAGGCAAAATCCGTTGCCTCCGGGGTGGGGATGGATTCTGCAAAGGCCGTCACGGCTTTGGAGATCGGGTGGTCGGAGCAGGTCTCCACGGATGCTGCCACTTCCAGCAGCTCATTTTCCGATACGCCCGGCAGCGGGCAGAGATCCGTCAGCCGGGGCTGGCCCAGGGTGAGAGTGCCGGTCTTGTCGAAGACGATGGCGTCGGCCTTCCAGGCGTTCTCCAGGGCGCCGCCGTTTTTGAAGAGCACGCCCCGCTCCGCCGCCGCGCCGGAGCCCACCATCAGCGCCGTGGGCGTGGCGAGCCCCAGCGCGCAGGGACAGGCCACCGTGAGCACATCGCAGGCGTTCAGGACGGCCCGCTCCAGATTGCCCTTTTTCAGCCTGAAAAACCACAGGGCGAAGGTGCCCGCAGCAGCGGCAATCACGCCGGGGACGAACCACTGGGCCACGGCGTCGGCAAAACGCTGCACCGGCGCTTTCTCGGTCTGTGCCCGCCGCACCATGGCGACGATCTGCTGCAGGATAGAGTCCTTTCCCAGGGTAGTGGCCCGATAGGTGACGGAGCCGGAGCGATTCAGGCTTCCGCCCACCAGAGCGTCGCCTGCCGCCTTGTCCACGGGCAGGCTCTCGCCGGTGAGCATAGATTCGTCCACGGCGCAGCTGCCGCTTTCAATCACGCCGTCCGCCGGGACCCTTTCGCCGGGCCTGAGCAGGATCAAATCGCCGGAGTGGATCTGCTCCAGGGAAAGCTCCTTCCATGCGCCCTCTCTGCGCACCATGGCGGAGGCGGGCTGGAGCCGCAGCAGCTTCCGGATGGCGGCGCCCGCCTCCCCCGCTGCCACCTGCTCCATGTATTTCCCGAAGAGGATCAGGCTCAGCAACACGCCCTGAGAGGTGAAATAGAGGGTGAAATTTTTCTTTCTGGTGAGGGCCACAAAACTGCTGTAAAGCCAGATGACGGAGCCGGAGAGGGACACCAGAAGATCCATGCCGAAGGTGCGGTTTCGCAGGTTTCGGATGGCCCCCTGATGGAAATACCGCCCGGGGCCGAACTGCAGCGCCGTACCCAAAAGGAACTGGGCCTTGGGGTGCAGCTCCAGCATCAGCGGCGCGGTCAGTCCTGCGGCTGCCACCAGCGTCCGCAAAAGCCGCATCCGCGTGTCCAGCTGGTAGTATTCCTCCCCGGCGCGGAGGTCTGTGATCTCTGCCTCCGCCCCGGCGGCGCGCACAGCATCCAGCAGAGTACGGCTGTCAATGCCCACCGGACGAAAGGACACCAGTAGCTTTCCGTCCTCCCGATCCTCCACGTCGCAGACGCCGTAGAGTTTCAGCAGCGCAGCCCGCACTGCCTCCCGGTCCGCCCCTTGGGAGAGCAGCAGATCCGCCTCCTCCATGGGGACGCGAAAGCCCGCCTTTTTCACCAGCAGCACCACGTCCTCCAGGGTCAGCGCGGTATCATCATAGCTGAGCTCCAGGGTGCCGGCGGTGTAGTTTACCGAGGCGCGCTCCACGCCCTTCTGCCGCCGGATGGAACGCTCCAGGGTGGAGGCGCAGGCAGCGCAGTCCATGCCCAGGACGATCAGCGTGATGGTTTTCATGGTCGTCACCTCTCCGTGGTTCCAGTCAATTACTGGTCCAGCTGTTCCTTATGCTCCTTGCGCATCTGCAGCATTTTGGTGGTCATGGGGATGCACAGCACCACCAGATCCAGCAGCAGGGCCCAGTCATACCACTTGATGCCCTGGATCCACTGGCCCTCGTGCCAGACGCCCTTGTTGATCTTGAAGTAGTTGTTGTTCCAGACGCCCCAGACGTCGGTGGTGGGCTTCCAGAAGTGCACCTTGTTGAAGGCCACTGTGGTGAGCAGGCTGCCCACCGCCGCCGCGCTGAAGGACGACGCCCGCTTGTTGCGCACCAAAAACTCCGTCACCGTGGGCAGCACGTAGACCGCCAGATTGATGACCCACAGCTGCAGCGGGATGTGATAGTGCCAGCGGCGGGCCTGCAGGATGTGATCCGCGTCGTGGGCCAGGGTCATGCCCAGCAGCGCCAGATTCCATTTTTCCACCTTGGCTGCGGTCTCGTCATCCAGACGGCTGTCCAGAAACTTCGCTGTTTTCTTTTCCTGTTCCAGTGTCATGCTCGATTCCTCCTGAATTTTTAATTTACCGTTTGGTCTATATTTACCACTTGGTAAATTTAAAGTAGCATACTTTTCCTTTGCTGTCAACACTTTTGTTGACCAGTTGGTAAATCTATGTTATAATCCAGCCATGCCTATCATTGTTGACAGAGAAAAAATGCGCATGGACATCCTCATGGCCTTCCAGCGCTGCATCGAGAAAAAGCCCATCGACACCATTTCGCTCCGGGACATCGCGGCGGAAGCGGGCATGAGCCATCCGAAGCTGCTGCACTACTTCGACAGCAAGGATGACCTGATCCTGACATACGTAAAGTACACGAAGGATTACATGACCGAGCACTGCATGACGTGGTTCGCCACACACGACAGAAAGGATTACGACTCAAATCTGGCATTTCTGAACGACTTCATGCACTACGTCGCCGAGGCGCCGGAGGGAGAGCTGCGCCCAAATGCCACCACGCAGACCTATGTGCTGGGGCACTACAAGGAAGAGATCGGGAAGATGGTGACGGACGAATTCCGGGAGTGGCGGGAGATTATGGAGCAGTGCCTCATCGCCGTCTACGGTGACGAGGTCGGCAGAAAAGAGGCCGAGGCCATGATGATCCTCATCTCCGGTACCTTCCTGTGCAACTACAACCGGGCTCTCACCGGCCAGATCAACGACAACATCATCGGGTATCTGGCAAATCTGGCCCAGTCGTGACGGCAGGGGAAACTTCCCCGCAAACCACAAAAATCCGGTTTTTTCCTGCGCCGCATTGACAAACAGCGGTCTCTCGTACTAAAATAAGCGAAAGAGCAAAGACGCTCCCGACAAGGGGTGTCTTTGCCCTTTTTTATGCTGAAAAAGGAGGTTTCCATCATGTGTGGAATCGTTGGATTTACCGGCGCGAGAGAGACGGCGCCGCTGCTGCTGGAGGGATTGAAGCGGCTGGAATACCGGGGCTATGACTCGGCGGGCATCGCCGTCATGGGCGATCAGGTGATTCAGGTGGAGAAGGTCAGCGGCAAGGTGCAGAAGCTCTCCGACAAGACCGACGGCGGCGCGGCGGTGCCCGGCTGCACCGGCATCGGCCACACCCGCTGGGCCACCCACGGGGCGCCCACGGACTTAAACGCCCACCCGCACCTGTCCAATGACGGACGCTTCGCCGTGGTGCACAACGGCATCATCGAGAACTTTGCGGAGCTCAGAGAAGAGCTCATCGCCGCGGGCTACACCTTCCAGAGTGAGACGGACACCGAGGTCATCGTCCATCTGCTGGAGAGCTTCGACGGCGGCGATCTCAAGACCACAGTCATGCGCACCGTGGCGAGACTGGAGGGCTCCTACGCTCTGGGCGTCCTCTGCTCCGACAAGCCGGACACCCTCTACGCCGTCAAGGAGGCCAGCCCCCTGATCCTGGGCGTTGGCATCGGGGAGAACTACTTCGCCTCCGACGTGACCGCCCTGGTGTCCTACACGAAAAACGCCATCTATCTGGACGACGGCGATTTCGCGGAGCTGACCCCCGCGGGCATCACGGTCTTCGACAGCACCGGCAAGAAGATCGAAAAGCCCGTCAGCCGCATCACTTGGACGGTGGAGGCGGCAGAAAAGGGCGGCTACGACCACTTCATGCTCAAGGAGATCATGGAGCAGCCCGCCGCCGTGCGCGCCGCCATCGCCCCCCGGGTAAAGGACGGCGAGGTGCATCTGGACGAGTTCGATCTCAGCCCCGAGGAACTGAAGCAGTTCAACAAGATCGTCATCACCGCCTGCGGCAGCGCCTACTACGCCGGCTGCGCCGCCAAGTACGCTCTGGAATCCCTCTGCCGGATCCCCACGGAAGTGGTGCTGGCAAGCGAGCTGCGCTACGGCGAGCCGCTGATCGACAGCCATACCCTGCTGATCGTCATCAGCCAGTCCGGCGAGACCGCGGACACCATCGCCGCCATGAAGGAGTGCCGCTCGAGAGGGGCCAAGGCCCTCGCCATCGTGAACGTGGTGGAGAGCACCATCGCCAAGCTGGCGGACTGGACCCTCTACACCTGGGCGGGGCCGGAGATCGCCGTGGCCACCACCAAGGGCTACACCACCCAGCTGGCGGTGCTGTTCCTCCTCGCCATGTCCATGGGCCGGAAGCTGGGGACCCTGGACGATGACCGCTATCCCGCGCTGCTGTATGACATTCTGAGACTGCCGAAGCTGATCCAGAATGCCATCGACTTAAACCACGGCATTCCGGCGCTGGCGAAGAAATATCACAAGTCCCCCTCCCTGTTTTTCATCGGCAGAAACACCGACTGGGCGGTGGCGCTGGAGGGCGCACTGAAGATGAAGGAGATCTCCTACATCCACGCCGAGAGCTACGCCGCCGGAGAACTGAAGCACGGCACCATCGCCCTCATCGAGGAGGGAACGCCGGTGATCGCCGTCTGCTGCAACGAGCATCTGGTGGATAAGACCATCAGCAACATCGTGGAGGTGAAGGCCCGGGGCGCAAGGGTGCTGGCCGTGGCCCTCAGAGGCAACCACAAGATCGTCTCCCAGGCCAACGACGTGATCTTCATCCCGGAGATCAACACCCTGTTCTCCCCGATCCTGGCGGTGATCCCCATGCAGCTGCTGGCCTACCACGTGGCCAAGGAGAACGGCTGCGACATCGACAAGCCGAAAAACCTGGCCAAATCCGTCACGGTGGAATAAGATTTCACTTGCGCGGCGGAAGCGGATGCATTAAAATGGAAAAAGCAAAAAATGGAAAGGAGCGATGGGACGTGAACTATACGCCGGATGAGGTTCTGCAGTACATCACGGAGGAAGACGTGAAGTTCGTCCGCATGGCTTTTTGCGACATTTACGGCAGGCAGCGGAACGTGGCCATCATGGCCAGCGAGCTGCCCCGGGCCTTCGAGCACGGCATCGCCTTCGACGCCTCGGCTGTGAAGGGCTTCGACATGGACGTGCGGTCCGATCTCTTTCTCCGGCCCAACGCAAGCACCCTCCGGGCCCTGCCCTGGCGGCCCCAGATCGGCAGAGTGGCCCACATGTTCTGCGACATTGTCCACCCGGACGGCGCGCCCTTCGAGGCGGACACCCGCACCCTGCTGCGCAAGGCGGTGCAGGCGGCGGCGGAACAGGGCTACGCCTTCCAGTTCGGCACGGAGATGGAGTTTTATCTCTTCCTGCTGGACGATCAGGGCAACCCCACCCGCACGCCCTTTGACCGGGCCGGCTACATGGACGTGGCCCCCGAGGACAAGGGGGAGAACGTGCGGCGGGAGATCTGTCTCACCCTGGAGCAGATGGGCATCTACCCCGAGAGCTCCCACCACGAGAGCGGCCCGGGCCAGAACGAGATCGACTTCCGCTACGCAGACCCCGTCTCTGCGGCGGACAACGCCATTCTCTTCCGCAGCGTGGTCAGAGCGGTGGCGGCCCAAAACGGTCTCTGCGCCGACTTCTCTCCGAGACCGCTGCCGGATCACGACGGAAACGGCATGCACATCAACCTCTCCGCCAGCCTGAACGGTTCGCCGCTGCCGCCCCAGGGTCTGATCCCCGGCCTTCTGAACCGGGCGCGGGATATGACGCTGTTTTTGAATCCGGATGAGCAGTCCTATCTGCGGCTGGGCCGGGACAAGGCGCCCCGCTACGTCTCCTGGTCGGAGGAAAACCGCTCCCAGCTGGTGCGGCTGCCGGCGGCCAGCGGCGAATACCGGAGAGTGGAGCTCCGGTCTCCGGACTCCATGACGAATCCCTATCTGGCCTTTTATCTGATCATTCACGCCTGCCTGGAGGGCATCGGGCTGAAGCTCCCCCTGCCGGAGCCCGTTAACTACAACGCTCTGAGCGCGCTGCCGGAGCACATTCAGGGTCTTGCCCGGCTGCCGGAAACCCTGCAGAACGCCCGGGAGATCGCAAAGGAGAGCCCCTTCATCGCGGAGCATGTGCCCGCCCGGATTCTGGAGCGGTATCTGTAACGAAAGACGTCATCGGAAAGGAGGGACGGCATGGTATTTCAGAGCGATCCCTACAGCGTGCTGCTGGTCTCCGCCTCGGAAAAACTGAATACCAATCTCCTCCCTCTGTTTCCGGGCACGGACTTCTGGCCGGTGACGGTGGTGGGCTCTCTCAGCCGGGCCCGGCGGCTGCTGCTGCAGCAGAATTACGATCTGGTACTCATCAACGCCCCGCTGCCCGACGGCATGGGGACGGACTTTGCCAGAAAGCTCTGCGCAGAGACCGACGCGGCGGTGGCCCTGCTGATCCGCCAGGAGCTCTACGAGGAGACCCACGCAGGCGCGCTGCCATCCGGTGTTGTGGTGGTCTCCAAGCCCACCAACGCCCAGCTTTTGACCCAGGTGATCCGGGGCCTCTGCGCCATGCGGGAGCGTCTGCGCTCCGTGCGGCAGCGGCAGAGCACCGTGGAGGAAAAGATGGAGGAAATCCGTCTGTTGAACCAGGCCAAGTGGCGCTTGATCGAAAAAGAGGGGCTCACCGAACCCGAGGCCCATCAGCAGATCCTGCGCAAGGCCATGGAGCAGCGCATCAGCAAACGCGAGGCCGCAGAGTCGATCATCAAAACCTATACAGAAGCATGAAACCCGCTCTCCGTGAGAGCGGGTTTTTCGTTCAGTTTTGCATGGAGGCCGCGATCAGGCCGACGAACAGCGGGTGGGGGCGGTTGGGGCGGCTTTTGAATTCCGGATGGAACTGCACGCCGACGTAAAACCGCTTTTCCGTGAGCTCCACCGCCTCTACGATGTAGCCGTCCGGGGACTGGCCGCAGAGGCTGAGACCGTGCTCCGAGAGAACTTCCCGGTAGTCGTTGTTGAACTCATACCGGTGGCGGTGCCGCTCCCGGATCTCTTCCGCACCATAGCAGCGGCGGAGGGTGGTTCCATCTTCGATCCGGCAGGGATACGCCCCCAGACGGAGCGTGCCGCCCTTGCTGACGGTCTCGTTCTGATCCGGCAGGAAGTCGATGACCTTGTGTTTGCTCTCCGGATCCAGCTCCCCGGAGGTAGCGCCCGCGAGGCCGCAGACGTTTCTGGCAAACTCGATCACCGCCACCTGCATGCCGAGGCAGATGCCCAGATAGGGGATGTCCTTTTCTCTGGCGTAGCGTGCGGTGACGATCATGCCCTCCACGCCCCGGTCTCCGAAGCCGCCGGGGACGAGGATCCCGTCGCAGCCGGAGAGGGCTTCCGCCACAGTGTCCTCCGTGACGGTCTCGCTGTCGATCCAGCGGATCTCCACCTTCGCGCCGCAGGAATACCCCGCGTGGCGCAGCGCCTCCGCCACCGAGAGATAGGCGTCGTGGAGCTGGACGTATTTCCCAACGAGACCGATGGTCACGGTGCGCTCCAGGGATTTGATCCGCGCCACCATCTCCCGCCACTCCTCCAGCTTCGGCGCCCGGGTCCAGAGGCCCAGCTCCCGGCAGACGATCAGGGAAAAATCCTCGTCCTCCAGCATCAGAGGCGCCTCATACAACACCGGCAGGGTGCGGTTTTCGATCACGCAGTCGGGCTTCACGTTGCAGAAGAGGCTGATCTTCCGGAACACCTCCGGCTCCAGGGGCTCGTCGCAGCGCAGCACGATGATGTCCGGGGAGATGCCC
>CAMHPQ010000049.1 GCA_946187035.1 uncultured Clostridia bacterium | reverse complement strand
GAAAAGACTTTTAAGCCTCGTGCTGTGTCTCGTCATGGTCTTCTCGCTGTTCCCGTTCGCGGCTGCAGCGGATGACACAGACCCGGATCCGGCCGAGGGTATCCACCTCAACAAGACCTATGATCCGGAGACGCAGATGCTGACCCTCGAGAGCTATGTCGAGGGTGGAGTCACTGTCACCCAAAAGGTTCAGCCTTGTGATATTGTTCTCGTGCTGGATGTGTCCGGCTCCATGGACGATTGGATTACGGTCGGCAATTTTAAAAATGGAGAAACGGGCAATCTTGACACGGTGCGCGGTGCGAAAGAGGGTTTCTACCGAGTTAAAGCAGGTACGATAGTCTTTAACTGGGATCTTGGCACCCGCCCTCTGAGATACCATGAGGGCAAATGGCAGTATCAAAGGGACATTCATGTGTTTACAGATGGCTGGACAGACGTTGAAAGTACCTGGTTTAATATGAACAACGTTGAAGTCAAAAAGATTGATGCGCTCAAGATGGCCGCTGATAATTTCATCGATGAAGTGCAGAAAAATGCTGCGGACAACAATGTCGAACACAAGATCAGCATTGTGAGCTTCGCAAGCAGTGCAACCACGAACCAGAGCCTCACGCCAGACACGACGGTGGCGCAGGCAACATCCCTCAAGAGAGTCGTCGATGGTCTTTCGGCAAACGGTGCCACGTATGCTGACCTTGGTATGCAGAATGCATACGATGTCCTGTATGCGGCTAATGATTCTGCTCGCGGCAAGGTCGTCGTGCTCTTCACAGACGGTGAGCCTGGCCGAACCGGCTTTGACGGTAATGTTGCAAACAGAGCGGTTGGCTATGCAAAGGACTTGAAGGATATGGGTACCGTGGTTTATTCCGTCGGTGTTTTCGATGATGATGTTGATTCCAGAACACATCCGTATATGAATGCGGTTTCCTCGAATCATCCGAAAGCGACGTTGTACACGGAAGGCGAAACTTATCCGCACGATAAATACATGACTGCCTCCAGCGCCACTGGCCTGCAGGAGATCTTCCAGGAGATTGCCGAAGCGATCGGCGGCGCCAGCGTAGAACTGACTGAAGAGACGATCATCCGTGATGTGATGTCCAACAAGTTCGAACTGAGCGGCGTCACTGCTTCGGATACCAGCAAGATCGAGATCTACACTGCCGATTTTGATGGTAAGGATCCGTCAACCGGTAAGGACACGTTTAAGACTCCTGTGAGATACACCGGCGCAACAGTCGAAGTCACCAACGGCAATCAGGTAGACGTCTCTGGCTTTGACTTCTCCGAGAACTGGGTCGGCTATGATGAGAGCACACAGTCCAACCACGGCAAGAAACTCATCATTAAGATCCCTGTGGAACCCGCTGCGGGCGCTGCGGGAACTGTGGATACCAACGACAGTTCTTCCGGTATCTATGTCGACGGCGAACAGGAGACGCCGGTGAAGCCCTTCCCGGTACCCACCGCTACGATTCCGACGGTCACCAACATCGTGGACTTCAACGCCTGGATGAAGCTGGCGACCAGTGCGCATTCTGAGAAGATGAAGGTGGCTGCGGAGGCAAACGGTACGTTCGATGTGAACGACGACAGCGAGCTGGTGTATCAGCTCACCAGCGACGCCCAGAGCAATAATAACGCTGTGATCAACGGCCAGTACAGCGGTATGGACGTTGTCACCGCCTGGGGCATCCCGGTCGGAAGCCCGACGGGAACCAAGGCCGCCTGGGCGACCTACAACGTCATCCCTGGCAGCAGTGTCTACTATGACGATCAGCTGGCCAACGCCACCGTCACTGTGGGCGACGGCTCCGGCTACAACGCCGACATCGATGGCGACGAGGACGACACCAACAGCACCGGCGCCGTAGCCTTGGCCAACGAGGGCACCTTCTACTTCACCTTCTATGGCAAGGGCATCGACGTCTACTGCACCACCGATACGAACAGTAAGTACGTCACCGCCTCGCTCTTCAGAGCGACGGAAGAGGCCAATGGCGAGGCTGCCTGCACTGCTGCCAACCGCGTCAACAGCCAGACGACCATGCGCAACTACTCCGAGACGGCGCGCTTCAACGTGCCTACGCTGAGCTTCGATTGCCCCAAGGTCGGCCTGTACACCCTGCGCATCAAGACCCTGGCGGCCTCCAACTACAAGCTGGACGGCGTCCGCGTCTACAATCCCACGGACGAGGAGCTGCTGGCTGACACCGACGAAGCCAACGCCCTGTTCATTGACCTGCGCAAGGATCTGATCAACAACAGCGAATCCGTGAACATCAGCACGACGAACCCCATGGCGGGTGAGACCCCGGATCCGAATGGCGTTAAGGTTTACACCGGCTCGCTGTTCATCGATGGTACGCCCGAGAAGAGCCTGATCCTGCGGGATATGGACGGTGATCCGATCACGGATACGATGGGCGACGGCGACGCGATGTTCCAGACGCAGTTTGATGTTTACAAGCATGACGGCCCGAAGAACGAGATCTATCTCGACAGCGAAGAGAGCCTTGTGTTTGCCTTCCATCCGGATGTGCAGAGCGCGATCGACGCCGGAACGGCGAAGGTCTACCTCGGCATCAGCGCTCCGGAAACGGGCACCAGCAACGGAGACGTGAAAGTCTGCGGAACCAAGCTGCCTGAGGGCGTGGAGTCTTATGTCGATATGTACTATGACGTCACGGATCTGGTGAAGGATCAGAAAGCGGTCACCATTGTGAATGAAGGCGGCGACCGGATCGCGCTCACGAATCTCAAGATCACCGGCGAGTATCCGGAGAGCCTCAAGAGCAATACCACCAGCCTCTACGCTGAGTTCAACGGAGAGACAATCCGCAACGCGGCGCGTCCGAGCGCTGTTGTGGCCCCCACAGAGGATCCGACGCCCACCATCCCGAGTGTGCGCGATATTGTGCGCCAGCTGGTGAGCACCTTTGTCCGCGGCCTGTTTGACAGTGTTTCCCGTCTGTTCAACTTCTAAAGGAGGGATTTCGATGAAGAAAACATATGAAAAGCCCATGCTGCTGGCGGAATCCTTCGAGTTGGTCGAGCACATCGCCGGCGGTTGTAAGGTCGGCGCGGATGCCGGAGCAAGCTACACGACCTCGGATGTGTGTACGTATGACAACGACGGCATCCAGCTGTTCCAGAGCTCTACCCCCTGTGCCCTTGATTGGATCGAGGACGACGATGATGATAGCATCGAAAAATCGAACATGAGCTCCTGGACAGGACTCCTGAACGATATCTGCTACAACGCGTTTATCGACGGCATCGGCTCTGCATTCGCTTCCTGAGACAAGGAAAGCTCAATCTTAAAACCACCCCCGGCCTGATCGGCCGGGGGTGGTCTGTTTCTATGGGACGAATGGGTTATGCGAGTTCCACCCAGTCCTTGACCATTTGGATCTCTTTGATGTATCCCTCGTCATCGTTGGGCGTCTCGAGAATGAAGGGCTTGCCGGAGAGGGCGGGGTGAGTGACAATTCGCTTCAGCGCAGCCTCGCCAAGACAGCCCAAACCCAGCTTCTCGTGGCGGTCCTTGTGAGAGCCGAGGTCGTTCTTGCTGTCGTTCAGGTGGATGGCATAAAGACGTTCCAGCCCGATGATCCGGTCAAATTCCGTCAGCACGCCGTCCAGATCGGTCACCAGATCATAGCCCGCGTCCCAGACATGGCAAGTGTCCAGACAGACGCCCAGACGCTCCTGGCAGTCCACCCGGTCTATGATTGCCCTGAGCTCCTCGAAGGTGCCGCCCATCTCAGAGCCCTTGCCCGCCATGGTCTCCAGCAGCACGGTGGTCTGCATCTCCGACTGGAGATTTTGATTCAGGGCGTCGGCGATCAGCGAGATTCCGGCCTCCGCGCCCTGACCCACGTGGGAGCCGGGGTGGAAGTTGTAATAGTTTCCCGGCAGTGCCTCCATCCGCTGTAGATCCTTCTGCAGCATATCGAGTCCGTTTGCGCGGGTCTCCGGCTTTGCGGCGCAGAGATTCATGGTGTAGCTCCCGTGGGCCACCAGGGGGCCAAACTGCTCCCGCTCCAGCAGCTGCAGCAGGGCAGAGGCGTCCTCGGGCGGCAGCTCCCTGGACTTTCCGCCTCTGGGGTTTCTGGTGAAAAAGGCGAAAGTATTTCCGCCGAAGCCCACCATAGTCTCACCCATGGCGGCGTAACCCTTGCTGACGGAGAGATGACAGCCGATGAAGATCATAAAACAACCTCTTTTCGTGAAAACACAGGAACATTGTAACGGCACTCTGCGTCCAAAGTCAAGAAAAAGCAAATCTCCGCCAAAATTGTTGGAAAATAGGCGAGATTTGTGGTACGATATCCCTGCCGGGCAACCGAAACGAAACGTTTGGAGGAATTAAAATGAAAAAGAATCTTTGGATCGCTGTGGTTTTGGCGCTGGTTCTGATGCTGGGCGCCTGCAGCCATCCCGCAGCCCAGCCCGCCGCCGGCTCCGAGGCAGCGGAGACCGAAGCGCCTGTGGAGACCACCGCTCCCACCGAGACCCCTGCCGCCGAGAGCGCCATGCCTGAGGAGGAAGTGGTGAAGCTTTACGAACAGAAGCTGATGGAGATCCGCGACTACATCCGGCAGGGCGACACCCCCGAGGAGATCCCCGAGGGCTACACCGGCATCCGGGAAATGATGATCTACGAAGAGCCGGAAGTGCTGCTGGACGAGATCGGCTACCTGATGAAGGATCTCAGCGGTGACGGCCAGCCGGAGCTGCTCATCGGCACCCCCGTGGAGGTCTCTGAGGACACCGTCTCCAACATCTTCGCGCTCTATACCGTAAAGGACGGAGCCGTGCAGCTGGTGACAGAGGGCTGGGCCCGCAGCGCCTGGTTCCTGCTCCAGGACGGCACCTTTTATAACACCGGCTCCAACGGTGCGGCCTATGCGGTCATCGGCGACTATGCCATCTCCGCCGACGGCAGCAAGCTTGAGGCGAAAGACTTCTACTTCACCTATGAGAAGACCGCGGGCAACTTCGACGACATCGGCGTGTACCACAACACCACCGGCGTCTATGACAAGGCCCAGGCCGAGCTGATGGACATCACTCCCGACCAGCTGTGGGAGATCTCCGCCGAATATCAGAACAACACGCAGGTGCTGGGCCTCATGCCCCTCAGCACCTTGCCCTGAAGGATATCCAAATCAACCACAATCCTGCTGACACCCGTCGGCAGGATTTTTTCATGGAAATAAAAAATCGGAGCAAGCAAAAGCTTGCTCCGAGATGGCGGAGAAGAAGGGGTTTGAATTGAAAATTTTTCCTCTATTCCGTCAAAAACCGCCATAATTTATCTATTGTGTTCAGCAAATCTTGCATTATGTGCCGTTTTGTCCACTTGTTCCAATCTCGACTCATCCTGATAAGGGTCAAAAAAGGTCAAAAATCAGAGCAAAACGGAGGGAATATCATGATTTCTGAATTTGAAAAACTGAGCGGTACTTACCACAATCAAAATGGCTATTTGCTGCCAGATCTGATTGTACCAGAATCGCCGCGAGTTGACAAGTGGGGCAGACGATATTTGCACTACCTGAAAACCAAAAGCGTGCGCGGCATACGGCGCTGATCTTTTCCAATAAGCTGGCATCGCACGTTGAAGAGATCGACCGTCACGCCGAAGAAATGATGGATCGGCTGATGACACAGATCGCCGCACAGGAAGGCATCACAGAACAGTTAAAAGCAGAGAATCAGATGGAGTGGGTCAGACGTATGAACAGCATCCGAGCGAGAGCAGAGGAAATCGTCTGGGATGACCTAACAACCTAATCAACAAGAGCCGCAGCAATGCGGCTCCTGTTGACTTTAGCATCAATAATCGCAGGGAAAACGGGATATTCGTTCTCCCTGCATTCTGGAAAGGGGGGCAGGCCGGTCGCCTGCAAATCGGAGTGTGAGACTTGAAAGATCTGACAATGGAAGCATACCATGGGAAATCTCCCGGCGCAAGCTGCCCCGGGGGATACTTTTTGTATTTTCTCAGGTTTCGGATTCGGCGCACTGCTTTGCCAGATCCAGCGCGTTTTCCAGGGCGTCGTTGCCGGAATTGTAATACCGCATGGCGGTCTCCAGCTCGTCGGCCGCGTCGTAGCATCCGGCGTCGTCCAATGCGTGGAACAGGTCGTGCAGCTCCTCGGTGTGATGCCGGTTGTGCTCCAGCATGTAGTCCAGCAGTTTGAGCACTTCCTCCCGGGTCATGGGCTGCTGGTCGGGGTGAGAATGGCCGTGGGCGTGATCTTCTGAAATGTGCATTGGCTGCTCCTTTCCGGCGTTAACGCATGAATCGCTCGATGGCGGTGTTGAGTTCTTCCAGTGCGGCGGCGTTGTTCTGCTCCAGCGCGTCCGTGAGACAGTGCTCGATGTGGTCCTTCAAAATCACCTTGGCGGTGCCGTTCAATGCCGACTGAACCGCAGCCAGCTGCATGAGCACCTCGGTGCAGTCCCGCCCGTCGGCCACCATCCGCTTGACCGACTCCAGATGCCCGATGGCCCGGGAGAGCCGGTTCAGCACCGCCTTCGTCTTGGTGTGGTTGTGGGAGTGGGTGTGGCCGGTGAGGGTGTCGTGGCAGTGGGTGAATACCGTGCCGTCGCTGCGGATGTGGGTGTGCTCATGGCTGCTCATACGGCACCTCCCGCGCAGACCGCATGCACGAGGAACATGGGCGTGGAGGCAAAGTTGACCTTTTCCTCCGCCGACCAGACCCGATCCCAGGCCTGCACATCGGTGGAGACCTCCATGCCCAGTTTCGAGAGCACCGCCCGATCCCATGCCGGACGCATGACGTTGGACAGCGGTACCCGCAGGGCGATCTGCTCCATGATCTCAAAGTTGTGGCCGATGTTCCTGTCCTCGATGCCCTGTGCTTCGGAGGCACAGCGGTCGGCGTCATAGCCCGCCCGGGCCTCGGAATCATAGAGATAGTGATACCAGTTGGCGTCGAAGTTTAGCAGCAATCCGCCGGGCTTCAGCACCCGCTTCCACTCCCGGTAGGCCATCTCCGGGTGTGGCAGGTTCCAGGTGAGGTTTCTGGAGAGAATCACATCGAAGCTGTGGTCCAGGAAGAAGAGATCCTCGGCGTTCATTTCCATGAATTTGATCTGATTGGCCAGGACTCCGGCGTTCTTTCTGGCCTCGGCGAGCATGGCGGGGGTGAGATCCACGGCGGTGACGTCGTAGCCCAGCTCGCAGAGCAGAATAGCGAAGAAGCCCGGCCCGGTGCCGATCTCCAGCACCCGGATGGAGGCCGCGTCTCGGTTGGGGAACTGGCGCTGGATGTGGGTTTTCAGCTCCCGGCGCCAGACCTCTCTTTGAGACGTGCGCAGCTCCTCCTGATTGATCTCGGAGTAGCCGCTGGCTCTGCCGGTCCAGTAGTCCTTGTTTTCGTTCAAAATCGTTTTATTCAGCGCCATGGGTCACCATCGGCCTTTCTTCTAAGGTTCTGACCTTATCCTACCATGGGGATTTCCCGGTTCACAACCTACCCGGGGGGATAAAAAACTGCACAAAAATGAAAGAATCTCAAAATCGAAACCCCGGGGGGAGGTTGTGCGTGGAAATGGCCTGTGTTAAAAAGAAACCGAACACTGTGTTGGGAGGTGCGTCCATGGGTAAATATGTGCTGCGCAGACTCGTGCAGCTGATCCCGGTGCTGATCGGTATCACGTTTCTGTCCTTTGCCATGATGCGCATCGCCGGCAGCGACGCCATCACGGAGATGTACGCGGGCAAGGGCGCGGTGGATCAGGCGATCATCGACGCCGCCAGAGCGGATCTCGGCCTGGATAAGCCGTTTTTGACCCAGTACTTTTCCTGGCTGGGCGGCATGCTAACCGGTGACATGGGCACCAGCTACATCTCCGGCAGAAACGTGTTCGATACCTTCGTCTCCAAGCTCCCGGCCACGCTGCTGCTCACAGCGCTTTCTATTTTATTGACCATCATCATCTCCATCCCGCTGGGAGTGCTGGCGGCGGTGCGGCATGATAAGTTTACGGATTATCTCATCCGGTTCTGCAGCTTTGTAGGCAATTCGCTCCCGAACTTCTTCGTGGGCATGCTGCTGATGTACTTCCTCAGCATCCGGCTGGGCTGGCTGCCGGTGATCTCCAGCGGTCTGAGCCTCAAGAGCGCTGCCATGCCCACGCTGACGCTGGCCATCGCCATGAGCGCGAAGTATTTAAGACAGGTGCGAGCCACGGTGCTGGAGGAGCTCAATAAGGACTATGTGATCGGCGCCCTGGCCAGAGGCGTCCGCAGCCGCGTGACCCTGTGGAAAAGCGTCATGAAGTCCTCCATGTTGACCATCATCACGCTGCTGGCCCTCTCTATCGGCAGCCTCCTCGGCGGCACGGCGATTATCGAGTCCATTTTCATGTGGGACGGCGTGGGCAAGCTGGCTGTGGACGCTATCACCATGCGCGACTATCCGATCATTCAGGCATATGTGGTCTGGATGGCGATCATCTATGTCCTGGTGAATCTCATCACCGACCTGCTCTACCATGCGATGGATCCTCGTATTCGATTGGGGGTGGTGCAGGATTGAAGAATGAACCGACTGTTCGTGTGCAGAAGCTGCGCCGTGACACCCTCAAGGCCAGACTCATCCTCTTCAGCACCCTTGCGATTTTGCTTCTGCTCGTGTCCGTCTTTTGCGAGCAGCTCTGCCCCTATGACCCCTACGCCCAGGATCTGAGCATCGCCAAGATGGCCCCCAGCGCCGAGCACCTCTTCGGCACCGACCGCTATGGCCGCGACATGTTCTCGCGGGTCATCGCCGGCGCCAAGACCAGCATCTTCTCCACCCTGCTGCTCGTCGCCATCATCACCGTCATCGGCACCATCGTCGGCGTCTTCGCTGCGTGGATCGGCGGCTGGACGGATACGATCCTTATGCGTATTTCCGACCTGTTTCTGGCGTTCCCCGGCCTGGTGTTCGCGCTGGCGGTTGCGGGCGTGCTGGGCGGCGGCCTGCATAACGCGATCATTGCTTTGGCCGCCATCTCGTGGCCGAAGTTTGCCCGCATCGCCCGAAGTCAGACCCTGGCACAAAAGGAGATGCCGTATTTTCGGGCTGCAAAGCTGGCCGGCGGCAGCTCTTTGAAGATCATTGTGAAGCACGTGCTCCCCAACATTATGGGCCCGATCCTCGTCACCTCCATGCTGGATATCGGCACCATGATGATGGAGCTTGCCGGTCTTTCCTTCCTCGGCCTCGGTGCAAAGCCGCCCGCCGCCGAGTGGGGCAGCATGATCAGCGATACCCGCGGTCTGCTGCAGACCGCCCCGTGGCTCACGTTCGCGCCCGGCCTTGCCATCTTTGTCTCCGTCATGATCTTCAATCTCCTCGGTGATACGGTGCGCGACTACCTCGACCCCAAGATGAGAAAGGGGGCGAGAGCGTGAAAAAACTGCTTGAGTATGACCGTGTAGAAATTTCCTACAACGGCAAGCCCGCCGTGCAGGACATCTCCGTCGATCTCGCCGAGGGCGAAATTCTTGGCATCGTTGGCGAATCCGGCAGCGGCAAGAGCACGCTCATCAAGGCCGCCATGGGGCTTTTAGGCCCAGCGGGCATGGTTACCCGCGGCGATATCTGGTACAAGGGCAAGGATCTTCCCGATCTGAAGCCTGCCGAGATGCGAAAGCTCTGCGGCCCCGACTTCGGCATGATCTTCCAGAGCGCGGGCGCCAGCTTCTGCCCGATCCGCCCCGTGGGCAAGCAGCTCTATGAGAGCGTGACTGAGCACGAAAAAGTAACCCGTGCGGAGTTTGAGGATCGTGCTTCTGAAATCCTCAGCAAAATCGGCTTCCTTGATCCGAAGCGTGTTTTGACAAGCTTCCCCTTCGAGCTCTCCGGCGGCATGCAGCAGCGCGTCGGCATCGCCTCTGCCATGCTCCTGCGCCCCAGCGTGCTCATGGCGGACGAGCCCACCAGTGCGCTGGACGTGCATGTCCAGAAGCAGGTCGTGGAGGAGATGCTGCTCATGCGCAAAGAGTACGGCGTCAGCATCATCATCGTTACGCATAACATCGGCGTCGTCGGCGCCATGGCGGACAATGTCCTCGTCATGCAGAAGGGCAGCGCCGTGGAGTACGGCGAGACCGACCAGATTCTCCACCATCCGGAGACGGAGTACACCAAAACCCTGATGGCCGCCGTGCCGCGGCTGGAGAGGGGAGGCGTACACCATGGCTGAACCGATCCTGTCCATCCAGAACCTGACCAAAACCTTCAAGCTCCACGGCAGGGAGGACGTCCACGCCGTGAAGGACGCCACCTTTGACCTCATGCCCGGCGAGTGCCTCGGCGTCATCGGCGAGAGCGGCAGCGGCAAAACCACGCTCGTGAACATGATCACGGGCCTCCTTCCCGCCACCTCCGGCACCGTCACGCTGGACGGCATCGAGGTGACGAAGTGCAAGGGCAAAGACCTGCGCAAGGCATGGAAGAAGATGCAGGTCGTCTTCCAGACGCCCACGGAGTCCTTCGACCCCCGCCGTACCCTGGGCGACGGCATCATGGAGAGCCTGCGCAACAACAGCGTCTCCAAAGCCGAGGCCTTGAAACGCGCCGAAGAACTCCTGGAGCTCTGCGGCCTGCAGAAGGAGTTTGTGAAGCGCTATCCCCATGAGGTCAGCGGCGGCCAGTGCCAGAGAGCCGCGATCGCCCGAGCCCTTGCCATCGAACCGAAGCTCCTGATCTGTGACGAGGCGACGAGTGCGCTCGACGTCACGATTCAGGCAGAGATCATCGAGCTGCTGACGGAGCTCCGCCGGAAGCTCGACATGTCCATCCTCTTCATCTGCCATGATATTGCCCTCGTGCAGCAGTTCTGCGATCGGCTGGTCGTCATGTACCGCGGCCAGATCGTGGAGCAGGGCGTCCCCTCTGAGGTCATCGCCGCGCCGAAGAACGGCTACACGCGAAACCTCATCAACAGCATTCTTTAATCTGCATTCCGATTTCATCGGTGCAAATAAAAACAACAAGGACAGAAAGAAAGGAATCCACGTATGAACAAGAGAATTCTTTCCATGCTGCTGGTTGTCGTGCTGGCCCTGGGCCTGCTCGCCGGCTGCGGCAGCAAAGAACAGGGCGCCCCTGCCGGCAGCACCGAAGCCGCTGCTTCCAACGGCGCCAAGACCATGATCATCGGCGACACCACCTTCAACAGTGAGAACTGGGAAGAGACCGTCGATCCCCACACCACCTACAACGGCTGGCCCTGCATCCGCTATGGCATCGGCGAGACCCTCGTGCACTACACCGACACCATGGAGCTGGAGCCCTGGCTCGCCACCGACTGGGAGAATGACGGCGACTGCACCTGGACCATCACCCTGCGCGACGGCGTGAAGTTCTCCTCCGGCCGCGACATGGACGCCGCTGCCGTCAAGCAGTGCTTCGAGCACCTGCTCGAGGTCCACGACCGCGCGCCTGCTGACACCAAGATTGAGTCCATCGAGGCCGACGGCATGACCCTGACCATCAAGACCTCCGAGCCGAACCCCGCCCTCATGAACTATCTCGGCGACCCCTACGGCTGCATCATCGACTGCGACGCCTCGGATTTTGAAAACGGCATCGCTGTCGGCACCGGCCCCTACGTCGTGAAGGACATGGTCACCGACGACCACTGCACCCTCGTTCCCAACGAAAACTACTGGGGCGGCCTCACGAACACCCAGCCCAAGCTCTCTGAGCTCACCATCAAGACCATCTCCAACGGCGATACCCTCTCCTCCGCGCTGCAGGCGGGCGACATTGACGCCGCCTACGGCATGGCTTATGAGGCCTATCCGAACTTCGAGAACGACCACTATCAGTTCTCCAGCATCCAGACCTCCCGCGCCTTCTTCGGCTCCATGAACATGACCAGCCCCGTCATTCAGGACCCCGCCGTGCGCAAGGCGGTCGCCATGGGCATCAATAAGCAGGGCTTTGTGGATACGCTGCTGGAGGGCCACGGCGTCGTCGGTCACGGTGCGTTCCCGGACGGCTTTTCCACCTTCGGCGGCGATAAGATCGACACCGAGGGCTATGATCCCGAAAATGCGAAGGAAGTGCTGGAGCAGGCCGGCTGGGTTGATTCCGACGGCGACGGCATCCGCGAGAAAGACGGCACCAAGCTCGTCATCCGCTGGCTGACCTATCCCAGCCGTCAGGAGCTGCCGCTTCTGGCCGAGGCTGCACAGGCGGATCTGAAGAAGATCGGCATGGAAGTGGACATTAACTGCACCGCCAACCGCCGGGAGTTCCTGGCCGACATGACCAGCTGGGATGTCTACGCCTCCGCCTTGGTGACGGCCCCCTCCGGCGATCCCCAGTACTTCTTCACCACCAGCTGCCTTCCCGGCCAGAGCTACAACTTCGGCGCCTATGAGAACGAAGAGGTCAACGCCCTCATGGAGCAGCTGGCCACCGAGTTTGACACCGCCAAGCGCGGCGAGCTGGCCGTCCAGCTCCAGCAGAAGATCCTGGACGACAACGCCTACCTCTTCTGCTCCTTCCTGCAGATGAACATGATCTCCAAGGCCAATGTGACGGGTTACACCGCCCACGCCTGCGACTACTACCAGGTCACTGCGGATCTGGATATTGGCTGAGATGTTGTCTTGAAAAGCACAGTCTCCCGTATTCGTGCAAAAGTGGATATGGGCGGTTCAGTGATTTTTTTGAATTGTATGAATTTCGGATTACATCGCTCTGCGGGGGCAATCTCCCGCAGAGCATTTACTAGAGCATCCTCACCTTACGTGATCATATTTCATATCGAGTGTATGTAGGACATGGAAGAGTCGGATGACTCTGGCGAGTACAGCGGCGCTTACGATTCCCGCAGCGGTCGTTCCTACAGAGGTGACGGCAGCTGCGGCTATGGCGGTAGCTACGGTGACAGATCCTACGCCCGTGGTCGTGGCAGAAATGCTCGGCGTGACAGCAGCATGGGCAGATACTTTAGAAACTCCTACGGCTATTCTATGGATGGCAAAAACGAGCACATGGAAAGTCTGCGCGAAATGATGGAGAACGCTCCGGATGAAAAGACCCGCATGAGCGTCCAAAAAATGATTCGCGAAATGGAAGCGGAGTAATCCCAATAGCAAAGGGCGACAGGAATTCTCCTGTCGCCCGATTACTCGCTAACCAATTTGCTAACCATAGACCGGGATTTTAGGATAGTTTAGAGTAGGATGATGTCTATGGAGCGTGTAACAAGCCTGATTTTAAAATGAAAAAAGTCCTTGAAAGCCAACGTTTTCAAGGACTTATGGCGGAGAAGGAGGGATTTGAACCCTCGCGCCGCTTATCACAGCCTACTCCCTT
>CAMHPQ010000048.1 GCA_946187035.1 uncultured Clostridia bacterium | reverse complement strand
ATGGGCGGCTTCGGCGGCTCCAACAAGAACATCGGCATCGGCTGCGCCGACGGCCGCATCGGCAAGCGGGATATCCACAGCTATCCCGGCGCCGGCATGTGGAGCATCGCGGAGGAGGAGCTCATGGAGCGCATCTCCGAGAGCACCAAGGCCACCATCGACTACTTCAAGGATCACGTCTGCTATATCAACACCATGCGCAACATGTCCGTCTCCTGCGACTGCGAGGGTCCCGAGGCGGAGCCCGTGGTCACCCCGGACGTGGGAATTCTGGCCTCACTGGACATCCTGGCGGTGGACAACGCCTGCATGGATCTGATCTACAACCTGCCCGAGGGCGGCGGCAAAGCCCTGATCGAGCGCGTGGAGTCCCGCCACGGCCTGCGCCAGCTGAGCTACATGAAGGAGCTGGGCATGGGCAACGACCGCTACACCCTCATCGACATCGACAACGACGACGCGGTCATCACCGCCGCCGAGGCCGTCAAGGACGTAAAGCCGGTCTGGACCCCGGACCGCTACAACGTCTTCTGGGGCCGCAACAAGCACAATTAAAAGGAGCATTTTCATGAGCAAGAAACTCGTCGCATATTTTTCCGCCAGCGGCAGCACCTCCAGACTGGCACAGGCTCTCGCCGCTACAGCGGAGGCTGATCTTTACGAGATCCGTCCCGCCGTGCCCTATCAGCGCGGAGACCTGAACTGGATGGACAAGAAGGCCCGCAGCACCGTGGAGATGGCAGATCCCAACTGCCGCCCCGCCATGGCCGCAGCCGACGCCCCCGTGGTCGAGGCGGAGGTGGTCTTCCTGGGCTTCCCCATCTGGTGGTACCGGGAGCCCGCCATCATTGACACCTTCCTGGAGGCCTATGACTTCTCCGGCAAGACCGTGGTGCCTTTCTTCACATCCGGCGGTAGCCCGCTGGGCGAGGGCCAGGGCCGCATTCAGAGCCTTGCCAAGGGCGCGAAGGTGCTTCCCGGCAAGCGCTTTTCAGGCCGCGCCTCCGAAAAAGAGCTGAAGGCGTGGATCGACACTTTGAACCTGTAAGGAGGAACCCAAATGGCACTGAAAAGCAGACTGGGCTTCGGCATGATGCGCCTGCCCGTGAAAAACGGAGACCCCACAGATTTTGACTATGAACAGCTCAACCGGATGGTGGACGCCTTCATGGCCGCCGGCTATACCTACTTCGATACCAGCTACGTCTACCACAACGGCAAGAGCGAGGAGGCCACCCGCAAGGCGGTGGTGGAGCGCTATCCCAGAGACGCCTTCACCGTGGCCACCAAGTTCCCCACCTTCAGCCTGAAGGAGGAGAGCCAGATCGAGCCCATCTTCGCCGAGCAG
Source organism: uncultured Clostridia bacterium (assembly GCA_946187035.1). Taxonomy (GTDB): domain Bacteria; phylum Bacillota; class Clostridia; order Oscillospirales; family Oscillospiraceae; genus CAG-103. The sequence continues at coordinate 12,248 of CAMHPQ010000048.1, read as the reverse complement.
CTGCAAAACCTTGGCGTGGACTATATCGACTACTACCTGCTCCACAACTTCCAGACCGTGTACTACGACGGCGTGGACGGCAAGGGCGGCGTCATCAAGACCGAGCATCTGTTCGACCACGCCAACCAGTGGAAGAAGGAGGGGAAGATCCGCCATCTGGGCTTTTCCTTCCACTCCTCGGCCAAGCTGCTGGACCGGATCCTCACCGAGCATCCGGAGGTGGAGTTCGTGCAGATCCCCTTCAACTACATCGACGCCGAGAGCGAGCTGGTGCAGGCCATGGCGGCCTATGAGGTCATCCGCAGGCACGGAAAGCTCGCGGTCTTCATGGAGCCGGTGAAGGGCGGCGGCCTCGCCAAAGTGCCCGCGGCGGTGGAGCAGAAGCTCAAAGAGATGGACCCCAACGCCTCCATCGCCTCCTGGGCCATCCGCTATGCCGGCAGCTTCGAGGGCGTCATCTGCAACCTCTCCGGCATGTCCACCCTGGAGCAGGTGCAGGACAACATCCACAGCGTCCAGGCGCTGGAGCCCCTCACGGATTCGGAGAAAGCGCAGCTCCATGAGGTGGTTCGGCTCTACAAGGCCGCGGGCCCCGTGGGCGCGGATCTGGAGGCCTATCGCGGGCTGAAGCTCCACGGCGTCCCGGTGACTGCCATTCTGGAGGCCTACAACATGTGCCAGCTGCAGCCGGACCCCGGCTTCTCCGACGACAACAACTATTTCAAAAACGCCGCGGCGGAGGAGGCGCACCTGGACATCTTCGGCGAGCTGCCGGAGGAGTGTGTGATCCTTCCCGACGGCACCGACGCCACCGAAATGGTTCTGAAAGCCGAAAAGTGGCTCATCGAAAACAGCTTCTGATCTCTTCTCAGACTGCAAAAAGCACACCCTCGACGGGTGTGCTTTTTGCATGTTTTTTTCGATCACTCGATGCCCAGCACCGGGTAATCCTGAGCCTCCACGGCCTCCTTGAGAACGCTGTCCTCCACCGGCTGGCTCAGAGTGACCACGGCGGTGCCGGCCTCGTGGCTGGCGACGGCGGACTCCACGCCTTCGATCTTCTCCAGCGCCTTCTTCACGCGGGCCTCGCAGTGCTGGCACATCATGCCCTCGATCTTCATGGTTTTCTGCATGGTTGGTTCCTCCTGTATGAATGATTCAAAGATTGACTCGGGGATTTCCACCGGCTCTCTCCGGCGGTCTTTTTTCGCGTCGTGGAGCTTGAAGAGATTCAGCCTGAGCGCGTTGGTGACGACACAGAAGCTGCTCAGACTCATGGCCGCCGCGCCCACCATGGGGTTCAGGCTCCAGCCCAGCATGGAGGTGTAGACCCCCGCTGCCAGTGGGATGCACAGGACGTTGTAGAAAAACGCCCAGAACAGGTTCTCGTGGATGTTTCTGAGGGTGGCGCGGCTGAGACGCACGGCGGCGGAGACGTCGGTGAGGCGGCTCTGCATCAGCACCACGTCCGCGGCGTCGATGGCCACGTCCGTGCCCGCGCCGATGGCGATGCCCACGTCCGCCCGGGTCAGGGCCGGGGCGTCGTTGATGCCGTCGCCCACCATGATGGTCTTGCCGTACTCCTTCAAAGTGCGGATGACCTTTTCCTTGCCGTCGGGCAGCACTCCGGCGATCACGTGGTCCACCCCCGCCTCTCTGCCGATGGCCTGGGCGGTGCGGCGGTTGTCACCGGTGAGCATCACGGTTTTCACGCCCATGTTTTTCAGTTCTTCAATGGCCTGGGGGCTCTCGGACTTCAAAGTGTCCGCCACCGCGATGACGCCCAGGAGCTGGGATCCCTTGGCGAACAGCAGCGGCGTCTTGCCGTTTTCCGCCAGCGCCTCCGCTTGCTGCACCAGAGCGGGGGAGACGGACACTCTGCTTTTCAAAAAGCTGAGACTTCCGCCGAGAAGGGTTTCACCGTTCAGCTTCGCGGTGAGCCCGTTCCCGGGCAGCGCCTCAAATTCCGTGACCGCCTCCGCAGATTGGTTTACATAATTTAATATCGCCTTGGACAGTGGGTGCTCGCTGGGGGTCTCCAGCGCGGCGGCACAGCGGAGCAGATCGGCTTCCGCCACGCCCTCCGCCGGGAGCACGTCCGTCACCTTCGGCTCCCCGGAGGTGATGGTGCCGGTCTTGTCCAGCACCACGATCTGGGCCCTGCCGGTCTCCTCCAGAGAGACGGCGGTTTTGAAGAGAATGCCGTTTTTCGCGCCGAGGCCGTTGCCTACCATGATGGCCACCGGGGTGGCGAGACCCAGTGCGCAGGGGCAGCTGATCACCAGAACCGAGATGCCTCGGGCCAGGGCGTAGGAGAAGCTCTGCCCCAGCAGCAGCCAGACCACGGTGACGATGACGGCGATGCCGATGACCACCGGGACGAACACGCCGGAGACCTTGTCTGCGATTCTTGCGATGGGGGCCTTGGTGGCGGCGGCGTCGCTGACCATTTTGATGATCTGGGAGAGGGTGGTGTCCTCGCCCACGCGGGTGGCCTCGCAGCGGAGAAAGCCCTGACCGTTCACCGTGGCGGCGGAGACCGTGTCCCCCTCGGATTTGTCCACCGGGATGCTCTCGCCGGTGAGGGCTGCCTCGTTGATGCTGCTGGCGCCGGAGCGGATCACGCCGTCCACGGGGATGCTCTCGCCGGGGCGCACCAGGAAAATGTCGCCCTTCTGCACCTGCTCCACCGGGACGGTGATCTCCTGGCCGCCGCGCACCACGTTGGCGGTCTGGGGGGAGAGGGACATGAGACTTTTCAGCGCGTCGGTGGTCTTGCCCTTGGAGCGGGCCTCCAGCATCTTGCCCACGGTGATCAGGGCCAAAATCATGGCGGCAGACTCGAAATAGAACCCGTGCATGTAAGTCATGACGGCCTCGCTGTCGCCGACCAGCTGGGCGTGGGTCATGGCGAAGAGCGCATAGACGCTCCATAGGAAGCTCACGCCGGAGCCCAGCGCCACCAGGGTGTCCATGTTGGGCGCGCCGTGGAGCAGGCTTTTAAAACCGCTGATGAAGAATTTCTGGTTGATGACCATGACGATGGCCGCCAGCAAAAGCTGCACCAGACCCATGGCGATGTGGTTTCCGTCGAACCACTTGGGCAGCGGCCAGCCCCACATCATGTGCCCCATGGAGAAATACATGAGGATCAGCAGAAAGCCCAGGGACCAGATCAGTCTGCGCTTCAAAACCGGGGTGTCATGATCGGCCAGCGCGTCGGCGTCGGAAGCGGATGCCTTGGCGGCAGCGCCCTTCTGGGAGGCGCCGTAGCCCGCGTTTTCCACGGCTGCTATGATCTCCGCTGCGGTGGCGGAGCCCTCCACACCCATGGAATTGGTCAGCAGACTGACGCTGCAGGCAGTGACCCCCGGCACCTGCGACACGGCCTTTTCCACTCTGGCAGAGCAGGCGGCGCAGCTCATGCCGGTTACGTTGTATTGTTCCATGCTATCACCTTTTATGAGTGTGGAGTTTCAAGTGTCTCCGACGGGTTCAAATTGTAGTTTATCTTGCTGTTTGTGATTTGCAGAATGTAGGATAGAGCATAGCCTTCCCCTGGGGGAAGGGGGACCGCTTGCGGTGGATGAGGGTCGGGGAGCAGTTGGATTAAGGCAGCAGCTCAATAGAGATTACAATAGCTCAACCCTCATCCGTCACGGCTATTTCCCGCCGTGCCACCTTCCCCCAGGGGAAGGTTTCGCTCTCATCTACGCCTCGCTAAACTCCAATTTGTCAGTTCATTTCATCAGCTTCTGGATGGTGGCCACCAGCTCGTCGATGACTTCCTCGTCGCCGTTTTTCACGTCCCGGACGACGCAGTTGCGGATGTGGCTGGCCAGAAGCTCCTTGTTGAAGGCGTTGACGGCGGCGTTCACCGCGGCGCTCTGGGTCAGAATGTCGGGGCAGTAGGCGTCCCGCTCCAGCATGCCCTTGAGGCCGCGGATCTGCCCCTCGATCCGGCTGAGCCGGTTCATCAGGCGCTTACGCTCCTCCTCGACCCGGTGGGTCTGCTTTTCTCCGCCGCAGCAGCAGGTCTTCTCGTCCATAGGATGCCCTCCGTTCCTGAAAAATACCCTTATGGGGTATTACGATCATATACCCATATGGGGTATTTGTCAAGATACAAAAAAGACACACCGCCAATAATTGCAGTGTGTCTTTTTTAGGAAGCGATGAATCGATCGAATTGCACAGATTGGTGAGCAGATTTTTCGTCTGACAAACTTGAAAAATCGAAGGAATACTTTGTGTATTTCAAGATTTAGAAAGGAAGTCAGGCGGAAAAGATGCCAGCAAGATGGGTGCGGCGATTGGTTCAGCGTTTCCACATATCAGAGACCCATTTTAAAACCGCTGGTGATTTTGCTCATGCTGGCCTCGCTCTCGGACTCGTACATCCGGAGCGCCTCGTTGACCGCAGCGACCACCAGATCCTCCAGCATCTCCACGTCGTCGGGATCCACCGCTTCGGGATCGATCTTCACGCTGACCAGCTCCCGCTTGCCGTTGACTGTGGCCGTGACCACGCCGCCGCCGGATTTGGCCGTGAACTCTTTCTGCTCCAGCTCCTCCTGCATCTTCAGGAACTCCTGCTGCATCTTCTGGGCCTGCTTCATCATACCGGCCTGGTTCATGCCGCCGAAGCCGCCGCGAAATCCGCCTTTTGCCATAACAATATCCTCCTGTGTATTTGTATTTTTTATTCAAACGAAACGATGTCGAACCGGGTCAACTCCTCCAGACTTCTCTGGTTGGAGCCGCCTTTTTTGGTGGCCTTCCGACTCTGGACGTGCACCGCTTTGCCCAGGGCCTGCTGCGCCGCCGTCCGGAGCTTTTCCTCCATGGCGGGGGTGCCCAGCATCATGAAGGCGAAACCCGGATCCAGATCCAGAATCAGCGTGTCGCCCTCCAGATGCCCCTGTACCTGATCGGGATTTTTCAAAACCGAGAACTGCGCCATGGGCAGCAGCTTCTGGGCGGCCTGGAGAATCTTTTCCCAGTCGGAACCAGCCGCTGCCGGGGGTTCCGGCACAGGCTCAGGCATGGGTACAGGTTCCGGCTCCGGCATGGGCGCGGGTTCGGGAATGGGCTCCGGTTCCCAGAGGGGCGGGGCCTCCTCCACGGGCGGCTCCCATGGGGGTGCATCCTCCGTCGGCGGAGGCGGCGTCATCTCCCGGGGGGGCACGATTTCGGGCTCCGGCGCTTTCACCGGTTCCGGCTCCCAGGGAGGGGTATCCTCGGGTTCCGGAATGGGTTCCGGTTTTTCAGCGGGCTCCGGCATGGGCTCCGGCTCGGGCAGCTGGATCTCCTTTCTCTGCACCGGCACCGCGCCCTGCTCCAGAGCAGAAACTCTGGCAGCCAGACCGGCCAGATCCTCGCTCACCTCCGGGGTGCTCAGCCGGATCAGGCAGAGCTCTGCCCCCAGCTTGGGGTTCACGCTCTGGGAAAGGCCGGAGAGCGCTTCCTGTATGGTGGTCAGCCAGCGCATCAGCTGCGCCGGATTCAAAACCTTTGCGAAGGCGTCCAGAAGGGCGTCTTCATAGCCGCCGGAGAGCAGCGCGCTGCTTCCTTTTTTTGCTACAGAGCGCATCAGCACGTCCCGCAGCAGGACGCTGAGCTCGTCCAGCAGGGAGGCGGGGTCCTTCCCCTCCTGCCACAGATCCCGAAACTGCTGCAGCGCGCCAGCGGTGTCGCCCTTGGCCAGCCACTTTGCCAGTTCTGCGGTCTGGGCGTGTCCCGCGAGACCGATGGCCTGCCGGACGGATTCGGCGGTGACGTTCCCGTCGCCGGAGCACTGATCCAGAAGGGTCAATGCGTCGCGCATGCCGCCCTCGGCCAATCTGGCCAGGAGCATGGCGGCCTCAGGCTGCAGACCGATCTGCTCCTGTGCGGCCACGTATTGCAGTCTCCCCGCGATGTCCTCGGCGGCGATCCGCTTGAAGCTGTGCCGCTGGCAGCGGGAGAGAATGGTTGCCGGGACCTTGTGGAGCTCCGTGGTGGCAAGAATGAACATCAGGTGCTCCGGCGGCTCCTCGAGGATCTTCAGCAGCGCGTTGAACGCGGAGTTGGAGAGCATGTGCACCTCGTCCACGATGTAGACGCGCTTTTTCGCGTTGGCGGGGGAGTAGACCGCCTCGTCCCGCAGCAGGCGCACATCCTCCACCTTGTTGTTGGAGGCGGCGTCCATCTCCACCACGTCCAGGATGCTCCCGTCGTCGATGCCCCGACAGGTGGGGCAGCAGTTGCAGGGGTTCCCGTCCACGGGGTGCTCGCAGTTGACCGCCTTGGCCAGAATCTTGGCGCAGGTGGTCTTGCCGGTGCCGCGGGTGCCAATGAACAGATACGCATGGCTCAGCCGGTTGGTGCGCACCTGATTTTTCAGTGTCTCGGTGATATGCTGCTGGCCAACCACATCGTCAAAGGTCTGCGGCCGCCATTTTCGGTATAGAGCCTGATACACGAGTTCACCTCCACAGCCTCGCAGAGTTTTGCGCCCGCAGGCGCAAAATATCAATCCAATCATTTTGCCCCCGGAACTTGTTTCGGGGAGCAAAATACCACTCACGGAGAGAGATTTTTTTCTTTCGCAAGTCGCTACTTGCGCCAAAAAAATCTTTCGGAGTGCAAGCTCTTCATTTTTGAAAGGCTTGCCTTTCAAAAATGAGATGTAGCCCTTGACAAGACTGCACACCCGCCTTTGTATAGACGACCCATCCGCTACTGCAGCAGCCGGCTCGGGCCCGGTGGACCTACGGCACACGGAGTGACCCGCTTAATGCTGCTCGGTTCCCCGCCTGACATGGTTCACGGGGCTCCGTTGCGCAGGGCCGAGCCTTCATCGCTGCTTACTGCAGTCTGACAATCAATCGCCTATCCGGGGGCGGGAATTCATCCCTGCTATAGCGGATTGCAGGTAACAGGGCACCGCTGGCTCCCCAACTAGTGCAGCCTTGTCAAGGGCTACGGATAACTATAATACTACATTATTGCCCAAAACGCAAGCTTTAAATCTGCGCCCGGAACCAGACGCCGGGCTTGTAGCGCTCGAAGATCACAATGTCGTAATCCTTTTCATGGGCCCACTCCTTGCTGGTCCAGCCGGCCTTGATGGCGCCCATGGCGTCGCAGAGTCGGACGGTGAAGGGTTTTTCTGCGATCCGATAGGCGATGAAGTGGGGACGGCAGAGGAAGTTTGTCAGCAGATTGCCGCAGAGGAACGCCGCCGCGGGGGAGGCGTCGTTTTTATAGTCCTTGGGCGGCTGGGCCAGCTGGCCGCGCAGCACGTCCGGCGCGTGGTTCCGCCACCACTGGATGATGGTGGGGTCGAAGCTCTCAATGCAGACGGGCCCGTTATAGCCGAAGAGGGTGGAGCGGATCAGCTGGCAGAGCTGGGTGTTCCGCTTGCCGCGCTTGATCTCCAGAATCAGCGGCACCTTGCCGCCCAGCACCTCCAAGGCCTCCTGCAGGGTGGGGATGGTCTCCTCCGTGTTGGCCAGACGCAGCTGCTTCAGCTCCGCCATGGTGAGATCCTCGATGTTCCGGTCCAGACCGGTCATGCGCTTTAAGTTGTCATCGTGGAACACCGCCAGCTGGTCGTCGGCGGTGAGATGCACGTCCAGCTCGACGCCGTAGCCCGCCTTGACCGCTCTCCGGAAGGCGGCGAGGGAGTTTTCCGGCACGGACTTGTCCCGTTTGTGCAGACCCCGGTGGGCGAAATTGCGGTGCATGAAGGGCGCTTTCATCTCTGTGGTGGCGTGACCGGGGGCGATGAGCCAGGCGGTCAGACCTGCCGCAGCTGCAGCGCTGAGGACGGTGGTGCCGATGATACCGGTTTTCATGGGAATCCCTCTTTCTTTCAGCGTTTTTTCCTCCTTCTATTAAACACCTTTTTGATCGCTCTGTCAATTTTGGTTGCAATCTTTTTCATAATATTGTACAATGAGCCTACCGACTTTTCGTTACACGAGGTGCGAAATGAAACTCAACTACAAGCGTACCATTCTGGTGGGTCTGGCCTTTTTCCTGATCTGCGCCTTCTGGCAGGCCTACGACAACACCATCCCCCTGATCCTAACCAACAAATTCGGCATGAAGCAGGGTCTCTCCGGCGTCATCATGGCCCTGGACAACATTCTGGCTCTGTTCCTGCTGCCGCTGTTCGGCGCCATCTCCGACAAGAGCAAGAGCCCGAGAGGCCGCCGGACGCCCTTCATCCTCTGGGGCACCATCGTGGCCGTGGCTGCCTTTATCGCCCTGAGCTTCGTGGACGCGGCCCAGCTCAAGCAGATCGAGGCCGTCTCCGCCATCGACGATCCCGCCGCGCTGACGGAGATCTATCAGAGAGAGGCGGACACCCAGCTCCAGACTCCCGACGGCGAGAACTTCGTCCTGTCCGAGATCTTCACCGAGGAGGAGTTTGCCTCCATCCAGAGCCAGATCGAGGAGGGCGGCAAGACCGTCACCAACCCCGACTACACCAACTATGTCACCCCTGCCCGTCAGGAGTGCGTCCGGGAGACCACCCACGCCCACCCGGGGACCCTGATCCTCTTTGTGGCGCTGCTGCTGATCACCCTTTTGAGCATGGCCACCTTCCGCTCCCCGGCGGTGGCGCTCATGCCTGATGTTACCATCAAGCCCCTGCGCAGCAAGGCGAACGCTGTCATCAATCTGATGGGCTCCGCCGGCGGCATTCTGGTTTTGGCCCTGGGCATGGTCTTCGCCACCGGCTCGGTGAAAAACGCCCTCATGCCCTTTACGAAGTATTACTGCGTCATCGGCGCGATCATGCTGCTGGCGCTGGTGATCTTCCTGCTGACGGTCAAGGAGCCGAAGCTGGTCAAGCAGATGCACGAGGACTCCAAGAAGTTCGGCATCGAGGAGGACGAGCCCGACGCGGAGACCGGCGAGAAGCGAGGCCTTTCCGCAGGGGAGAAGAAGTCTCTGATCTTCATTCTGCTGTCCATCGTCCTGTGGTTCATGGGCTACAACGCGGTTACGTCCAAGTACTCCGTCTACGCCTCCAACATTCTCCACAAGGACTACAACCTGACCCTGATCATCGCCCAGGCGGCGGCCATTATCGCCTATCTGCCGGTGGGCATCGTGGCCTCCAAGGTTGGCAGAAAAAAGACCATCCTGGCTGGCGTCGTGATGCTGGGCGTGGCCTTCGGCGCTGCGGCCTTCATGCGATCTGACAGCCCCACCATGCTCATGAACCTGATGTTCGCCCTGGCGGGCATCGGCTGGGCCACCATCAACGTCAACTCCTTCCCCATGGTGGTGGAGATGTGCTCCGGCGCCGACGTGGGCAAGTACACTGGCTTCTACTACACCGCCAGCATGGCCGCCCAGGTGGTGACGCCCATGTTCTCCGGCTTCCTGATGGACAAGCTGGGCATGACCACCCTGTTCCCCTATGCCACCATCTTCGTGGCCCTGGCCTTCGTCACCATGCTGTTTGTGAAGCACGGCGACTCCAGGCCCATTGCGGCCAAGGGTCTGGAAGCCTTGGACATTGATGATTAATTAAAATTAGATATTGGAGGAATCACTATGGATCGGCTTACGAAAAAGCTGAAGAAGGGCGGCTATTCCGCCAACCGGCAGCCTCAGGAAAAGCTGGACGAGCGGCTGGAGCAGCTGCGGGGCGTCCACACTTTCTGGATGAATGAGGTCAACGACATGGAAGAGGGCATCGGCACCGCCGAGAGCGTGGGCCCCGAGGGCGACCTCTCCGCCATGATGATGAAGACTGCCTACAACGCCATCGTCCGCATTGGCCGCAGATTTGAGACCGTCTGCCCCATGAAGGACAACCCGGATGACGATCTGACCCAGCTGGGCAAGCTGGAGGACCTGTATGAGACCTGCCTGATCGAGGTGGACGACCTCCGTGAGGGCCTGGACGAGTGCCGCTACCAGGGCTACACCAACGACATGGCCTACAACGAGCTGATGATCACCAAGTTGGGCGTCTCTGAGCTCATCAAGCGCTTCGAGATCGCCGTTGGCGAGAGAGAAGAGGAGGATCCCCACTCCTACTATCCCGAATCCGTCAAGAAAAACGACCTGTAAAACACGAACCTCCCATCGATTTCCGGTGGGAGGTATTTTTGTATGTGATTCAAATTCTGGATTATCGGGGAGCTGCGAGGCAGAATGTGAAATGACCACCAATCTAAAATGGTGTCATTGCGAACCAGTCCGCAGACTGGTGTGGCAATCCGTATCCCCCGGCGGCGGACTGGGATCTAGCAGAACGTTGAGAATGAACGAATTCGCCCATCATTTTGCATTTTTTAGTCTGTACTGCAAGAGAACGGATTGCCACACCAGTGACGTCGGTCACTGGTTCGCAATGACAAGCTTTAAGTCTGGCAGATAAACTCCAATACTCCGCTGAAATGCGAAATCTCTTTTAAACTCCACATTCCACACAGAAAAAACCAACCCCGTGCGGTCATTTCGCCGCACGGGGTAAACTGTTATTTTTTCTTCTTCCCGCCGAAGAAACCGCTCTTTTCTGGGACGGCCTCGTTCATGCTGTGGGCGTAGGCGCGGAGGGCTTCCTTCTGAGCGCTGTTCATGTTCTTCGGAACCGAGATCGCGATGGTCACGAACTGGTCGCCGCGTCCGCTCTTGCTCTGGAGATAGGGGATGCCCTTGCCTCTGAGTCTAAACACGCTGCCGGGCTGGGTTCCCTCGGGGATGTTCAGCTTCACCTTGCCGTCGATGGTGGGCACCTCGATCTCGGCGCCCAACGCCGCCTGGGCGAAGGTGACGGGCATCTCCAGAAGGACGGAGTAGCCGTCGCGCTCGAACAGCGGGTGGGGCTTGACCATTACCGTCACCAGCAGATCGCCCTGGGGGCCGCCGTCCTGACCGGCGTTGCCCTGACCGCGCAGGGAGATGGTCTGGCCGTCGTCGATGCCGGCGGGGATCTTCACGTTGATCTTCTGGTTCTTCCGGATGGCGCCTCTGCCGCCGCACTTGGGGCAGGGGTTCTTGACGATCCTGCCTCTGCCGCCGCACTTCTTGCAGGCGCCGGAGCTCTGCACCACGCCGAAGGGGGTACGCTGGGTGGTGCGGACGGAGCCGGTGCCGTTGCAGTCGGGGCAGGTCTCCGGACTGGAGCCCTTGGCCGCGCCGCTGCCGCCGCAGTCAGGGCACTGCTCCACGCGTCCGATGTTGATCTCCTTGCTGCAGCCGAAGGCCGCCTCCTCAAAGGAGACCGTGACCCTTGCGCGGATGCTCTCGCCCTTTCTGGGGCCGCTGCGCTGCCCGCCGCCGAAGATGTCACCGAAGCCACCGCCGAAGATATCGCCGAAGATGTCTCCGAACCCGCCGAAGCCGCCAAATCCGCCGAAGCCCGGACCGCCGGGGCCGTAGCCGCCGTTGGGGTCGAAGGCCGCGTGACCGTACTGGTCGTACATCTTGCGCTTCTGCTCGTCAGACAGCACCTCGTAGGCCTCGTTGATCTCTTTGAATCGGGCCTCGCAGTCCTTGTCGTTGGGGTGCAGATCGGGGTGATTGGCCTTGGCCGCCTTGCGGTAGGCCTTTTTGATCTCCTCGTCGGTTGCGCTCTTCTCGACGCCGAGTACCTCGTAATAATCTCGTTTGTCTGCCATATGTTAATCCTCGCAAGCGGCTGCACGATGGAATCGTACAGCCGCATCATTTCAAAAATGCCTCGCAGAGTTCGCGTCCGGAGACGCGAAGATCATGAAATCATTTTTGCCTCGGAACTTGTTTCGATGCAAAAATACATCTCGCGGAGGCTCATGCGCTCCTTTCGCAGGGTTTTCCCTGCAGCCGAGCGCATGTGCCGGAGTGCAACTCTCTCAAAAGGGATGCAGGCATCCCTTTTGAAGGATTTTACTTGTCGTCGTCGACCACGGTGTAGTCGGCGTCGTAGTACTGCTGACCGTTGTCATCGCCGCCGGGCTGGGGGCCGCCCTGGAAGTTGGAGGGATCAAAGCCCTGGGCGCCGCCCTGGGGGTTGGCCTGCTGATACAGCTTCTCGCTGAGCTTGTAGAAGACCTGGGTCAGCTCCTCGGTGGCGTTTTTGATGGCCTGGGTGTCGGTGCCGGTGAGGGCGTCCTTCAGGCTCTGCAGCTTGCTCTCAACCTCGCCCTTTTCGGCGGCGTCGATCTTGTCGCCCAGCTCCTCGAGGGTCTTCTCGGTCTGGTAGACCATCTGGTCGCCCTGGTTGCGGACGTCGACTTCTTCCTTGCGCTTGGCGT
>CAMHPQ010000047.1 GCA_946187035.1 uncultured Clostridia bacterium | reverse complement strand
CTCCACCTCGGCGGTGTAGGCGTCCAGCGTGGCCTTGTCGGAGGCCTGCAGGGCAACGCCCACCTCCCGTCCGTCGCAGAGGGTATAATAGAGCAGCGTGAACAGATCCTCGCCGTCAACCTTGTTCTGCAGGGCGGCCTTCACGAAGGCGCACTGGCTGTGCTGGTAGTAGGTGTAGTCCAGCAGCCGGTAGCCGTTTTTCTCATACTCGCTCTTGAACGTGTCCTGCAGGCTCATGATCTGCTCGGGCTTCAGATACACGTTCTGGGTGGCGTTGTCCAGACTGGTGTTGACGGTGATGCTCACCTCGCCGGTCTCGTTCAGGGCCACGAGGCTCAGATTGTCCGCCTCGATCTCCGCCGTGAGATCCATGGTCGTGCCGTCGGGGAGCGTCCGCGCGGGATTCTCCGGCGTGAACAGCAGATAGCGGTCCGGAATCTCCAGCGTGACGCCGTTGCCCACGTCGCACTGCACGTTGGCAGCCAGGGCCGGAACCGTCAGCGCCAGCGTCAGGCACAGCGCCAGCAGCAGCGTGAAAAGTCGTTTTTTCATGGCGTTCTCCTTTTATTTCAGATATTCCTGTTTCAGCTGGGCGATCTCGTCCATCCAGACGGCGCTGCTGGCGTCGGAGGGCATGCGCCAGTCCCCTCTGGGAGAGAGGGTCACGGTGCCCACCTTCACCCCGTCGGGGAGGCAGGAGCGCTTAAACTGCTGGATGAAGAACCGGCGGGTGAAGGTCTCCAGCCAGTGGAGCAGGGTCTTGTCGTCGTAGGCGTCCCCTTGTGCGGCCCTGATCAGCCGGAAGAGCTTTCTGGGCCGCATGCCGAAGCGGAGCATGTAGTACAGGAAGAAGTCATGGAGCTCGTAGGGGCCCACCAGATCCTCGGTCTTCTGCACCAGCTCGCCGTCCTTACCCACGGGCAGCAGCTCCGGGGAGACCGGCGTGGCGAGAATGTCCTCCAGCACGGCCTTCAGCTCGCCGTCGGCCTGCATGGCCTCGTGGCGGACGATATAGCGCACCAGGGTCTTGGGCACGCTGGCGTTGACGCCGTACATGCTCATGTGGTCGCCGTTGTAGGTGGCCCAGCCCAGGGCCAGCTCGGAGAGGTCGCCGGTGCCCACCACGATGCCGCCTATGTCATTGGCAATGTCCATGAGCACCTGGGTGCGCTCCCGGGCCTGGGAGTTTTCAAAGGTGACGTCGGTGACGGCCTCGTCGTGGCCGATGTCGATAAAGTGCTGCTTCACGCTCTGGGTGATGTCCACGGTGCGCACGGTGACGCCCAGCAGCTCGCAGAGCTTCACGGCGTTGGACTTGGTGCGCCTGGTGGTGCCGAAGCAGGGCATGGTGACGGCCACCACGTCGGTGCGGGGGCGACGGAGCATATCCATGGCCCGCACCATCACCAGCAGCGCCAGGGTACTGTCCAGGCCGCCGGAGATGCCCACCACCGCGGTCTTGCAGTGGGTGTGGGTGATGCGCCGCTTCAGGGCCGTGGACTGCATGGTGAGAATCAGCTCCGCGCGATCCGCGAGATCCTCGCTGTCGTCGGGGACGAAGGGATTCTTCTCAAAGGTGCGGCTGAGGGCGGTCTCTCTGACCGGCTGGTGGAACATGACCCGCACCACCGGCTCCGGGGACGCCAGGTCGGTGAAGCTGGTGTTGTGGTGCCGCTCGCTGCGCAGACGGTGGAGGTCGATCTCGGTGTAGGTGATGTCGTCCTCCGGCTGGAAGGGCTTGTGCTCGGCCAGCAGCGCGCCGTTTTCACTGATCAGATGGTGGGCCGAGAAGACCACGTCCTGGGTGCTCTCCTCCGGGGCGGCGTTGGCGTAGATATAGCCGCAGATGTAGCGCCCGGCGGTGGAGGAGATCAGGGTTCTGCGATATTCCGCCTTGCCGATGACCTCGTCGGAGGCGGAGGGATTGGCGATGATCATGGCGCCCCGGAGGGCCATCTCCAGGCTCTGGGGCTTCGGCGCCCAGGCGTCCTCGCAGATCTCCACGCCAAAGGTGAACTCCGGCATGCTGTCACACTGGAAGAGCATCCCGGTACCGAAGGGGCAGCTCTCGGTGGCGTCCTCGTTGCCGAAGGTGATATAGCGGGTGTTGTCCGGCCCGAAGGCGGCTCCGGAGGTGAACTGCCGCTTCTCGTAAAACTCCGCGTAGTTGGGCAGAACCGTCTTGGGCACCAGACCCAGCAGCTTGCCCTGGTGGATCACCGCAGCGCAGTTGTAGAGCCGTCCCTCATAGCGCAGGGGCATGCCCAGAACCACCACGGGGGCGCAGCGCTCCGTCTCGTCGATGACGCGCATGAGCTGCTGCTCCGCCTGCTCCAGCAGCAGGTCGTTGTAAAACAGATCGCCGCAGCTATAGCCCGTGAGACAGAGCTCCGGCAGCACCAGCAGATTCACCTGCTTTTCATCCGCCTGCCGGATGCGCGCAATGATCTTTTCCGCGTTGGACTTCGGGTCCGCCACCGTCACCGGCACGGAGGCCGCAGCCACGCGTACAAATCCGTCTTGCATAATGATCGCTCCCTTTATCGTTAGAAGTTCCGTTCCGTTATACCGAGGCCAGAGCCTCCAGTTTTTTTAAGTCCAGGATTTCCACCTGTCCCCGCCCGGTGCGCAGCACGCCGTCGGCCTGCATTTTCCCGAGGGTTCTGGTGGCCACCTCTCTGGAGGTGCCGGTGGCGCCGGCTATCATCTCGTGGGTGGCGCTGACGGTCAGTCCCCCGCCGGAGGCCTTGACCCGCTCCAACAGAATTCTCGCCACTCTGGACTGCAGCGGCAGGAACGCGAAGCCGAAAAAGCTGTTGATGATCTCCTGCACGCAGGCAGCCGTCGCCTCCGTGTAGAATTCCAGCATCTCGGGATATTCCAATGCCGCGCGGTAGACGTCCGGCTTTGTGATATAGGCGATCAGGCTGTCCTCCTCCGCCTGAAAGGCGGGGATAACGTTCTCGGCCTTGTGCTCGTTCAAGGGCAGCACCACCCCGGTCTCGCCCCGGGACCGGCGGCAGATGGTGGCCTCCCGCCCGTGGGGAGAGATCATATACGCGCGGATGGAGCCCTCATAGACAAAGAGCAGTCCGCCGTTGCAGATCTGATGGAGCAGGATGTCCTCTCCCGCGTTATATTTCCGCACCGTGCAGGTGTCCGCCAGACGGCGCTGCTGCATGGGCGTCAGCTTATACCAGAACGGGAAGAACCGCGCCAGATCATGGGACAGCTGTGCCCGCGCCAGGGATTGAATCTGGCTCATCTCCCCCACCTCCTGTGTGATGAATGTCACACGGACATTATAATCACGCCGGAAACCAATGTCAACCGGAACACATGTCAAATTATAGTTTATCGAGCAGTTGAATGATGCTGTGCACCCCTTGGCTCTCCCTCCGGGAGAGCTGGCACGGCGGGAAATAGCCGTGACTGAGAGGGCTTGTGGTCACTACCGACGCACTGCATTTCCCGCGTTCCGAATCCTTCGTTTTGCCCTCTCAGTCGCTCGCAAGCTCGCGACAGCTCTCCCAGAGGGCGAGCCATGTGGGTCTGACAGATAAACTCTTAATTTAAGCAAAAGAATCCCTCCACACGTTTGCATGGAGGGAGAAATTCAGGTTGTTTCGTTGTTGGTTTCGGTTTTTCCGGCGGCCTCCAGCTTTTCCCGCTGTTCTCGGGCCTCGCTGCGCCGCTGGAGCCAGGGGACGAACTGCTCGTGGTACAAAAACACCAGCACCGCCGCCACCGGGATGGCCAGCAGAATGCCCACCACGCCGAAGAGCTTGCCGCCGAGGATGATGGCGATCAGGGTCCAGACCGCGGGGATGCCCAGGGAGTTGGAAAACAGCTTCGGCTTGATCACATAGCCGTCCAGGGCCTGGATGACCAGGGAGAAAATCAGGAAATACAGCGCATAAATGGGCTTATTCAGCACCAGAATAAAGCCGCCGATGGCCGCGCCGATGATAGGGCCGAAGGTGGGCAGCAGGTTGGTCACGCCCACCACCACGGAGATCAGGGCTACATAGGGCATGCCGCAGATCAGCATGAACACCGCGTTGGCCGTACCCACGATCAGGGCGTCCAGCAGGTTGCAGCCGATATACTGAATGAAGATCTCGTCGCAGCGGCGCCAGAATTCGTTGTGGGTCTCGTAGCGCTTTTTCGCCAAAGCCGCCCGGCGCAGCTCGTTGAGCCCGGGCAGAAGGCTGGCCTTGCCCATCATGAAGTACACCGCGATGATCAGGCCCACCACCCAGTTGAACACCTGGTTGCCGATGCTGCCGGCCTTGGCCAGGATGGACTGCATGTTGTCCGTGACGTGGTTGATGAGGGTGCTGATGCTGTCCTGCATGTTCTCGATGAACTTGTTCAGGTCAAAATGCTGTCCGATGGGGGACTTGCTGAGCTTTTCCAGCCAGTCCATGATGCTGGCATAGTAGCTGTCGGCGTTTCCGACCAGGGCGGAAATGCTGGTGATCAGCGACGGCACCACCGCGATGAAGAACAGCACGATCACGGCCAGCACCACGAAGATGGCCAGCGCCACCGAGAGGGTTCTTCTGGTGGTGTCGTTTTTCATCTTCCGGAACACGCTGCGCTCGAAGAATCGGGCGATGGGGTCCATCAGGTAGGCCAGCACCAGGCCGATCACCACCGGCAGCAGGAACCGCCAGACGGAGCCCAGCCACGAGAGAATGCCGCCGATGCGCGACATGACCAGATACAGTACCACCGCGAAGCTCAGAGCGAAGGTATAGGCCGCCCAGGGCTCCTTCAGGATGGAATGTAGTTTTTTCATTTGCGTCCCTCCAGTGGGAATGGTATTGCCAGTATGCGCAGGGAATAGAGTTTACATAACAGCAAAAGGCGGATTCAAATTCCAGTTTAGCGAGGAGATGGATAGAACACCATTCCCCTTGGCTCTCCCCCCCGGGAGAGCTGGCACGGCGAGAACTAGCCGTGACAGAGAGGGCTTGTTACTCCTTCTGACGCATTAATTCTACTGCATTCATTGTCCGTCAAAACCCTCTCAGTCGCTCGCAAGCTCGCGCCAGCTCCCCCAAAGGGGGAGCCAAGTGAGTCTGGCAGATAAACTCCCAATTTACCGCTGAATGTGAAATCTGGTTTCAACTCCAAACTCCACACTCCACACTGTTACAGCGCTTCCGCCACGGCGCCGTCGCGGAAGGCCTGCAGCAGGGCTTTCAGGCTGTCGATCTGCTGCTGGAGGTCTCTGCCGATGTCGGTGGAGGCCACCTTCTGCCGCTGCTCCATGCGCTCGAAGATCTGGGCGGTGGAGGCGATGTCGGAGTTCTCCCGGATGGCCCGCTCTCTGCCGGCGAAGGGCTGATGGGCCACGATGCGGTAGGCGTAGGAGTCCGCGATCAGGGTGTAGCCCGCGATGCCGGAGGTGGGCTGGTAGGCCTTGCAGAAGCCGCCGTCGATGACGATCAGCCGTCCGCCGCCCTTGATGGGGCTCTCGCCCTTCTTGGCCTTCACGGGAACATGGCCGTTGATGATGTGGCAGTGGGGGCCCTCCAGCCCGAATTCCTTCAGCAGCTCCACGCACACCTCCGGGTTCTGATAGAGCATATAATAGGCGTTTTTCTGCTCGGTCCAGGCGCTCTTGTCGTCGATGAGCCGCCGCTCGAAGGTGGTCATCCGGTCTCTGCCGAAGATGGGGCTGTTGCGCCCGGCCCAGAGGAACCACAGCAGGTCGCAGCCCAGCTTCTTCTCCAGGCTGCCGCGCTTGTAGTAGTAGGCCTGTCTGGCGGCGGTGTCGGCGTAATCGAGAAATTCCTTGCCGCTGCGCTCCTTGCCGCCGATGCGGAAGGTCATGAGACTGCCGTCCTCGTTCATGGGGATGCAGCCGTGGAACAGCAGGTTGTCGTTGTAGATTTTGTACAGGCTGCCGGTGGCATAGAGGAAGCGCACATGCCGCTGGAGCTTTTCGCTGTGCTCGAAGGAGAAGGTCAGCTGGTCGATGACGGCGTTTTCCTCCGGGGTCAGGGTGTAGGGATCCTGGGGGTCCACCGTGGGGAAATCCGTGTCCGCCAGCTCATAAACCTTGCCGTCGATCTCGATGGTGTGGTTTACATAATCAATCTTATCCAGCAGGAGCCGATCCGGCATCTCATACTCCGGATGGCGCAGGAGCTTCTGGCCCTCCAGCTTGAAGAGAATGATGGTGATGGCCTTGTGCATTCTGGCGGAGAGCAGACGGTCCTTGTCCGTGGCAGTCTCGTCGTCCATGAGCTTCACGTCGAAGCGGCTCACGTCGCAGTCGGAATAGACGTCGTTGGCGAAGACGCTCAGAGGCCGCAGGCTGATGCCGTATCCGGTCTCAATGACCTCCAGATTGTTGTAGTGGATGGAGTTCGCCAGCACCGTGGCCACCAGGGTCCGGCTTCCGCAGGCGGCGCCCATCCAGAGGATGTCGTGGTTGCCCCACTGGACGTCCACGCTGTGGTAATCCAGCAGGGAGTCCATGATGATGTCCGCTCTGGGGCCGCGGTCAAAGATGTCGCCCACCAAATGCAGATGGTCCACAGCCATCCGTTTGATGACCTCGCAGATGGCGGGGATGAAGTCCGCCGCCTCGCCGATCTCGATGATGGAGGCGATGATGCTCTCGAAGTAGTCCCGCTTGTCGGTCTGCTCGTTGTGGGTGTGCAGCAGCTCGTCGATGATGTAGACATAGCCCTGGGGCAGCGCCTTGCGGACCTTGGAGCGGGAGTAGGGGGCCGAGACCGCCCGGCAGACCTCCACCAGCCGGTGGAGGGTAATGCGGTACCACTCGTCCAGCTCCGGCTGCTCCTCCTGAATCTGCTCCAGCTTCTCCTCCGGATAGTAGATCAGCGTGGCCAGGGCGTCCAGCTCCGCGTGGGAGACCGTGTTGCCGTAGAGCTCCTCCAGGCACTGGCGGATCACGCCGGAGCCGGAGTTTAAGATGTGCAGAAAGGCCTCATACTCCCCGTGGACGTCGGAGATGAAGTGCTCGCAGCTCTTGGGAAGATTCTGGATGGCTCTCAGATTGATGATCTCGGTGCTGGCCGCACGGACTGTGGGAAACTGCATGGCCAGCGTGCGCAGATAGCGCAGCTCCTCGGGGGTGTAGGATTTATGTGTCTGCATGCGCGACAGCCTCCTTTGCTTTCTGTCTCCATGATAATCCCAATGTCAGCCGGTGTCAAATAAAGAATGTGTAAAGGATCGGAAAAAACAGGCATCGGAGCCTTTAAGGAATCTTTAATAATTCCGTGCTACGATTTTCTAAACACAATATCTAAAATAGGAGGGGTATATCCATGTCCAAAGCCATCATCTTTTTTGCCGACGGGCTGGAGGAGTGCGAAGCGCTCATCACCGTGGATCTGCTGCGCAGGGCCGGTGTGGAAGTCGTCATCGCGTCCGTCATGGGCCGTGAGGAGATCGTGGGCGCCCACAAGATCCAAATCCGCTGCGACGCGCTGGCGGAGTCTCTGGATCTGAACAGCGCCGACGCGGTGATCCTGCCGGGCGGACTGCCGGGCACGGAGTACCTCTATGAGAGCGAGCGCGTCCGCTCTGCCGTCCAGTCCTTTGCCGAGGCCGGCAAGCTGGTGGCCGCCATCTGCGCCGCCCCCACGGTGCCGGGCAGAATGGGACTTCTGAAAGGTAAGCGCGCCACCTGCTATCCCGGCTGCGAGGCAGACCTCATCGGCGCGGACTACACGGACGCCGAGACCATCACCGACGGAAGCTTCATCACCGGCTCCAGTCTGGGCGCGGCGATCCCCTTCGCCCTG
Organism: uncultured Clostridia bacterium; assembly: GCA_946187035.1. Classification (GTDB taxonomy): domain Bacteria; phylum Bacillota; class Clostridia; order Oscillospirales; family Oscillospiraceae; genus CAG-103. Next base: position 6,204 of record CAMHPQ010000047.1, on the reverse strand, counting down.
GCCGTGATCGCCTGGCTGGACGGGCAGGAGAAGAGCGACGAGGTGCGCAGCTCCATCGTCTATCGTCATTAATTTTCTCATAAATCGTTTTACAGGAGGATACCACCATGGCCGACTATGTCATCAGCTGCTGCAGCACCGCCGATCTGTCTCAGGAGCACTTTGATCAGCGGGACATCCACTATATCTGCTTCCACTTTTTCCTGAACGATGTGGACTACGCAGACGATCTGGGAGGGAGCATCCCGTTCCCGGACTTCTACCAGGCCATGGCCGACGGCGCCGAGACCCGCACCTCCCAGGTGAACGTCTCGGAGTTTGAGGCGTATTTCTCCAAGTTCTGCGAGGAGGGCAAGGACGTGCTGCACATGACCCTCTCCAGCGGCATTTCCGGCGTCATCAACTCTGCCCAGAGCGCGGCGGAGCTGGTCATGGAGCGGTATCCAGACCGGAAGATCGTGGTGCTGGACTCTCTGGGCGCTTCCTCCGGCTACGGTCTGCTGATGGACAAGCTGGCCGATCTGAGAGACGAGGGCATGCCCTTTGACGAGCTCTGCGCCTGGGCCGAGAGCCACCGGCTGAACCTGCACCACTGGTTTTTCTCCACCACGCTGGAGTATTACGTCAAGGGCGGCCGCATCTCCAAGGCCTCCGGCTTCTTCGGCGGCATTCTGAACATCTGCCCCCTGCTGAACATGGACGATCTGGGCCGCCTGATTCCCAGAGAGAAGCTCCGCGGCAAGAAGAAGGTCATCCAGGCCATCGTGGACCGCATGGCCGAGCACGCCGAGGGCGGCGAGAACTACGCCGGCAAGTGCTATATCTCCAACTCCAACTGTTATGAGGACGCCCGCGCCGTGGCCGATCTGGTGGAGGCCCGGTTCCCCAACCTCAACGGCAAGGTGGAGATCAACTGGGTGGGCACCACCATCGGCAGCCACACCGGCCCCGGCACCGTGGCACTGTTCTTCTGGGGCGACGAGAGAGTCCGCTGAAACCTGAATACACATAACCGCTCCAACCGGGGCGGTTTTTTGCAGGATTGTAAATTGGAGTTTAACGAACAGTTGATGAGAGCGAGAGCCTTCCCCTGGGGGAAGGCCATGTTCTATCCAACATTCCGCAACACATGAACTCCCCGACAAACTGGAATTTGAACGCAATCCGGCGGGCGCAAGCGACCCGCCCTGCGGAAAGAAGGAAACGATTACACCAGACTCAAAGAGTGTCATTGCGAGCCAGTGACCGACGTCATCTGGCGTGGCAATCCGCATCCCCTAGCGGCGGAGTAAAGATTCGTAGAACGTTGCGATCAAACGGATTCGCCCAACTCTTTGCAAGAAACTGGACAATACCGCAAGAGAACGGATTGCCACACCAGTCTGCGGACTGGTTCGCAATGACACCATTTTAGATTGGCAGTCGTCCAACATTCTGCCTCGCACCTCCCCGATCAACCGGAATTTGAATCCGTCGGAGACCCTTTAAACTCCACACTCCACACTCCACACTCCACTCTTCACTCTCCCGCTCCCTGACAGTTAATCTGGAATTTAACCGCTTCTCCCCTTCTCGCTGCAAATTTCAAATTGCAGTCTGGGCTGCATTGTGATACACTATAAAGGATAAATAGAGAAAAAGCGAGGCGACGCACCGTGTCTGACACCATTGTGATCGGAATTGCCGGGGGCACCGGCAGCGGCAAGACCACCATCACCCGCCGGATTCTCCGGGAGTTCGGCGGCAACGTGAGCGTACTGTATCACGACAACTACTACAAGCGTCACGACGATCTCACCTACGAGGAGCGCGCAAAGCTCAACTACGACCACCCCAACGCCTTCGACACGCCCCTGCTGGTGAAGCACATCAAAGCCCTGAAGGCTGGACAGACCATCCAGTGCCCGGTCTACGACTACAAGGTGCACAACCGCTCTGACCGCACCACCACCGTCAAGCCCGCCCAGGTGCTGGTGGTGGAGGGAATTCTGATCTTCTCCGATCCGAATCTCTGCGATCTCATGGACATCAAGATCTTCGTGGATACCGACGCGGACGTGCGCATTCTCCGCCGCATCATCCGCGACACCCGGGACCGCGGCAGAGATCTGGAGGGCATCGTGAACCAGTATCTCACCACGGTCAAGCCCATGCACGACCGGTTCGTGGAGCCCTCCAAGCGCAACGCGGACATCATCATCCCCACCGGCGGCCACAACCCCGTGGCCCTGGACTTCGTCATGGAGCGCATCCGCGCCCACGTGGAGGGAAGAACCTGATATGGCAAAGCTCTACTTCAAATACGGCGCCATGGGCTCCTCCAAGTCCGCCCAGGCGCTGATCACCCAGTTCAACTACGAGGAGCTGGGCATGTCCGTGTGGCTCATCAAGCCCTCGGTGGATGACCGGGACGGCAAGAGCATCATCCGCTCCCGCATCGGCCTGCAGCGCACCGCCGAGGTCATCGCTCCCGAGGACAGCATTCTCGACAAATTCCCCGGCGCGGACGTGGTCATCGCCGACGAGGCGCAGTTTTTCACCCCGGAGCAGATCGACCAGCTCAGAGAGATTGTGGACGAGAAAGACATCCCGGTTTTGTGCTTCGGTCTCCGGACGGACTTCCTCACCCACTTCTTCCCCGGGGCCATGCGGCTGATGGAGCTGGCCGATTCCATCACCGAGATCAAGACCGTCTGTGCCTGCGGCAGCAAGGCCACCGTCAACGCCCGCATCGACGAAAACGGGAAGATCGTCACCGCCGGCGGCCAGATCCTTCTGGGCGGCAACGACAGCTATGTGGCCATGTGCCACCGCTGCTGGGTGAAAAAGATCCGGGAGCAGCAGGCATGAGCGAGGGCGGAAAAACCCGGCGCATCGTCTTCACGGTGCTGACCGTTCTCTGGCTCCTGGTGATCTGGGGTCACTCCCTGATGCCCGCCGATCTGAGCAAGGAGGAGAGCGGCGGCCTGCTGGCGCTGCTGATCGGCTACTTTCCCTGGCTGACGGATCACATCATCCGCAAGGCCGCCCACTTCACCGAGTACGCCATTCTGGGCGCGCTACTCTTCGCTGCCACCGCAGGCTCCCGCCGCAGCCCCTCCTTCCCGCCGCTGGCCGGTGTTCTCACCGCCATGACGGACGAGACCATCCAGATCTTCTCCGAGGGCCGCAGCGGTCAGGTCTCCGACGTGTGGCTGGATTTCGCCGGGTTCCTCCTTCTGTGGGGCCTGCTGACGCTGATCGCCAAAATCAAAAACCGATAACCCTCATCCGCCGGTATCCAGCACCCGGCGGATGATCGTTTTCAGCCGCTCTGCGTGCTCCCTGCTCTGCTCGGAGAGGGCTGCGTAGGTCTCCCCCAGCGACCGATCCGGCGTCCGCTCCGCTGCTTCGGCGTAGGCCTTCGCCCGTTCCGATACGGCGAGATAATCCTTCCTGAGATCCTGCAGCAGCGGGCCTCTGAGCGTGCAGCATCTGGATTGCAGACTGAACCGCTCCCCGGTTTTCAAAAACCACAGACTCCTCAGCAGCTGAAATCGCTCGCAGGTGCGGCGGTGCAGCGGCTCCAGACCCAGGCAGCGGCAGCTGAGCGCCCGCTCGAAGGCCGCACTCTCCGCCTCCTGCTCCAGAAACCGCAGCAGCGGATCGGCTCTCTCCGGCGCTGCCGGTTCCTCCGGTAAAAGCGTCCCCTGTACCCGGGCCCAGATCTCCTCAAAGCCCTCCAATTTGAATTCATCCATGTCCATCACCCGGTTCAGCCTATGAAACCGGCGGAAAAGATGTGATTTTAGTTTACATAAAACTTTTTCCGATGACAAATCCAGCAAAACATGGTAGAATCTTTTAGTTAGAATTAATGTTGCAGCCTTAGACTGAACCCATCAAAGAATGAAGGAGTGGGATTTATGCGTCTGCTTCTGGCGGAGGACGAGCGTTCCCTGGCCAAGGCCGTGGGGGCCATTTTGGAAAAGAACAACTTCTCGGTGGACATCGTGTATGACGGCGCGGACGCCCTGGACTACCTGCAGGCGGGCAACTACGACGGCGCGGTACTGGACATCATGATGCCCAAGATGAGCGGCATTGAGGTGCTCAAGACCATTCGCGCCCAGGGGAACATGCTGCCGGTGCTGCTGCTGACCGCCAAGAGTGAGATCGACGACAAGGTGGAGGGTCTGGACAGCGGCGCCAACGACTATCTCACCAAGCCCTTCAACTCCAAGGAGCTGCTGGCCCGGATCCGCGCCATGACCCGGACCCAGGCGGCCCAGGGGAGCTCCGAGCTGAAGATCGGCAACATCACTTTGGACAGAGCCACCTTTGAGCTCTCCTCCCCCAGCGGCAGCTTCCGTCTGGCCAACAAGGAGTTTCAGATGCTGGAGACCCTCATGGCGAACCCCCACAACCTGATCTCCACAGAGCGGTTTCTGGAGAAGATCTGGGGCTATGACAGCGAGGCCGAGATCAACGTGGTCTGGGTCTACATCTCCTATCTGAGAAAGAAGCTCACGGCCCTGAACGCCAACGTACAGATCAAGGCCACCCGCAACGCCGGTTACTCTCTGGAGGTCATCGATGTTTAAAAAGCTGCGCCTGCGCTTTATCGCCCTGACCATGGCGTCGCTGCTGGTGGTGCTGGGGCTGATCCTCGGCGGCATCAATCTGGTGAACTACCGGAACGTGGTGCGGCAGGCGGACCAGGTGCTGGACGTTCTGGCGGAAAACGACGGCTCCTTCCCCGTCCGAAACGGCATGCTCCCGGAAACGACGCCCGCGCCGGAGGAGGACGCCTCGCTCCCGTTGAAGACCCTGGCCGCCGGAGACGACGCGGACGACGAGGATGACTTTGATGCGGACGATGCGGATGATGCCGATGACTTCGATTCTGACGACACGGACGTTGACGATCCGGAGGATCTGGACGACGACGATTTCCGCCCCGCAGAGCCGGGCATGCAGCCCATGCCGTTTCCGGAAAACAACGCCGAGAACGGAAACAACACCGGCGACTGGCGTCGGGATCGGGGCACCGGGCTCTCTGTGGAAGCTCCCTATGAGTCCCGCTATTTCTCCGTCCGGCTGGCGGAAGACGGATCTGTAAACAACGTGGATACCGGGCGGATCGCGGCGGTGGATATGGACAGCGCCGTGGAATACGCCGAAAAAGCCCTCGACACCGGCAAGGAGCGGGGCTTTCTGGATGATTACCGCTATGTGGTGACAACGTCCTCCGAGGGCGACACCCTGGTGATCTTCCTCGACTGCGGCAGAAATCTCGGCACCTTCCGCACCTTCCTCTTCGCCAGCATCGGCATGGCGGCGGCGGGCTGCGCGGCGGTGCTGCTGCTGGTGGTGCTGTTCTCCGGCAGGATCGTCCGTCCGGTGGCGGAGAGCTACGAAAAGCAGAAACGCTTCATCACCGACGCCGGCCACGAGATCAAGACGCCTCTGGCCATCATCGACGCCGACGCCGACGTGCTGGAGATGGATCTGGAGGACGAGAACAACGAGTGGCTCCAGGACATCCGCCGCCAGACCAAACGGCTGACGGAGCTGACCAACGATCTGGTGTATCTCTCCAGAATGGAGGAGCAGCAGAGCAGCGCCAATCTGGTGGATTTCCCGATCTCCGATCTGGTGAGCGAGACGGCCCAGGGCTTCCAGAGCAGAGCCCTGCAGAAGGAGCAGGTTTTCACCCAAAACATCCAGCCCATGCTGACCCTCCACGGGGACGAGAAGGCCATCCGGCAGCTGACCTCCATTCTGCTGGACAACGCCGTGAAATACACCCCCGAGGGCGGGAGCATCGACCTGAAGCTGGAGCAGCAGGGCCGGAACATCGTCCTCTCGGTGTTCAACGATTCTGCCTCCCCGGTGCCCAAGGAGAGCATGGCGAAGCTCTTTGACCGGTTCTACCGCACCGACCCCTCCCGCAGCTCCACCACCGGCGGCAACGGCATCGGCCTGAGCATCGCCAAGGCCGTGGTGCAGGCCCATAAAGGAAGAATCTCCGCCTCCACCGCCGACGAAAAGAGCCTGAAAATCACGGCCATCCTCCCCGCAGAGGGGAAATGAATGCAGTGTGGAGTTAGGAGTGTGGAGTGTGGAGTTTAAAATGGATTCCACATTCAGCGATTAATTGGAGTTTGTAGGGCGGGGACCTGTGCCCCGCCGCATTGGGAATGGTGTGAAATCAACGGCGGG
>CAMHPQ010000046.1 GCA_946187035.1 uncultured Clostridia bacterium | reverse complement strand
GGCCCCCGCCCTACACGAAGAGAGCAATAAACTAAAATTTGAACCGAATCTGGAGGTGACACCCATGCTGATCTGCCCGGTATGCGGCGAGAAACTGATGCAGCAGGAGCGCAGATACGCCTGCGCCAACGGGCACAGCTTTGATCGGGCAAAGGAGGGGTATGTAAACCTTCTGCGCACCTCCAAACCCGGGGACTCCATGGGAGACGACAAGCTCTCCGCCAGATCCCGGAGGGACTTTCTGAATCGCGGTTACTTCGCACCGCTGAAGGACGCGCTGGTGGAGCGCTTCTCCGACGCCGAAGGCAGCCTGCTGGACATCTGCTGCGGCGAGGGGTACTACACCGCTGCTCTGGCGGAAAACCCGAAGCTCACGGTCTATGGCTTCGATCTGGCCAGAGAGATGGTGCGGCTGGCGGCTAAGCGGGGCGGCGGCACGTATTTCGTGGCGAACATGGCGGCCATCCCCATCCAAAGCGGCTCTATGGACTACGCCGCCCACCTGTTCGCCCCCTTCCACGAGCCGGAGTTCGTCCGGGTGCTGAGGCCCGGCGGACGGCTGATCACCGTGGTGCCGGGGGCGCGGCATCTGTTCGGCTTAAAGGCCCTCTTATACGACACCCCCTACGAAAACGACGAGCAGCTGCCGGAGACTGCTTCCCTGCGGCTGATTCAAAAAGGCAAGGTCAGTGCGCGGATCACCCTCCAGACCCCGGATGACATCGAGGCGGTGTTCCGCATGACGCCCTACTACTTCCACACCTCCGAACGGGATCGCGCAAAGCTGCAGGGCGTAGAGCAGTTGGAGACGGAGATCGAATTTATTCTCGGAACCTACGAAAAGGGAGATTTACATGGCTAGATTTTTCATGGCAGGCACCAACCTCACCGGCGGCAGAGCCATCATCCAGGGCAAGGACGCCGAACACATCAAGGTGCTGCGGCTGCGGCCCGGCGAGGAGGTCACCCTCTGCGACGGCGACGGCACCGACTTCATCGGAAACATCCTCCACGTGGGCGAAGGTTCCGCCGAGGTGGAGATCCTCCGCTCCGAGCCCTCGGCGGCGGAGCCCAGCGTCCGCACCACAGTTCTGGCAGGGCTGCCCAAGGGCGAGCGCGGGGACTATCTGGTGCAGAAGTGCACCGAGGCCGGCGCGGCGGACATCTTTTTCTTCCACTGCACCCGCTGCATCGCCAAGCCCAACAACATCGAAAAGAAGCTGGAGCGCTGGCGCCGCATCGCCGAGGAGGCCGCCAAGCAGTCCGGCCGCGGCGTGATCCCCCACGTCCACTATCTGGAGGATTTCGGCGAGGTGCTGAACCAGGCCGTCCACTGCGATCTGGGCCTTTTCCTCTATGAGACCGGCGACCGGATCTCCATCCGCGAAGCTGTGGAGGCGAAGCCCGACGCCGAGACAGCCGCCATCATCACCGGGCCCGAGGGCGGCTTTGAGCCCTTCGAGGCGGAGCTGGCACGGCAGGTGGGCCTGAGCATCTGCGCCATGGGCCCCCGCATCCTCAGATGCGAGACCGCCCCGGTGGTAGCACTGACAGCGTTAATGTATGGAACCGGAAATCTTTGAGATATTTCTCAAAAACCCTTGACAGCCCAGCGTTTTTCTGCTATATTGTTTTGGCGCTCCAAAGACAGCAGGTCGTGAAAGCGGTAAATCCTGCCGAGGATGCATCAGTAATTGATGATTCTTTGCCCTCGGAGCAGACTGCTTCGAGGGTTTTTTCGAGCGTGTGATCCTATTTTTCCGGAGGTGAAACACCACAATGCCGAACGCAAAAGTCCTGAGCGAGAAACAGGCCATCGTCGCAGCTCTGGTTGAGCGTCTGAATGGCGCCACCGGCGGCGTTTTCGTCGATTACAAGGGCATCAGCGTTGCCGAGGATACGGCTCTGCGCAGAGATCTGCGCCAGAACGAGGTCGAGTACACCGTCGTCAAGAACACACTCGTCCGTCGTGCTCTGGATGAGACCGGTCTGGGCGCCCTCGATGACATCCTGAACGGCACCACGTCTCTCGCCACCAGCAGCAGCGATCCCATCATCCCGATCCGCCTGATCAGCGAGGCCGCCAAGAAGATGAACGACAAGTTCGAAATCAAGGGCGCCTTCCTGGAGGGTAAGGTTCTGACCGAGGCTGAGATCGCACAGGTCGCCGCGATTCCCAACAAGAACGCGCTGTACTCCCAGGTGCTGGGCACCATGCTCGCTCCCATCACCAGCCTCGCCGTCGTGCTTGGCCAGGTTCTGGAGCAGAAGGGCGGCTCCATCGAGACCGCCGCTGAAGAGGCTCCCGCTGAGGAGGCCGCTCCCGCAGCCGAGTAAGAAGCTGCACACTTACAAAAATATTATTTAGGAGGATTCCCAACATGGCTAGCGAAAAAGTCACTGCTATGATCGAGGAGATCAAAGCGCTTACTGTTATGGAGCTCGCAGAGCTCGTTCACGAGATCGAGGACGTCTTCGGCGTTTCCGCCGCTGCCGCTGTCGCCGCTGCTCCCGCAGCTGGTGGCGAGGCTGCTGCCGCCGAGGAGAAGACCGAGTTTGATGTTGTCATGACCAGCTTCGGCGACAAGAAGATCAACGTCATCAAGGAAGTCCGCGGCATCACCGGTCTGGGCCTGGCTGAGGCCAAGGCGAAGGTCGAGGGTCTGCCCGCCGTCATCAAGGAGCAGGCTTCCAAGGACGAGGCCGAGGAGATCAAGGCCAAGCTGGAAGCTGCTGGCGCTACCGTCGAGCTCAAGTAATTCTACTCAACAAAAATCCGCTGTCCAAGAGACAGCGGATTTTTCGTTGGGAGATTTGCACTTCGAACAGTGTTTTTGGCGCAAGCAAAGCTTGCGGTAGAAACCCACTGTTCTCCGTGATCGGTATTTTGCACGCCGGAGCAAAGCTCAGGCGGCAAAATAGATATAAAAACCGGTTGTCTCGAATGAGGCAACCGGTTTTGGTTTTTATTTCTGTGCGGCGCGGAGAATTTTGGCGATCTCTCCCACGTCCTGAAGGACGTAATCGGGCTTCACGTCGCTGGCCTCGATGTCGGCCTCGCTGCTCTCACCGCTGAGGACGCAGATGGAGACGCTGCCGGCGTTCTTCGCCACGGCGATGTCCGTGTAGAGCCGATCACCCACGGCGCAGATGTTCTCATTGGGGATGCCGGTCATCTTGGAGACCACGTCGATCATGTTCCGGTTGGGCTTGCCGATGTACTCGGGCTCCACGCCGGTGGAGGCGGTCAGCAGCGCGCAGATGCTGCCGCAGTCGGGGAGCACCTCCCCTGCCGCCATGGGGCAGACCCAGTCGGGGTTGGCGGCGATGAACTTGGCGCCTCTTCTGAGGAAGTGGACGGCCTTGTCCAGCTTCTCATAGACCAGCTCGGTGTCGAAGCCCTGCACCACCACGTCCACGTCAAAGGCGTCGGTGTGGCCGTTCTCGTCGTTGACCAGGTCGATGCCGTAGCTCTTCAGCTCCCGGTAGAAGGCCTTGGTGCCGGCCAGATAGACCTTGGCGCCGGGGTACTGCTGGTTCAAGAACTCACCGGTGGCCATGCCGGAGGTGAAGACGTTCTCCGCCTCGCAGGGGAAGCCTAGCTTCCGCAGACGGGTGATGTAGTCCACGCCGGCGCGGGAGGAGTTGTTGGTGAGGTAGATGTACTTGCGTCCGGTCTCGGCGATGGAGTGGATGAAGTCCACCGCAGTGGGGAACACCTCGTCGCCCAGATAGAGGGTGCCGTCCATGTCCAGCAAAAACAGCTGGGTATCGATGATTTTCTGATAGTCCGTCATGTGGTTCCTCCCTGTATTCTCCAAAATTAGGATATTTTCTCTATTATATACGATCCGTCGGCAGGTTGCAAGCGTCTTTCGGACTTATGCCTTGGCGTAGCCCAGCGGGTTCTTGCTCTGCCAGTTCCAGGTGTCGCGGCACATGTCCTCGATGTTGTAGAGGGCCTTCCAGTGCAGCAGCTTGGCGCTCTTGTCCGGGCAGGCGTAGCACACCGGCAGGTCGCCGGGACGCCGATCCACGAAGGCGAAGGGCACCACCAGATGGTTGGCGGTCTCGAAGGCTCTTACCATCTCCAGAACGCTGCTGCCCTTGCCGGTGCCCAGGTTGAAGACGCTCTCACCGGTGTGGGCGTCCATGTAGGCGATGGCTGCCACGTGGCCCTTGGCCAGATCCACCACATGGATGTAGTCGCGGATGCAGGTGCCGTCGGGGGTGTCGTAGTCGTTGCCGAAGATGTTCAGCCGTTCTCTTCTGCCGATGGCGGTCTGAGAGATGAAGGGCATCAGGTTGTTGGGGATGCCTCTGGGATCCTCGCCGATGAGGCCGCTGGCGTGAGCGCCCACGGGGTTAAAGTAGCGCAGCAGCACCACGGACCAGCTGGGATCCGCCACCACGCAGTCCCGCAGAACCTGCTCGCAGACGTACTTCGTCCAGCCGTAGGGGCTGGTGCAGGCGCCGGTGCGGCTGGTCTCATACAGCGGCATCGGGTTGTCCCCGGAGTACACCGTGGCGGAGGAAGAGAAGATGATCTTTTTCACGTTGTGCTTGCGCATGGTCTGCACCAGCACGATGGTGGAATTCAGGTTGTTGTCGTAGTATTCCAGGGGCATGCGCACGCTCTCGCCCACGGCTTTCAGGCCGGCGAAATGGATGACGCAGTCGATCTGGTGACGGCGGAACACCTCGTCCAGACGTTCCCGGTCACGGACATCGATCTCATAGAAGGTGACGCCCTTGCCGGTGATCTGCTCCACACGGCGTCCGGCCTCGGCGCTGGAATTCACCAGATTGTCCACGATGACCACGTCCATGCCCTGATTCAGCAGCTCCACACAGGTGTGGCTGCCGATATAACCCATACCTCCAGTTACCAAAACTGTCATGATAGAAGCCTCCCGCTTTTCTGATTTCACAACTTCCATTGTAGCGAAAAAAACGGGATTATGCAACCGGAATTTAACCGAATTCCAATGAATCTATCAATTTTTTCGCTGTTTTTTACTGATCGGAAAACGATTTCTCTTTAAATGGGTGAATTTTGTGAATTCTGCCGATTGACGAAAAAGGGAAAACGCCGTAAACTAAATGCAACCTTTCGCAGCGGCGACGGGCCGGTACACTTTGCTTTCTCCTTTGTTATCACCTACCTACCTCTATCTCCTCCCGTACCGGAAAAACGGACGATTCCCAACGTCGCTGCGGAATTCTTTTTTGCACGTGCCGACAGGCGCGTTTTTTTGTTTTTCAAACCAAATCTGAAGATGAAAAATACCCCCACAGCAAACGCTGTGGGGGTATGCGGTTTTAGACGGTGTTCAGGTTTCTGAAATCTGGATTAGAACCAGCCCAGATCGAAGAAGCCGCTGATCTGCACCAGCAGAACGAAGACCATGACGATGGGAACAACGATCTTCATGCAGAAGCCCCAGAAGCCCATCAGACCAGCACCGGCGTTGGAGCCCTGCTTGATCTCCTCTTCAAAGTACTTCGGCTTCAGCTCGTAACCGATCATCAGCGCCATGAACAGAGCGCCCAGCGGCATTGCGATACCCTCAGACCACACATCCATGAAGTCGAGCCAGCAGTCGTTCCAGGTACCGACCTTCCAGCCGAACATATCGGCAGGAGTGAAGGGACGCTCGGCCAGACCGTCGACGCAGACGAAGATGGCGAAGATCATGATGACAACGCAGACGATACCGACGGTACGGGGACGGCTGACCTCGTGGCCCTTGGCAGAGGCACGGTCGATGAAGGTGACGCTGACAGCTTCGACCAGAGAGATGGCGGAGGAGACAGCAGCGATCAGAACCAGAACGAAGAACAGCAGGCCGATGACAGCGCCCAGAACGCCCATGTCGTGGAACACGTTCTGCAGGGTGCTGAACAGCAGGCCGGGGCCGTTGAGCTTGATCTCAGCGACGGAGGTGAGCTCACCAGCGTCGATCTGCGCCATGCCGTGGGCAACAGCCGCAGGGATGACAGCGATACCGGCCATGATGGCGACCAGGGTATCAGCGCAGACGATGAGGACGGAGTTCTTCGGCAGGCTCTCCTTCTTGCTCAGGTAGGAGCCATAGGTGATCATGGCGCCCATAGCCAGAGACAGGGAGAAGAACATCTGGCCCGCAGCGGTGGCCAGAACGCTCAGCCAGCTGGGGCTGGCGTCAGCGAAGGCGCCGTAGCTCACGCCGTCAATGACGATCTCCTTGGTGGAGAAGCCGGGGACGAACATGAACTTCAGGCCGACGGAGGCGTACTTCATGGTCAGGGAGCGGATGATGACGACCACCAGCAGGACGAACAGAGCGGGCATGCCGATCTCGTTGAACTTCTCGATGCCGCCGCCAACGCCGTTGCGGTTGATGAAGTAGCAGATGAGCATGAACAGCAGGGTGCAGCCGATGCCGAAGCCCGGAGTCAGCAGCAGAGCGCCGAAGACCTCGTTGCCGGGAGCGCCGCCGCTAAACAGGCCGATCACGTTCACGATGATGTAGTAAATGCAGTAGCCGCCGAGGACGGAGTAGAACGTCATGACCAGGAACGGAACGATGACGCCCAGCCAGCCGGCCCACTTGAACTTCTTGGACACGGCAGCGTAAGCATTCACGGGGCCGAAGCCCGTCTTACGGCCGAGCGAGAGCTCGCCCAGCATGATAACAAAGCCGACAAAAACAGCCAGCAGCACGTAAATCAGCAGGAACGTAAAGCCGCCGCTCTTACCCATCTTGTACGGGAAGCCCCAGATGTTGCCGAGACCGACCGCAGAGCCGATAGCAGAGAGCAGGAAGCCGAGGTTCGAGCCAAATGAGCCGCGATCATTTTCAGCCGGCACAGGTGCGGATTGTTTCGCCATAGAAAATTCCTCCATTTCCATTTTTCCCAATGCAAACTGATTCCCGTTGCCCGGGGCCGTCGGAAACCGCAAACGATGTCCCGCTATAAGATCGCAACAGGAACTATAAGGACAGTGTTAATTTTACACCTAAATCATGAATTTCGCAAGGATTTGTTCATATTTTATTCATTTTTGACGTTCTCAAAAAAAACACCCTCTGAAAAAGAGGGTATTTTATACAAGTTGACGGCGTTATGAATTTAACACAAAGAAGTCGGCTTGTGTCTTTTTTTGTTTATGCAACATGCCTGAATTTTTGTGAGAATATCCACATTAACACGTTAAATGAATGATTTTCCGACAGGCAGTTCTAAATTGGAATCATTGTTGGTTGAACCGGGAGAGGAACTCCTCGCGGGTCATCAGAAGGTTCATCGCCGTCAGCAGCGCGTTGGCGCTGAGATGCTCCGGCAGCTCCAGATCGCGGATCAGTTCCTTTCGTTTTGCGGCGCTGTCCGCCCCGCCGGAGAGGCCGCAGCGATAGAGATCCTGCTTCGTGATTCCGGCGGGCGTCGGGTGGTCGGTCTCCCCTTCTATGGTGGCTCCGGCGCGGCGCAAGGCCTCCAGAATCACCTCCGGGCGCATGCCCTCTACGCCAAGCTTCCCCTCCTTCGAGGGGGCCGACTTGCGCTTTTCCTTACCAAGCACATCCGGAATATATGCGTGCTTCACCAGCTTCGGGTCAATGGCCCCGGAGAGGTACCGGCGGATCACAAACCCGGCGCCGTCGCTGTCTGTGAGAATGACCAGACCCCGGGTCTCGGCTGCCTTCCGCAGCAGGTTCAGCCGTTCCTTATTATTGAAGATGCCGAAGCCGGAGGTCTCCAGCACCGGGGCATCCACGATCTGGCGCAGGGTATTGGCGTCGTAGCGGCCTTCCACCACGATGGCCTCTCTGATTCGGATCATCGCACGCCCACCATGACGCCCAGCAGGATCTCCTGCAGAAGGCCCAGATCGTCCACGGCGTTGTCGTGCTTCATGGCATAGTCCGCCTCCGCGCAGCGCACCACAGACCGCTCCAGGACCTCCAGCGGGAACCGCCGGGCCTGCTGCAGCAGCTTCTGGGCGATGAAATCAAACCGCAGACCACACAGCTCCATCACGTCGCCGACGCTCATGTGCTCCGAAGCAGCCACCTTGGCGGCATAGAGTCTCCGCAGCTGCTGCCCCACCACGGCCAGCAGCATCACCGGCACGTTGTTTTTGTCTGTCAGAAGCTCCGAGAGCTTCACCATGGCCCCGTCGGCATCTCCGGCTGCCAGCAGATCCGTCATCTCGAACACCACGGCGTCCGGCACCTTCTCGGTGACGGCGTCGATGTCGGCTCTGGTGATCACATTGTCCTTGGCAAAGGCAGAGATCTTGTCGATCTCCGGGATCATCCGGTTCATGAGGCCCCCGGTGATCATGATGAGATACTTCGCGTCGGGGACGGTGATGCGTTTTTCCCAGGCGGCAAACCGCTTCGCCACCCATCGGATCAGATCGTCGTCGCCCTGGGCCGCAAACTCCAGCAGCTCCCCCTGCTTTTTCAGGGCCTTGGTGACTTTCAGCCGTCCGTCCGGGGTGAACTCCGTGCCCATGACCAGCGCCACGGTGCAGTAGTCCGGAATGTCGGAAATCAGGCTCACGAATCGAGCCGCCTCTTCCTCGGGGAACTTGTTGGTGTCCAGTCCGCGCACCTCGATGAAGGATCGCTCCGTCAGGAAGGGCATGGCGTCTATGGCGTCGGCCAGGGTCTGCAGCTCCAGAGACGCCCCATCGAACCGGTGGAAGCTGAACTCGCTCTCCCCTTCCGGCAGGCAGGCGGCTTTGAGCTGCCCCAGGAACTGCTCCCGGAGGTAGTCCTCCACTCCGTAGAGCACGTACAGCCGTTGGGGGCCCTGCTGCTTCAATGCCAGCACCGCGTCCTTGTAGCGGACGCCGGTCTCTTTCTGTTTTCCTTTTTTCTGATATGCCATAGTTTCACTCCATTCGGACGGTCACGTTTCCAAGCTGATCCGTCCGATAGATTTCCATTTCGTGTTCCCGCAGCCGCCCCAGCGCTTCCGGCGTGGGATGGCCGTAATTGTTGTAGCCACAGGAGATGATCGCCCCGGTTGCGCCCAGCTCGTCCAGCAGCACATCCCCGGAGGCGTGCTTGGAGCCATGGTGGCCGGCGATGAACAGCTCCGTACCGGAGAGATCATAGGCCGCTGCCAGCATCTGCTCCACCTCCGTGGTGACGTCGCCGGTGATCAGCGTATCAAAATCGCCGTCCGAGACCCGGAGCATCAGGCAGCCGTCCTCATAGTTCACCCCAAGGCCCACGAACAGGGACGCCCGCAGCGGAGACAGGGTGAGATCCGTATCGGTTTTCAGCTGCAGAACCTGGGTGCCGCGGGCTCGGGCCGTCTCCAGAATGCCGCGAATGGGGTCACTGTCTGCGTCCGCAGCCGCCGGGAGGATCAGCGTGCCAACTCGGATCTGGAGCAGCAGCCGTTCCGCGCCATTCACATGATCTTGATGGGGATGGGTCAGCACCAGGGCATCCAGCGAGGTTCTGCCCTCCGCCAGCAGAGTCTGGGCAGCCAGATCGCCCGCGTTGATGACGGTGTGGTTGCCGCCGCAGTCCACCATGAGGGAGGCGTCCCCATCCCGGAACAGCAGACACTGCCCCTGCCCCACGTCGATGGCAGTGACCGTGGCAGTTCTGTCTGCACTGAATCGGGTAAAAATATTAACCAGGCAGAGAGCGATGACACAACAGCAGACCGGCAGAATCGGACGATACAGCCCCCGGGGAGAGACCAGCCAGGTGAGAAACAGGATCAGATAGACGAACACCAGCCAAAGAACGATCAGCGGGTTTCTGACCGAGTACAGCAAGCCCGGTATGCCCGCCGCGGTTCTGGCGCAGAGCAGCACAAAACGCAGCGGCAATGCGGTGATGGATGCCCCGAGGACTCCAATGGGGAGCCACACCATGCCGAGAATCACCACCCCATAGCAGGCCAGGAACACCCAGGGCAGCAGCCACATGACCAGTAAATTCGTGATGGGCGCCGCCAGCTGCAGGGTTCCGAAGTGGATGGCGCTCAATGGCAAGGTAAACACCATGGAGCTCAAGGTGGCGGATGTGGTTGTAACAAAGTAGGACAGCACCTTGGAGATTGGTTTCTTCAAGGCCTTTCGGTCAGGCAGACGAGCCCACATCCAAGCATTCAAGTGCGGCATCAACAGGCAGAGTCCCGCCATAGAGCCAAAGGAGAGCTGCAGGCTGACGCTTCCCGCAGAGAATGGGTTTATCAGAAGCAGAACGCCAAGGGCGGTCAGCAAGGTCGTGGGCATGTCGTTCTCCCTGCCCAGCACGGGTGCCAGCAGCAGAAGGAACATCATAAACGCAGACCGCAATACTGATGGTGTGCAACCGGCCATCACAGCAAACACCGCCATCATGGGCAGCGCCAGCAATGACCACATTCTCCGACGTCCGAACTGGAGCTGCAGCATCGTCAGCAGGAAGCCCAAATGCAGTCCGGAGACCGCCGCCACATGCATGATTCCGGCGTTTTTCAGCGGGATATCCAGATTCTCGTCATAGAGGAGCTGTTTATCGCCCAGCATGAGTGCCTGCGCGAAACCTAATACGTCAGACGGGAACAGTCGCGCTGAGGTAACGCGCAAATGCTCTGCAATCTGTTTGGGATAGTACAGCCAACTTCCGCGCCAACGTCCGATCAGTTCCGGGGCTTCCTGTACCGTGCCGAGAATCCCGATCCCACGGGAGAGATAAGTGTCCGTCTCCTCGCCGTAACGCTCCGTAGCAGAGCGCAGCTTCAAGAGTACGCGAACCTCGTCGCCGGGTTTGAAATCATCACAGCTGTGCTCATAGGCAAAGACCTTTGCATGAATTCGTGTCAGCTGCGGATCCAAAATCTTGATCGTAAGACCCGTGGAATAATCATAATGAACCGGATACTCCGTCACGCGAGCTGTGACGGTAATTTCCTTTTCCGGCAGATGGTCCAAAGGCGCGACATACCATCTAACCGCCGCTCCATACCACAGAAACCCGACAGCCGCACCCGCCACCAGAAGGCGGATACGCGTGCGAGGTTCCAGCGGCAGTAGCCAACAGAGCGGAAAGAGCACCAGCATGGCCAAGGACATCCAGCGAAGATAGTCTTCCGACAACAAATAATGCGCGAGGAAGATCGCGGCGGACAGGCCGGTCATGCACCACGCCAGTCTCCGCAAGCTCCTCACGCCCTTTCACTCTATGCTGTTTTTATTATAAATGAAAATCCTCCCCGGCACAAGTGCCGGGGAGGAAGAAATGCAGGGAATTACTTGCCCATGTAACGATACATGAAGGTCACGATCTGAGCGCGAGTGCAATCGTCGTTAGGAGCGAAGGAGGTAGCGGTCTTACCGGTGGTAACACCATTCTCCACGGCCCACAGGACGGCGTTGTAGTAGTAAGCGCCCTCAGCAACATCCGCGAACGGATTCTCGGAAGTAGCGGCCTTCTCACCGTCGTAACGATACAGGAAGGTGACAACCTGAGCGCGGGTGACGGTAGCGTTGGGGCTGAAGGTGGTAGCGCTGGTGCCCTTGGTCACGCCAGTGCTGACAGCCCACATAACAGCGTTGTAGTAGTAAGCGTCGGCCTTCACATCGGAGAAGGGATTCTCGACATCCTCCACAACGGGGGAGCCAGCAGCACGCCACAGGAAGGTAACCATCTGAGCGCGGGTGCAGGCAGCGTTGGGAGCGAAGTGAGTGGCGTCGACACCATTGGTGATCTCGTTACCAACGGCCCACAGCACGGGCTCGTAGTAGTAAGCATCATCAGCAACATCAACGAAGGGATTCTCGACGTCCTTCTTGCCGGTGGCGGGGATGACCTCGCCCTTCTTCAGGACCTCACCGCAAACGGTGCAGACCTCGTCGCCAGTGTAGCCGTCCTCAGTAGCGGTGGCTTCCTTAGCGTTCTGGATCTCGGACTTGTGGCCAGCAGGAGCGATCTCCTCGCCCTTTGCGATCTCCTCGCCGCACCACTTGCAGACGGTGTCGCCAGTGTAGCCAGCCTCAGTGCAGGTGGCATCCTTAGCGCCGACAACGGTAGCAACGTGGTCAACAGGAGCATTGTAGTGAGCGTTGTAGTACTCGCCGCAGACGGTGCAGCTGGCAACATCGATGCCGCGGTTCTGGCAGGTGGCCTCAACCAGAGTCTGCCACTCGTAGTCGTGGTGTGCAGGAACACGAATTCTAGCGTCCCAAGATCTGGTACCGCAGACGGTGCAGACCTTACCGCCGGAGAACTTGTAGCCGTCCAGATAGCAGGTAGCCTCAACGTCGTTCAGCTTGCCCCAGGTGTGGTCGAGCTGCTTGATTTCCTCGCCCTTGTGCTTCAGGATGTAGACCTGAACGGTGTTGCCGTTCTCGTCCTTCACGGGGTTGCCGTTCTCATCCAGCTTGTCGATCTGGGTGTAGACGTCACCGGTGTAGCCGGGGTGCGTGCAGGTGGCAGCGTAAGCGCCAACGGTCACGGTGTCAGCAGCAGGATTGATGTTGTAGAACTTGAAGAAATCAATGGTCTGGCCGCCGAAGGTCTTGTTGCAGTAGCCGCAGTAGTACTCGTCGGTTCTGCCGTCGTACTTGATGTTAGTCTCGGGATCGATGCCGGGCAGGTAGCCTTCCTTGATCATTCTCATGGAAGCAACGTGCTTGTCGTTGTGGCTCAGGTCCTTGCTGTAGTGACCATAGGAGTCAACAACACCGCACATGGAGCAGACCTTGTCGCCGGTGTAGCCGATGCCGTTGCCGCTCTCGAAGTAGTAGGAGCTCAGACTGCTCTCCTCAATAACTCCAGCATTAGCATTGTCATCCTTGTCGAAGAAAACAGCAACAGAAGACAGCGCATCGTTCTGACCGATCACGACATACTTGGTCCAGCCCTCAACGGTCTCGGGGTGGACAGAGGGCACTCTGGCCTTCAGATCGTAGCCGCCGGAGATGTTGGGGGTGATGCGGCCGTCATGGTCGCGATCCACGTCAGCGGAGATCAGCTGGAAGTCGTGATCCTTCTGAGCATACAGGGCAACGGTGGCCTTGTCGGCACCCAGAGCCTTGGCATCCTCAGCACCAGAAATGATGAAGGGCTCGTTGCAGGTCTTGCAGACCGCGTAGCCCCAGCCCTCGTGACGGCAGGTGGGCTCTTCAACCACTTTGTAGTCGAAGCTGTGAACCAGAGCCTTGTAGCCCTTGGCCTTGGACTGGAGACCCATGTCCTTGCCGCACTCGCTGCAGTAGTAAACCTCAAGACCCACAACGCCACAGGCAGCTTTCTGCACCATGACCTTGACAGGAGTCTTGCAGAGATCGCACTGCTCCTTAGAAGCCTTGAAGGGAGTGATCTTGATGCTTGCCACATCCACTTCGCCGCACTTCTCGCACACCTTAGCCTGGACACCAGGGGTCTTGGCATGCTCGTCCATCTCGATGCTGACGTCCTGCCAGACATGGTCGCACTTATCAGCTGCAAAAGCAGCAGCAGGAAGCAGTGCGAAAACCATGAGGACGACCATCAGCATGCTCAACAGTCTTTTTTTCATGCTTTTGATACCTCCATTTTTTTCGTTTGGTATTGGATTTCTTTTTTGCCTCCTGCATGCAGAAGACAGTTACCAAACAATTTCAGAAAGGATTATACCATATAATTTTCGCGGTTTCAAGCATTTTGGCATAATTTTTTTGACCAAATTTCCGTGTGCCGCCGTATCGTTTTTGTCATTTTTATGTTAATCAATTGAAATTCCTCGGTCATCTTTTGGGGGTCCAAATTGGGGGTACCACAATGAATTGTTGCTTTTCAACCATGTTCAGATATTTGAACACAGGATATTGTGGCCGTTTTTTGTCAGACATCCGGACGGGAAACGGTATTTCGCCCAATCCGGGTTACATAATCTATTTTTGCCATTTTTTAAGTTCGGTTCGGAAAAAGACGGAAACCGGCCAAATTCGCTCCAGTTTCTCTCTTTTCAGGCGGAAATTGGAAATTATTTTGGGCATTTTGACGGTGCCCGTTTCGGCCTTCAATGATGCGCCCAAAATGGGAGCTGACAATTGCTCAGCAGGGACACAAATTCTAGTTTATTGGGATGTTGCAATGATCTACCGTAGGGCGGGG
>CAMHPQ010000045.1 GCA_946187035.1 uncultured Clostridia bacterium | reverse complement strand
CCCCCCCCGTCCCCTACGGATTCTATTTATCATCCCGCGAAACTCCCAATTTCCCGCTGAGTGTGGTTTTTCATTTAAACTCCACACTCCACACTTACCCCTTCGGCACCAGCTTTTTCAGTCTGCCTCTGAGCAGCAATGCCACGGCCAGCTTGATGGCGTCGGGGAGCAGGAAGGGAATCACGCACATGCCCAGAGCGCCTGCGAGGGTGATCTCGTTGCCGCCCTTGGTGTAAAGGATCATAAACCAGGCGGTGCCGAAGGCGTAGCACAGCAGCAGGCCGATGATGGCGGAGAGGGTAAAGCTCCAGAACCCGTCGCCGAACCATTTTTCCGCCAGCCACACCGCGGCGCCGGTCAGCAGAAAGCCGATCAGATAGCCGCCGGTGACTCCAAACAGCGCACCCACGCCGCCGTGGAACCCGGAGAACACCGGCAGACCTACCGCGCCAAGCAGCAGATACACCAGAATGGAGATCGTGCCCCGCTTGCCGCCCAGAATTCCCAAAACCGCGAAGACGCCGAAGGTCTGCAGCGTAAATGGAATCGGCCCGAAGGGCACCGTGATCCACGCGCACACCGCCAGAATCGCCGCAAACAGCCCGCACAGGGCCAAATCTACCGTTTTCAGTTTCATTTCGCTTTCTCCTTGATTGTAAACTTTTAGCTTGCAAACTTTACAATTGGGAGAATAGCATAAAGCAGGCAGATTGTCAATCAAAAAAATCTTTTGCTTTACAATGGAGGCCTTGAGTTTTATAATTGTGGCGAGGTGAGAAACATGCTGCGCGATGACGTGTTGATGATGCTGGCGGAGCAGACGGGCTATGTCTCCGGCTCCGAGATCAGCAAGGCGCTGGGCGTGACCCGCATGGCGGTGAGCAACGCCGTCAAGGCCCTGCGGGAGGACGGCTATGAGATCGATGCCGTTACCAACCGGGGCTATCGGCTGCTCCGAACCCCGGGAAGACTGACCCAGGGGGAAGTCTGCGCCCATCTGCCGGTGGTTCGGCGGGAGCTGGTGCGCTGCTTCGACACCATCGACTCCACCAACTCCTACCTGAAGCGGGAGGCGGTGCAGGGCGCGCCCCATCTGCTCTGTGCCGTGGCCAACGAGCAGACCGCCGGACGAGGGCGCTCCGGCAGATCCTTTACCTCTGCGCCGGACTGCGGGGTGTATCTGTCGCTGCTGCTCAGACCCAAATGCCAGCCCATGGAGGCTGCCACCCTGACTGCCCACACGGCGGTGGCGATCTGCCGCGCTATTGAACAGGTGAGCAGCGCCGAGGCGCGGATCAAGTGGACGAATGATGTGCTATTGGGCGAGCGGAAGATTTGCGGCATCCTCACGGAGCTGACCCTGGAGGGGGAGAGCGCCCAGCTGGACTCCGTGGTCATCGGCGTCGGCGTCAACGCCAATAACCGGATCGAGGATTTTCCCGAGGAGCTCCGGGAAAAGGCGGGCTCCATCTTCAGCGAGACCGGGGAGCGGGTGAACCGCGCAAGGCTCGCCGCCGCCATGATTCAGGAGCTGGACACCATGTACGCCGCCTGGGAACAGGACCGCTTCGCCTATCTGGAGGAGTACCGGAGCCGCTGTCTTACCGTCGGCAGGGAGGTCCGGGTCATTCGCGGCGACTCCGTCCGGGAGGCCTTTGCGGAACAGATCACCGACGATTTCGGCCTGCTGGTGCGCTATCCCGACGGCGCCTCCGAGACCGTCAACGCCGGAGAAGTCACCATACGAGGAAAGGACAACCGATATCTGTAACAAAACGCGCTGCAGTCTTTTCACTGCGGCGCGTTTTCATATTCTAGTTTATCGGGGAGTTGGAGTCTGCTGTGTACCCCTTGGCGCCCTCGGAGAGGGAGCTGTCGAGCGAAGCGAGACTGAGGGAGGGAACGTTGGACATAGGCTGAAACAAATGTAGTGCAGCCTGTGCGGCAAGACTCGCTCCCTCAGTCACGGCTAGTTCTCGCCGCGCCAGCTCCCTCGCCGAGGGAGCCGTGTGGGCTATCTGCACCGCTCCGTTAAACTCCCAATTTACAAAAAGCGTGGAGCCTCCGAAGAAGCTCCACGCTGTTTTTTTATTTCTCGGGCATCGCCTGAATCTCGGCGCCGACGCTCTGGGCGATGACCTCCGCCATGACCCGGATCTGGGGCGTGATGACCTTGTCCTTGTGATGCACCAGCTGGAGGGTCTGCTCCATGTGGCAGTCGGACAGCGGCAGCACCACGATGCTCCCTGCCTCCACCTGGGACGCCGCGGCGTAGAGGGGCAGCACGGTCAGATAGGGGTTGTGCTCCAGCAGCCGCAGGGCCATGTCCGTGCCGTCCAGCTCCAGGAAGGGGTGTACCTCCAGCTGCTGCTTGGCCAGCTCCGCGTCGAACAGCCGGCGGTAGTTGCTGGTTCTGGGCATGAGGATGAACTCCTCGTCGATGACATCCTTCAGCTTCAGATTCTGCCGACCTGCCAGGGGGTGCTGATGGCCGGCCATGACCACGATCTCGGCGGGGGTCTCGAAGAGCTTCACCAGCTGGGGATCGTAGCCGGACTCGTCCAGGGTGTAGATCATATCCAGCTCATTGTGCTGCAGCATGCCCAGCAGATCCTGGGTGCCGCCGGTGTGGATCTCGGTTTTTACCTTGGGGCAGCGGCGGTGGAACTCCGAAAGCACCTCCGTGAAGCTGGTGGCGATGACGGACTCGATGGTGCCCAGTCGGAGACTGCCGCGCAGATCCTTCTCCTCCACGGCGAAGTTGGCGGCCCGGCTCACGGCGGAGAGCACCTCTCTGGCGTAGGGGATGAACTCCTCGCCATAGTGGGTAATGGTGACGTTCTTGCCGATGCGGTCAAACAGCCGCACGCCCAGCTCGTTTTCCAGCTGCTGGATCTGCACGGTGATGGCCGACTGGGAGTACCCCAGGGAGTCTGCGGCCTTGGAAAAGCTCTGCAGCTGCGCCACCTTTAGAAACGTGTTGATGATACGAAGCTCCATGTCTGCTCCTTTCTTCTTCTCTCTATCTTTCGCTTAGTCTGTCATTTTAGTATTAATTATTTTAATGCATATTCCGGATTTCGTCAATGGTTTTTTCCGAGATCTGCAGCAGGAGTGTCTGAGAATTGACAAGCCCATATGGCTGTGATACAATATCTTTCCACATAAAATGCTATGGAGGAACCAAATGCCCAACAAACCTACCCAGGATCTGCTGGAGCTGCAGGAGGAGATCCAGGCGCTGCAGGAGGAGCTGCGCCGCCGTATGGATCAGGTGCGCACCGGGAAGTTCTCCTATCGGGACTACATCCGGACGCATCCCTATGTGCTGCTGTTTTTATATCTTCCGTTTTATCTGATTTGGTTTATGGTGCAGGAGTATCTGATCAGCTCGGTAAACGGATGCTTCGTGTCCTATCTGCCCATTGACGACAAAATCCCGTTTCTGCCGGGGTTCATCTATCCCTATATCACCTGGTACCCGCTTTTGCTGCTGCCGCCCTTTATCTTTCTGGCGAAAGGGGACGGCCCGGCGTTTACCAGATACGCGCTGTACATCATCTTCGGGTTTTCCATCTCGCTGATCATCTGCGCGGTGTTTCCCAACTGCCAGCTGCTGAGACCGGATCTCGGACAGCCTGAGATCACGAACTTCTCCCGCTTCCTCGTGGCGGGGGTCTACGGCGCCGACACGCCCACCAACGTGCTGCCCAGTATGCATGTGGTCGGCTGCATGGGCGTGATCTTTGCCTCCTTTGACGGAGAGGATCTGAGAAAGGGAAGATGGATCCTGGTGTTCTGGGGACTGCTGGTGTCGGTCTCCACGGTGTTTGTGAAGCAGCACTCGGTGCTGGATCTGATCGCCGGCCTGGCCCTCGGCGTCCTGCTCTGGATTCTGATCTACGGAATTCTGAGAAATTGGACGGACCGCTTCGGAAGAGACAGACGACTGGATAAGAAATAAGAAAAAGGAGAGGATCCGAGTGGATTCTCTCCTTTTTGGTGCCGGTGGCCGGACTCGAACCGGCACGCCTTGCGGCACTTGATTTTGAGTCAAGCACGTCTACCAATTCCATCACACCGGCGTATGTGACGAAATGCATTATACTACATTCAAAACCAGATTTCAAGCAAAACATGAAAGAAATCCGGGCCAGAGCCGGATGCCTGCGCCATGCAGCGATGATTTCCAATGATAGTTTGTAGGGCGGGGATCTGTGCCCCGCCCTACGGTAGATCATTGAAAACTCCCCGAAAACCTCCCGATTTCCACAAAAAACCTCCACCGACTGCTGTCGGTGGAGGTAAAATATTGGGTTTTGCTCAGTTCTTAACGGCGGTCCACTTCTCGTGACCACTGGCGTCACGGCTGTAGTCGTGGCCGTTGGCGGCCTCCTGGATGTACAGGAAGTACCAGGCGTTCACGTCCGCGTTGTCCCTGAACACGTTCATGCCGGTGATGATCATGTCGTTGATGCTCTGCGGGTTGCGGCTCAGCAGACGGTTCATCATGGTGACGGTCTCACAACGCTTGATGTTGTTGTCGGGCAGGAAGGTGCCATCCGGGTAACCGTTGATCCAACCGTTTCTGGAAGCGGTCTGGATGGCGGCGTAGGCCCAGTGGGTGGCGGACACGTCCGGGAAGTTCTTGGCTGCCTGCGGAGCAGAAGCCAGGCTGGCGTTGAGCACCTGCACGCGGGTCAGGATGGCGGCGACCTCAGCACGGGTGATGAACTGATCCGGCTTAAAGGTGCCGTCCGGATAACCGTTGATGACGCTGGCTCTGGCCAGAGTGGAAACGGCCTCGTTGTACCAACCGCTGTTCACATCGGAGAAGGTGTTGACCGTGGTGGCGTACTTGGCCTTGGTCTCGGCCGTCATCAGCTTGTAGATGATCTGGGCGACCTCGGCCCGGGTGATGTTGTTCTCCGGGAGCACGGTGCCGTCCGGATAGCCGTTGATGTAGGCGATGTGGGTCTCGTTGTCCAGCACGGGAGCGGTGGGCTCGGCGGTGGGCTGGGTCGTGGGCTGGGTGCTGGGAGGCGTGGTGGGCTCCGCAGCGCCCTCGGGAGCGATGGTCAGCTTCACGTCGTTGGAGGTCATCTGCACATCCAGAGCATCGATGGCGACCACGCAGAAGTAGGTGTAGGTCTCGGTCTCGGTGGGAGCGGTGTCGCGCTTCACGGTGAGGGTCTTGGTGTCGGCGCCGGAGTAGGTGTTCTTGTCCTTGGTCAGAGCGACCTTCTCAATGACGCCGTTGGCAGCGCGCACGTACCAGGTGTAGGTGTAGCTGCCGCCGAGGATCAGGTCGGTGATGGCGCTGTTGTCGTCGCCGTTGGCCTTCATGGCGGCGATCAGATCGCTGAGCTCAATGCCGCGATCCAGCAGGGTGCTGAGGAGCTTGTCGGCGTCAAAGCCGCTGTCGCTGTTGGTGGCGCCGGAGATCAGGTCGGAGAGCTTCACGCCGCCGTCCAGCAGGCCGTTGATGAGCTTCTCGGCGTCAAAGCCGTTGTCGCTGCCGGCCAGGGCGTCGATCAGAGCGGAGACGGTGTCCGCGTCGAAGTTCTGACCCATGTTCTCCATGGCGGCCTTCACCATGTCGCTGAGGTTCTTCTGAGCCTCCTCATCGTCGTTGGCGGTGCCCACCAGAGCCTTCACCAGGTCTTCCAGGGTCTGCTCGTCGGGATCGCCGCCGAAGGCCTTGATCACGGCTTCGGCAACGTCTTCCACCTTGAAGTCATCGCCCAGAGCCTCCTGGAGCTTGGAGACCAGAGCGTCCATGTCGATCTTGCCGTCCACGGGCTTGAGCTGCTCGAACAGGTCGTCGATCTTGGCTTCCGCAGCCTCGTCGAAGGCGGTGCCGTAGCGATCCTTCAGGGCTTCCTTCAGGTACTTCTTGATGCTCTCCAGAAGCTCGCTGGCGTTGTCGTCAGCAGCGGGGGTCTCGGTCTCGCTGTCGGAGGGCTCGGTGCCGGTGGTCTCACTGCCGGTGTTGGCGTCGCCGGTATTGACATCGCCGGTGTTGGCGTCGCCGTCACGGACGCCAGCCTTGGCCTCACTGTTGCCGCCGGTCTCGCCGCCGGTCTCGCTGCCGGTCTCACTGCCGGTCTCGGAGCCAGTCTCAGAACCGGTCTCGGAACCGTTGTCATCGCCGGTCTCGGAGCCCGCGTCGGGGGTCGGGGTGGCCTCGGCGTCCTTGTCCTTGATCAGATCCTTCAGGATGTCGGCAATGGCGTCCAGAGCGCTGGTCTTGTCGGACCCGTTGATCAGGTCCATCAGGTCAGCAAACTGCTCGCTGTCGCGGAGCTCATTGATCACGTCCGCGAAATTGAAGCCGTTGCTGCTGTCGTCGCCCTTGAGCATGTCGACGATCTCATTGACGCTGAAGCCGGAGTCCTGCAGGCCGGTCAGAATGCTGGACCAGTCCATGCCGGAGTCGTCCAGCATCTTGCTGATCTGGTCAATCTGGAAGCCGCCCTCCTTCAGGGCGCCGATCAGCTGGCTGACATCGAAGCCGGTGTCAGAAGAGATTTTGTCGGTGATGCCGTTCAGGGCAGTGGAGGCAGCGAAGCTGGCGGTGCCGGTGCCCTTGATGGTAAACTCCTTGGGGGCAGCGGTCACGATGCCGGGAACTTCAGCTGCGCTGGCAGATGTGAGGCAGCCGGCGAACAGGCTGACCACCATCATCATGCACAGAAACAGGGAAATGGTGCGTCTACGCATAGTGTACGCTTCCTTTCTAAATGGTGTCCTTTACATAATATCATATTTCTATAGAATTGCAAGTGGCAATGTTGGATTTTGTAATATTTTTTTACGAAACGTCGTTGACAAACCGCAAATTGTCTGTAAAATAGGCAACATAAGATCGGTTAAAAAAACCGGGGAACGAAGGAGGCGCGTCCATGAAAACCGAGTGTTATGTGCAGACCAACATCGGCGCTGTGCGCGCCAACAATGAAGATAATTACTATTGCTCCGGAAAATGGAAGGAAAACCTGCGCACTCCCACGGAGGAGCTGCTCCAGACGCCGGAGGGAGAGTCGCTGCTGTTCGGCGTGTTCGACGGCATGGGCGGCGAGGCCGGGGGAGAGCAGGCGTCTCTGCTCTGCGCCGAGACTCTCCATGAGATCGGCGGCTGGGAGCGGGGCTTTGAGGCGCCTGCCTTCTACTATCGGGCCAACGCAGCCGTCACTTCCTACGGCCAGTCTCTGGGCAGCACCAGCGGCTCCACGGCGGCGGTGGCATGGCTCCGGGGCAACCGACTTTTCGCCAGCAACGTGGGGGACAGCCGGATCTACCACCTCCACGACGGCCACCTGCGCTGTCTCACCTATGACCACACCCGCTGGCAGCAGCTGGCGGACGCGGGCTACACCGCCATCGAGGACAGCGAGCGACATGTGCTCACGCAGTTTCTGGGCATGGGCATACGTCGGCCCATGTCGCCCCACTTCGCTGTGTCGGTACATGTGGAGCAGGGGGACCGGCTGCTCCTTTGCAGCGACGGAATCACCGGTGTGCTGGAGGACGCGGAGCTTTTGGAGGCGCTGCGGCTGCCAGGCGGCACCGAGCAGGCGGGACGGACGCTGATCCGCTCTGCGCTGGAGGCGGGCTCTCAGGACAATCTGACCGTGCTGGTGGTGGAGATCACCGAGCCGGACGAGGAGGAGCTGCAGCTGGAGGATCCGGGCGACGGCCCCGTGACCCGCAGATTCGATGTGCCCACACCGGAGCAGATCGAGGCCCAGCGGAAAACTGAGGACGACGAGCAGCGGAAGCTGGTGCGAAAGATGATCTGGACCCTGGTGGCCATGGCGGTTATGGCGCTGGCCATCCTCTTTGTGGCGCTGTTCCTGGGGCCCAACCGCACCGCGGCGGGTCTGGTTGACGCGGATGCGTCTATCTGCTATAATTTCTCCAGTACCGAATCCGAGGAGGGGAACCCCATATGTCCGAATCCGTGATGGTTTTGAACCAGAATGAGTCGGATCGCCGACTGCTTTTGAAGTTGCAGCACCGTCTGCTCCGGACGGCCTCCAATCCGGAGACGCAGATTGCGGAGACGGAGGACGACCGGCTGATGGCTCTGGCTTTTTGCCTGGCCCCCATGGGTCTCGCGTTCCTCTATCTGATTCTGTTCAGCATCTTTGTGCTGAGATAAACATTAAAAAAGCAACAGGCTTACCAGAACGGTGAGCCTGTTTTGCATGTATGAGAGTTTTGTCAATTTGAGTTTATAAGGCTGTCATTTGCTCCAGACTCAAAGCGTGCCATTGCGAACCAGTGCGCACACAGCTAACGCATAAGTTCCACCAGCCAAGTCAAAGATTTGGGGTGTCACGTATGGTGTGGCAATCCGCATCCCCCGGCGGCGGAGCTGAGACTCGCAGAACGTTGAAATCAAACAGAAATGCATAATTTGCTGCCAACCTTCCCCCAAGGGAAGGCTATGTTCTATCCATCATTTGCAATTCCCCAACATCCCGATAAACTTTAATTTGCACACGAAAAAATCCACCGGCAATCTGTGAACTGCCGATGGATTTTCTATTTTTATTATTCAGCCGAGTTCGGACTCTCGGTGGGAGCGGGGCTCTCCGTCGCCTCCGGCGTCACCTCAGGCGTGGCCTCGGGTGCGGGGGTCTCGGTCACTTCCGGGGTTGCCTCCGGGGCGGGGGAGGTCTCCGGCTTCGGGCTCTCGGTGGGCTCCGGAGAGGTCTCGGGTGCGGGGCTCTCCTCCGGGGTCTCCTCGTCCTCGGGATCGTTCAGAAGGGTATAGGCATTGAGCCTGAGCAGCACGGTGCAGGCCTCGGCTCTGGTGGCGCCCTCGGCGGGCTCAAAGCCGTTCTCGCGGCCGTTCAGGAGTCCCTTCTCGTAGCAGAAGCAGACGTCGTCCTTGGCGTAGTCGCTGATGACCTTGAAGTCCTTGATGAGCTTCTGGATCACGTCGCTGCTGGGTTGCACCTTATACTCCTTGTGCTTCAAATACTGGGCCATGATGTGGGCCATCTGCTCTCTGGTGATGGGCTGCATGGGGCCGAAGGTGCCGTCCTCAAAGCCGTTGATAATGCCGGCGTTCACGGCCCACTGGACGCTCTGGGCGTAGTACATCTCCGCGCCGAAGTCCGGGAAGGGGCTTACCTTGACCTCCGGCAGCTCCTCGCCGCTGACGCGGGCCAGCATGGTGACGAAGTCCGCGCGGGTCAGGGACTTGTTGGGCTTGAAGCTGTGGTCCGGATAGCCGTTGATCCAGCCGTTGGCCACGGCGGTGTCGATGTTGTCCTTGGCCCAGTGGTTCTCATAGTCCAGCAGCACCACGGGGTCGATGGGCTCGGTGCCGTCCTTCTTCACCAGACCGTAATAGGCGGCGATGCCGTCGGCGTCGGCCTGGGCCAGAGCGGCCAGCTTCTTGTCGGTGTTCAGGAAGCCTTTGAAGTCCTCCTCACTGGTGATGAAGCAGTGCTCCACGATGAAGGCGGGCAGATTTCTCCACATGCCGCCGCGGACGATGCCGTAGTAGTCCGCCACGGAGCCGTCGGGGTTCTTGTAGTCCTGGGAGTTCCGGGGCAGATGGCCGCGGTTCACCAGACCCAGGGCGGAGAGCCGGGTAAGGATGTTGGCGCCAATGGCATAGGCCACGTCGGCGGCGCCGGCATTGTAGTTGCCGTTGCTGTCCAGCATCATGGCGCCGTGGATGTCCTTGTTGGTGCTGGCGTTCAAATGGAGGCTCACCAGCACATCCGCCTGATGCTCCTCGGCGAACTCCACGCGGGGGACGATCTTTTTGGGGTTGATGACCTCGGGATCACCGTCGTTGTCCTCGCGGGTCATGACCACCAGCACGTCCCGATACTGTTCCAGATCTTCCTTGAGATACTGGGCGATCTTCAGCACCAGATCCGCCTCGTGATACTCCACACCGTTGTAGGTGGCGCAGGCACCGGGGTCGGTGGAGCCGTGACCGGGATCCAGACAGATGACCAGCCAGCCGTCGGCCTTGGAGGGCTTGGGCGTCACCGCGGGGGAATCGGAGGGCAGCGGCTCATCCTCACCCTCGGGCTCGTAGCCGGGCTTGGTGTCATTGGACATGGTTGTGAGCGTTGTCGTGGCAGACTCGGTGTTCTCACCCTCAGCAGCGAAGACCGCCGTCACCAGGGAGAAGCACAGAATCAGAGCCAGAAAAAGGGAAAAAAGACGTTTCATATGCGTTGGGAACTCGCTTCCCATCCTCCTTCGGGGTATTTGCGCTTTTGGCGCATATGAACCAATTCTAGCATATGTTTACATAAAAATCAATCAGAAGTTTTACGTTTTGTTACTGAATTGCAGATTTTCTACCTTTTTCACAGATATGGTTTGACAGAAGCGGGGAACCATGTTAGATTAAAACTACCAAAGAAACCAAATAAAAGGAGAAAGCAAATATGGATATGACCTTGGTCGTTATGGCAGCCGGTCTCGGCTCCCGCTACGGCGGTGTGAAGCAGGTGGAGAAGGTTGGCCCCGGTGGGGAGATCCTCATGGAGTATGCCATCTATGACGCGGTGCACGCAGGCTTTGACCACATCGTTCTGATCATCAAGCCGGAGATGCTCTCTGACGTGAAGGAGCTCTTCGGAGACCGGATCGAGCAGCGCACCGGCATCAAGATCGACTACGCCTTCCAGGATCCCAAGCGTTTCACCGAGCACTACAACATGCCCGCCGAGCGCGTCAAGCCTCTGGGCACGGTCCACGCGGTGCTCTGCGCCAAGGACGTGATCAAGACGCCCTTCGCCGTCATCAACGCCGACGACTATTACGGCGGCGCGGCCTTCAGCACCGTCACCAAAATCCTGCCGAAGCTCTCTGACGAGAAGCACAGCGCCATGGTGGCCTATGAGCTGCAGAACACTGTCAGCCCCTACGGCACCGTCACCCGCGGCGTCTGCGTCACGGAGAACGACAAGCTCCAGAAGGTCCGCGAGACCTATAAGATCAAGCTGTTTGCCGACGGCGTCATCCGCGACACCTCTGAGTCTGAGGACGGCCCCGTTCTGGCCCCCGAGACCCCGGTGAGCATGAACCTCTGGGCCTGGCACCCGGACATCCTCAAGGTCATGGAGCAGTATTTCTACGACTTCCTGAACGGTCTCAAGCCCGACGACATCAAGAGCGAGTGCCTGCTGCCCATCATGATGGATCAGCTCATCGCCGAAGGGAAGATCGAGACTGTGGTGCTCCACACTCCGGACCGCTGGTTTGGTCTGACCTATCAGGAGGACAAGCCCGGTGTGGTGGCTGGTCTCCAGGCTCTCCACGACACCGGCGTGTACCCGGCCAAGCTCTGGGATTAACGGATATTTTCCATTAACGCGTAAACCAGTAAGCGCTGAACCAATCGAAGCAGATGGATTGGTTCAGCGCTTTTCAAAAATTTCTCTTGACATTTCCTGCTTTTCTGTTATAATAACTTTTGCGCTTGCGAGAGTGCTGGAACAGGTAGACAGGCACGTTTGAGGGGCGTGTGTCAACCGACGTGGGAGTTCAAGTCTCCTCTCTCGCACCAAAAAATCGCTTTCGTTCGATGAACGGAAGCGATTTTTTTGTTTTAAAGATCAATTCTTTCAAATCTCTGCTCCGCTTTCCTGAAGGCGAGAAGGGTTCCTGCTGCATAGAGCAAAACGGCGATGGCCAGGGCTGCGAACTGCACGCCCAGACGCTCTCCTGCGGGGTTGTGCAGGAAGGTGAGCCCCGGCAGGTGGGGGAGGGCCTCCCCAACGGTGATCAGCAGGGCAGTGCAGATGCCGTAGGCCAGGAAGGGCATGCCGATCTTGTAGCCGGTTTTGAAGAATCCGCCCACAAACAGCAGGTTGAACCCGGTGAAGATCAGCAGCACGAAGGCCAGATACACCGGCGTGGCGTTCATCAGCGCGTTGCCTGCATAGGCTGCGGCGTGGGGCAGCGCGGTCATCCGCACCAGAGTCAGAATAGCGCAGAGCAGAAAGCCGATCATCTGAATCACACAGGTGAATGCAAACTTTGCCCTTACGATGTCCCGCTTTCGCACCGGCAGCAGCACGGAGTATAGGATGTCGTTGGCCTCTCTGGCGTTCTGGAAGGAGTGGAACACGCCGAAGCAGATGAAAAACGCGCTCATCAAAATCGGGTAGCCCGGCAGCATGGTCATCAGCGCCGCCAGCAGAAACCAGTAGGCCAGAGGCGAGGCCGCCAGCCGGAACTCTTTACTCAGCAAGTTTTTCATGCAGCGACTCCTTTTCATATTCCACCATGATTTCCTCCAGCGATTTGCCGCCGTGCGCCGCCAGAAAGGCCTGCAGCGGCTGAGAGGCAATCTGCTTTCCGCGGGCGAGATAGGTGATGTCGTCCGCGCACTTCTCCAGATCCGTGGTGATGTGGGTGGAGAACAGAATGCTCACGCCCTGCTCCTTCAAAAACAGGAAGGTGTCCAGCAGCTCCGCCCTCGATACCGGGTCGAGACCGCTGGTGGGTTCATCCAGAATCAGCAGCTCCGCCCGGTGGGACAGGGCAAGGGTCAGACTGAACTTCACCCGCATGCCCTCGGACAGCTGCAGCGGCGTTTTGTTCTCGTCCAGCGAGAATGCGGCAGAATACTTCCGGTAGGCCGCGTCGTCCCAGTTTTCATAGAATGTGCGGGTCACGGCCACGATGTCCCGGAGTTTTTTCCGTTTGTAGTAGTCCACCGCGCCGCCGGCATAGCCGATCCGCTGCTTGATCTCCCGTTCCTTGTCGGGCATGGGCAGACCGAAGATCCGAATCTCACCGGCGTCCGGATGCACCAGATGGAAGATGGACTTCAGCGTGGTGGTCTTGCCGGCGCCGTTGCGGCCAATGAGCCCCATGATGCGGCCCGGCTCCAGAGAGAAGGTCACATCCTCTAAAAGAAAGGCCGGGTACTGTTTCCTGAGTCCGGAAACCTCCAGAATCGCCATGGTCATTCCTCCTCCGAATCTTCCGCTTTCGGCGCAGGAAAGATGCGGGACATCACATCGGAAAACAGGGATTTCGGCGGGATTGCGATGCCCTGCTCCTGATCGCCCAGCAGCAGCAGCGTGTCGCCGGGCTGGATGTGGAAGATCTCCCGCGCCTCCTTGGGGATCACGATCTGCCCCTTCGAGCCCACCGTGACGCTCCAGGCGTATTTACCCTTCGGTTTTTTCATTTTCATCAACTCCAAAAGTATGATTTGTTATACAAATCATACCACAGGAGAGAGGATGTGTCAATCCCTTTGCGAGAAATAATAGAAGAAGAATGGAAAATTGGAGTTTATCGGGCAGTTGGGTTTTGCAAAGCGCTAAAATAGGATGTCATTGCGAGCCAGTGACCGACGTCATCTGGCGTGGCAATCCGCATCCCCCGACGGCGGTGTTGTGACTCCCAGAACGTTGAGACAAAACGAATTCGCCCATCATTTTGCATTTTATCAGTCTGTACCGCAAGAGAACGGATTGCCACACCAGTGTGCGCACTGGTTCGCAATGACACCATTTTAGATTGGTGGTCATTCCACATCCTGCCTCGCAACAGCTCGATAAACTAGTATTTGAACCTTTAAACTCTACACTCCACGAAAAAACCACCGGTTTGGATCGCTCCATTCCGGTGGTGTTTGTTATTTTTGTTCCATGGCCCAGACTCTGAGAATGGCGGCCTGGGTCTTGCCGTCGGGCACCCTGCCGGCGAGGACGTCCTTGACCAGATCCTCCAGCGGCATGGTCTCCACGTTCAGAAACTCGTCGTCGTCCAGCTTCTGCTCGCCGAAGGTGAGGCCTTTGGCCAGATACATCCAGATGGTCTCGGTGGAGTAGGCGGCGGTGGGGTAGAAGGGCCCCAGCGGGATCAGCTCCTTCGCCTCGATGCCGGTCTCTTCCCGGAGCTCGCGTCTCGCGGCCTCTTCGGGAATCTCGTCGGGGCCGTCCAGCTTCCCGGCGGGGATCTCCACAATCACCTCGTCGTGGGGATAGCGAAACTGCTTTTCCACGATCACCCTGCCGTCATCCAGCAGCGGCACGATGGCCACGGCGCCGTTGTGGCGCACCAGCTCTCGCGTGGCACTGTGCCCGTTGGGGAGCCGCACCGTGTCCCGATAAAAGTCCAGGATCTTGCCTTCGTATATTTTTTCAGATTCGATCTGAATCTCTCTCAAATCATCCATTGCTCTGCCCCGCGTTCATGCTGAGATAGGCGTTGATGAACCCGTCCAGATCCCCGTCCATGACCGCCTGCACGTTGCCGTTTTCAAAGCCGGTGCGGGTGTCTTTGACCAAGGTGTAGGGCATGAACACGTAGTTGCGGATCTGGCTGCCCCACTCGATCTTCATCTGGACGCCCTTGATGTCGGAGATTTTCTCCAGATGCTCGCGCTCCTTGATTTCGGCCAGACGGGCGCGGAGCATGTTTTTGCAGTTCTCCAGGTTCTGGAAGTGGCTGCGCTCCACCTGGGAGGAGACCACGA
>CAMHPQ010000044.1 GCA_946187035.1 uncultured Clostridia bacterium | reverse complement strand
TCCATTGTTCGCAGCTTTATTCCAAGTATTCTCATAAGCAATTATCAATATCTCAAGCACCAGTTTCCGTGGGCTTACAATCCCGTGCTGCCGAAGCCGCCGGCGCCGCGGTCGGTCTCCGGGAGGGAGTCCCGCTGCTGGAAGTCCACCTCCAGAAACGGCAGGATCACCAACTGGGCGATCCGCTCCCCGGGGGCGATGGTGCGGGGCTCGTCGGTGTCGTTGTGGAGGGCCACGGTGCACTCGCCGCGATAGTCCGCGTCAATGACGCCCACGCAGTTGGCAGGACGCAGGCCCTGCTTGGAGGCGAGTCCGCTTCTGGCAAAGACGCCGCCGAAGTAGCCCGCCGGGATGGCCACGGCCAGACCGGTGCCGATCATGGCGGTGGTGTGGGGGGCGATGGTGATCTCCTTTTCGTCCGCCGGGGCGGCATAGAGGTCATAGCCCGCGGCGTACTCGGAGCCCCGATGGGGAAGCTTTGCGCTCTCTCTGAGCTTCTGAATCTGGATCTGCATCAGTTTCCCTCCCACAGGACGATATGGCCCTGTTTTCTCGTCTCGTTCATGTCGATGAGCCGCTGGTTGGCGGAGCCCCGGAACCGCAGGCGGATGTCCTTCTGCTCCTCCACGAAGGGGCCGTCCACCAGCACGTCCACCATGGAGAGCATCTCGTCCGTCACCTCGCAGCGGGGGTGAGAGCCGTCCTTGAGCAGATGACCGTCCAGGGTGAAGCCGGAGTAGGCCCAGATGGTCTTGTCCGGATACCGCTCCCGCACCTTGTGCAGGAAAGGCACCAGGGCTCTCTGGTTCTGGGGCTCGAAGGGGTCGCCGCCCAGGAGGGTCAGGCCGCAGATGAAGGGCTTATCCAGCTCGTCGAAGATGATCTGCTCCGTCTCCCCGGTGAAGGGCTTGCCGAAATCGAAGTCCCAGGTCTGCGGCTGGAAGCAGCCCTTGCAGTGGTTGGTGCAGCCGGAGACGAACAGCGTCACCCGCACGCCCGGCCCGTCTGCAATGTCACATTTTTTGATTTCTCCGTAGTTCATAGTTCACCAATCCGAATCCCAGTCTGTGTCGTCGGTATCCCAGTCGTCCCAATCGTCGTCGCCCCAGTCATCGTCCCAGTCATCCCAGTCGGAATCGTCGTACTCCTGATAGTACTCGCTGTCGGAGAAGGGTGCCACGCCGTAGGTGGCGTCATAGCCGTCCTCGATCCAGTAGTCGCCGTAGTTGTCCTCCAGGGTCTCGTCCACTTCGACGGGATACCAGTCCTCGTCATACCAATACCAGGAGTCGTTCTGGTAGTAGTAATAATTCTCGTCGTAATAATAGTAGCCGCGGCTGGGGTTTGCGTGCTGAAAAACCAGCGCCCCGATGGCGATGAAGGCCGCGACCACCACCGTGATCAGCATGCCCAGGATCGTGCTGCCGATGCCGGTTTTCTTCCGCTTTCTGGTGGGGACGCCCTTTTTCTGTCTGCGGAGCTCCACCTCGCTCTGGAGCTTCTGGAGGATCTCGTTCACGGCGCGGGCCTCGTCCGGCCCCTCGTAGCGGATGGCGCGGGTGCCGTCGGCCTTGTTTTTATAGACCACGAAGTCGCCGTTGTCCTTCTGGTAGATGCCGAAGGCCTTGGGCTCCTTATAATCCTCACCAATGAAGAACCGCAGCTTCTCCAGGGGGATGTTTTTCAGCGTGCAGTACTGCTGCAGCTCGTTGATGGTCTGCGGCTTTCTGGATCTGGGCTGGATCAGCTCCGCCTCACAGCGGGGGCAGATTTTCATGCTGGCCTTCACCGGCTCGCCGCAATGGGGACAGCGAAGATCCATGGGCTCCCCTCCTCTTCCACGCGCAAGGGGCTGTGAACCTGAGCCACAGCCCCTTGTTGGATTTCAGTTGCTTACAGATGCAGGACCCGGTCCTTGATCTCCTGGGTGCGGCCCTGGTTCCAGAACTGGGTGCCGATGTAACCGCAGGTGCGGCGGGCGACGTTCATCTTGTCCTGATCGGTGTTGCCGCAGCAGGGGCAGCGCCAGATCAGCTTGCCGTCCTCTTCCTCGATCTGGATCTCTCCGTCGTAGCCGCAGACCTGGCAGTAGTCGCTCTTGGTGTTCAGCTCGGCGTACATGATGTGGTCATAGATGAACTTCATGACCTCCAGCACGGCGGGAATGTTGTTCTGCATGTTGGGCACTTCCACGTAGCTGATGGCGCCGCCGGGGCTGAGGGCCTGGAACTTGGCCTCAAACTCCAGCTTTTTGAAGGCGTCGATCTCCTCGGTGACGTGGACATGGTAGCTGTTGGTGATGTAGCCCTTGTCGCTGATGCCCTCGATGACGCCGAAGCGCTTCTGCAGAGCCTTGGCGAACTTGTAGGTAGTGCTCTCCAGCGGGGTGCCGTAGAGAGAGAAGTCGATGTTGTGCTTGGCCTTCCACGCCTTGCAAGCGTCGTTCATGTGCTGCATGACCTCCAGGGCGAAGGGCGTGGCGGAGGGATCGGTGTGAGACTTGCCGGTCATGTACTTGACGCACTCATAGAGGCCGGCGTAGCCCAGAGAGATGGTGGAATAGCCATTATAGAGCAGCTTGTCGATGGGCTCGCCCTTCTCCAGACGGGCCAGAGCGCCGTACTGCCAGAGGATGGGGGCCGCGTCGGAGAGGGTGCCCTTCAGACGCTCGTGGCGGCAGAGCAGCGCCCGATAACAGAGATCCAGACGTTCGTCGAAGATCTTCCAGAACTTCTCCATGTTGCCGCCGGAGGAGAGGGCCACGTCGGGCAGGTTGATGGTGACGACGCCCTGGTTGAAGCGTCCATAATACTTGTGCTTTCCGGGGACGTAGTTGCCGGCGTTGGCGATGTTGCCCACGCCCGCGTCGGTGAACCGGTCGGGGGTCAGGAAGCTGCGGCAGCCCATGCAGGTGTAGACGTCGCCGCCCTTGAGCTCCTTCATGACCTTCTCGGAGATGTAGTCCGGCACCATGCGCTTGGCGGTGCACTTGGCGGCCAGCTCCGTGAGATACCAGTACTCGCTGTCCTCATGGATGTTGTCCTCCTCCAGGACGTAGATCAGCTTCGGGAAGGCGGGCGTAACCCAGACGCCTTTCTCGTTCTTCACGCCCTGATAGCGCTGGCGCAGGGTCTCCTCGATGATCATGGCCAGGTCGTGGCGCTCCTGCTCGTTTTCCGCCTCGCCCAGGTACATGTAGACCGTGACGAAGGGGGCCTGACCGTTGGTGGTCAGCAGGGTGACGACCTGATACTGGATGGTCTGCACGCCGCGCTGGATCTCCTCCCGGACGCGCTTTTCCACCATCTCGTCCACCACGCCCTCCGCAGGCACCACGCCCAGATTCTTCAGCTCGGTGACAACGTCCTTGCGGATCTTCTGGCGGCTGACCTCCACGAAGGGGGCCAGGTGGGTCAGGCTGATGCTCTGGCCGCCGTACTGGTTGGAGGCCACCTGGGCGATGATCTGGGTGGCGATGTTGCAGGCGGTGGAGAAGCTGTGGGGCCGCTCAATCAGGGTGCCGGTGATGACGGTGCCATTCTGGAGCATGTCCTCCAGGTTCACCAGATCGCAGTTGTGCATGTGCTGGGCAAAGTAGTCGGAGTCATGGAAGTGGATGATGCCCGCCTCGTTGGCCTCCACGATGTCCTGGGGCAGCAGCAGACGCTCGGTGATGTCGCGGCTGACCTCGCCGGCCATGTAGTCGCGCTGGGTGGAGTTCACCACCGGGTTCTTGTTGGAGTTCTCCTGCTTGGCCTCCTCGTTGTTGCACTCGATGAGGCTGAGGATGCGGTCGTCGGTGGTGTTGGCCTGACGGACCAGGCTGCGGGTGTAGCGATAGGTGATGTAGGCCTTCGCCACTTCAAAGGCGCCGTGGGCCATGATCTGCTTCTCGACCATGTCTTGGATCTCCTCCACGGCGGCGCTGCGGCCCAACTCCTGGCAGCTCAGCTCCACGCTCTCGGCGATGCGCTGGATCTGCTTGGCGGTCATGCGGACGGACTCGTCCACCGCGTTGTTGGCCTTGGTGACGGCCATGAGAATTTTTG
Source organism: uncultured Clostridia bacterium (assembly GCA_946187035.1). GTDB lineage: Bacteria > Bacillota > Clostridia > Oscillospirales > Oscillospiraceae > CAG-103. The sequence continues at coordinate 10,929 of CAMHPQ010000044.1, read as the reverse complement.
AGATGTCGAAGGCGACCTCTGCGCCGTTTCTTTTGATGATTTTCATGATGTTCTCCTCTGAATTCCCCTTGCCGGTTGTTCACTATGAACGAAACCGGGTGAAAAATGTGTATTTCCTGATCTAATTAACATCGCTAGAATACTACATCTAGTGTCTTATGTCAAGTGACTTCGCCACATTTTGTGGCGAAGTCACAAAAGTTGCACAATCCCTCCAGCCCTTGAAATACCACGAAAAAAGCCGCTCCCGCCGGTGGTTTCGGCGGGAGCATACTTCAAATATTCGATATTTTTCGGCGATTTTTGCAAACTACGGGTTGGGGCTGGCCTCCGCCATGAGGGCCAGGGCCGCCGCGTTCCCCTCGTGGGTGGTGACGCCGCGGAAATACTTGGCGCCGTTGGGGCCCAGATACATGCCGTCCAGCTCCGAGGAACAGAGATAGACGTCCGTATAGAAATACAGCGGGCAGACCGCCCCGGTGCTCATGAGCAGGGTCTCCAGCGCATGGGTCATGCGGGAACGCTCTCTGGGGTCGGCGGCGCCCTGGATGGAGTAGAGCAGGCCGTCGTAGCTCTCCATCCAGGTGAGCCCGCTGCGGTCCTCCCCGCCGATGCTGGCGCTGTAGCCGTGATACTGGGCGTGCTGGCCCCAGCCCAGACCGATGCTGTTGCTGCTGGTGCTCCAGAGCATCAAAAACAGCAGCGGGTCGTCGTAGTCCGCGGTCCAGCTGTGGCGGATGATGGAGTAGTCCCCCTTCTCCCGCTCGGCCAGGAAGGTGGTCATATTCACCGAGGAGACGTTCAGGGTGATGCCGTAGTCGGCGTACAGATCCCGCAAGTAGTTTGCGATGTCCACGTGGCCGGTGGAGTCGCTGGTCAGGTAGCTGAGGGCCGGGAAGCCCTTGCAGCGTCCGCTGTCGGAGACGGTGAACTTGCCGGAGGACTTGGCCGCGGCCTTCAAAAGCTTGACGGCCTGCTTGCAGTTGTCCTCGTAGTCCGCCACGCCCACGGCGTAGTAGCCGCCGCCCTCTCCATCGGGGCCGTTGTGGGAAGCGAAGCTGCTGCCGTCGGCGTCGGTGATGCCCTCGGGCACGTAGGAGGCCGCCGGGAGCTGGCCGGCCTTGGCGATGGCCTCGCAGATGTAATCCCGGTCAATGAGCAGGCTCAGGGCCGTGCGGATCTGCACCCGCTCCTCCTCGGTGAACGCCGCCAGGGCGGGGTCGTTCAGGTTGAAGCAGAGGCTGTAGGTGCCCAGCTTCGGCGCGGTGTGGTAGGCCTCGGCATGTTCCTCCCGCAGCTTCAAAAGCTGCTCTGAGGGCAGGGCGTCCGCCAGCGCATAGCGGCCCTGGAGGAAGCCGTTCAGGGCCTCGTCGGGATCGTTGGTGAAGTCGAAGCGCAGCACCTCGGCAGTGACGTTTCCCGCGTCCCAGTACTGCTCGTTTCGCGCCAGAAGCATCTCCGTGTCGCTCAGGTGCGTCGCCCGGAAGGGGCCACTGGTGATCAGCGTCTCCTGGCTGAGGCTCCAGTCCGCGCCGGTGTCTACGGCGGATTTTTTCACCGGATAGAACACCGGGTTTGCGAGGATTTTGAAGAAATTGGGCTCCGAGAAGGCCAGCGTCACCGTCAGGGTTCTGCCGTCCTCCGAGGCCTTCAGATCCAGACGCCCCTGGTCATAACCGTTGATGCAGTCCAGCAGATACCGCTCGTCCGCGTCCGGCATGGCCAGCACCCGGTTCCAGGAATAGATGAAGTCCTCCGCCGTGAGGTCTGAGCCGTCGGACCACTTGAGCCCCTCCCGCAGATGGAATTCATAGTAAGGCAGGCCCTTGTCGTTCACCTGGGCCCCCGGCAGACTCTCGCAGATGTCGGCGGTGAGCTCCGCTGCCCCGGCGCCGTTGAGCCGATAGCCCACCAGGCCGGAATAGAGGTTCACCAGATAGGTGGCGTCCTCCGAGGAGGCGTACATCGCCGGGTCCAGAGACGCGGGCTTCGCGCCGAGACAGTAGGTGGTGGGCCAGATGAGCTCCGGCTCCGGTGTGGATGTGGGTTCCGGCGGAGCCGTCTCCTTCCCGCAGGCGCAGAGGGTGAACGCCATCAGCGCCGCCAGCAGAAGGGCGAGGAATCGTTTCGTCATGGATTTCAGCTCCTTTCCTGGAGAAATGAAATTCAGAATGGTTTGGATATTATACCACAGAATCATAGGGAAATCAACCGCTTCGACACAGGTTCCCCACTTTCGATCTCATTCCGCATCAATCCTGATTGTTCTTCCCCACTTTTGCCGGCATTTCACCGAAAAAGACACACTCCGCGGAAACAGAGTGTGTCTTTCGGTTTTATAATCCGGCGTCCAGATCGTAGGTGCGGTACTGGATGGCCTCGGCCAGATGCTGGGGCTCGATGGACGCCGCGCCGGCCAGATCCGCGATGGTTCTGGCGACTCTCAGGATCCGGTCATAGCTTCGGGCGGTGAGACCCATGGCGTCGTAGGCCTGCTGCATCAGTTTTTCACAGTCCTCGGACAGGCTGCAGGCGGCGGTCAGCTCTCTGGGCCCCATCTGGGCGTTGCAGACCGTTGCGGAATTCTGATACCGCTTTCGCTGGACGGCTCTGGCCTTGTCCACCCGCTGGCGGATGGCGGCGGAGGGCTCACCGGAGGGCTTGTCCTTCAGATCGTCGAACTCCAGGGCCGGCACCTCCACGATCAGATCCATCCGATCCAGCAGCGGGCCGGAGATCCGGCTGTGGTATTTTCTGACCTCGTTGGGGCTGCACTTGCATCGGCCCGAGGGGTGGCCGTACCAGCCGCACTTGCAGGGGTTCATGGCGCAGACCAGCATGAACCGGCTGGGATAGGTGACGCTGCCCACGGCGCGGGAGATGGTGATCTCCCCGTCCTCCAGGGGCTGGCGCATGGTCTCCAGCACCTGATTGGGGAACTCCGGCAGCTCGTCCAGAAACAGCACGCCGTTGTGGGCGAGACTCATCTCCCCCGGCTTCAAACTGGTGCCGCCGCCGGACATGGCCACCGGGGACACCGTGTGGTGGGGCGCCCGGAAGGGACGCTGGCTGACGATGGGATTTTTGTGGTCGGTAAAGCCCGCCACAGAGTGGATCTCAGTGGACTCCAGCATCTCTCTGCGCTGCATGGCGGGAAGAATGGAGGGCAGCCGTTTGGCCAGCATGCTCTTGCCCGCGCCGGGAGGCCCGATCAGGAGGACGTTGTGACCGCCGGCAGCCGCCACCTCCAGGGCGCGCTTTACGTTCTCCTGGGCCTTGACCTCGGAGAAGTCCAGCGGGAAATCCTCCACGGACTCCGGCTTCGGCGGGCTGGCGGGCTCGATTCTCCGGTCTCCCCGCAGGTGGTAGACCAGCTGCATCACGTTTTTCACCGGGTAGACCGTGACCTCCGTGACGAAGGCGGCCTCGGCGGCGTTTTCCGCGGGGACGAACAGCTCCTCGATCCCCTGCCGCGCCGCAGCCAGGGCCATGGGCAGAGCCCCCGGCACCGGACGCACCTCTCCGGCGAGACTGAGCTCCCCGAAAAAGGCCTGGGTTTTGGGCGGGGTTCGCAGCTCCCCGGTGGCGGAGAGAATGCCGATCAGCATGGGCAGGTCGTAGAGGGTGCCCGCCTTGCGCATGTCCGCTGGGGCCAGATTCACGGTCAGATGGCTGACGGGAAAGCGCATGCCGTTGTTTTTGATGGCGGCGCGCACCCGCTCCCGGGCCTCCTTCACCGCGGAGTCCGGCAGGCCTACCACGTCGAACTTCGGAAGCCCGTTGGTCACGTAGCACTCCACGCTGACGCCGTAGCCGCCCACGCCCTGGCACCCCAGGGATTGAATTTTGGAAAGCATAACCCGCCCTCCCCTGTTGATTTTCAATCTATTCTAGCATAGTTTTGTCGGCAAGTCCAGAGCGTTTGAAATTGGAGGTTGTCTGCCAGACTTAAAGCTTGTCATTGCGAACCAGTGCGCACACCTGTGGCAATCCGTTCTCTTGCGGTGCAGATTGAATCATAGCAGCGTATTAGGCGAATTCGTTCTTTCTCAATGTTCTGCGAGTCTATACTCCGCCGCCGGGGGATGCGGATTGCCACACCAGTGACATCGGTCACTGGTTCGCAATGACATTCTATTTTAGTTTTCCGCAGGATCCAACAGACCGCTAAACTGAAATTTGAACCCCTGCTGCAGAAAACCACAGCAGGGGCGTATATATTAATATGTGTTATTCCTCCACGGGAACCAGAGCGATGTGCAGCTCGTCCAGCTGCTTCTGCTCGACCGTGCTCGGGGCGCCCATCATGACATCCTGAGCGTTCTTGTTCATGGGGAAGGGGATGATCTCACGGATGGAGTCCTCACCCGCCAGCAGCATGACCATGCGGTCCACGCCCGGGGCGATGCCGGCGTGGGGAGGCGCGCCGTAGCAGAAGGCGTTGTACATGGCCGGGAACTTGGCCTTCACGTCGTCCTCACCCAGACGCACCATCTCGAAGGCCTTGACCATGATCTCGGGATCGTGGTTCCGCACTGCGCCGGAACTGAGCTCCACGCCGTTGCAGACCAGATCGTACTGGAAGGCGTAGATATCCAGCGGGTCCACCTCGCCGCGCTCGGCCTTTTCCAGGATCTCCAGACCGCCGTTGGGCATGGAGAAGGGGTTGTGGCAGAACTCCAGCTCGCCGGATTCCTCGCCGATCTCGTACATGGGGAAGTCCACAATCCAGCAGAACTCGTACCGCTCCACGTCCATGTGGCCGGGGACGGCGGCGCCCAGCTTCTGACGCAGGACACCGGCGGTCTTCTGGGCGGCGGTCTTCTTGCCGGCGGTGACGCCCACGAAGCAGCCGGGCTTCAGGCCCAGGGCCTCCACCACTTCGTCGTGCTTGTCCGCAAGGAACTTGGAAATGCCGCCAGCGAAGTTGCCCTGCTCGTCCACCTTGAACCAATAGGGCTTCTGACCGGCCTGAACCTCCACATCGGCGCAGAGCTTGTCCACCGCCTTGCGGGCCAGGCTGCAGTCAGGCACCACGACGGCCTTGACCACCGCGCCGTCCTGGAAGGGGGCAAACTCGCTGTCCTGCACCAGGGCGGTCATGTCCTGCACCTCCAGATCGATGCGCAGGTCGGGCTTATCGGAGCCGTAGCGCTCCATGGCCTCGTTGAAGGGAATCCGGCGGAAGGGCGCCTCGGAGGCGATGTCGTACTTGCCGTACTTGGCGAAGATCGGCGGCAGCACGTCCTCCAGCACCGCGAACACGTCGTCCTGATCGGCGAAGGCCATCTCCATATCCAGCTGGTAGAACTCGCCGGGGCTGCGGTCGCCGCGGGCGTCCTCATCGCGGAAGCAGGGGGCGATCTGGAAATACCGGTCAAAGCCCGCGGTCATCAGCAGCTGTTTGAACTGCTGGGGCGCCTGGGGCAGGGCGTAGAACTTGCCCGGATGCTTGCGGGCAGGCACCAGATAGTCTCTTGCGCCCTCGGGGCTGGAGGCGGTGAGGATGGGGGTGGTGATCTCCAAAAATCCGTGCTCGGTCATGGCCTGCCGCAGGGCGGAGACCACGTTGCAGCGGAGGATGATGTTCTGCTTCACGGCGGGGTTTCTCAGGTCCAGATAGCGGTACTTCAGACGCAGGGCCTCGTCGGCGTCGCGGCTGCGATTGACCTCAAAGGGCAGCTCGTTGTAGCGGCAGCGGCCCAGGATCTCGATCTTCTCCGGGACCACCTCGATGTCGCCGGTGGCCTGCTTGGGGTTCTTGCTGGCACGCTCCCGGACGACGCCCTCCACGGCGATGGTGCTCTCCTTGTTCAGGGGCTTGACCACCTTGAGCATCTCCTCGGTCTCGATGACCACCTGGCTGGTGCCGTAGAAATCGCGGAGCACCACGAAGGCCAGATTCTGACCGACCTCGCGGACGTTCTCCATCCAGCCGACCAGTCGGACCTTCTCGCCGACGTTCTCGATTCTCAGTTCATTGCAATTATGGGTTCGGTTTTGAAACATGTTTTCTTACTTCCTTACTATAACATATACACCGTAGGGGAGGGGCTTGCCCCTCCCGTTTATAAACTGCGCTGAATCTGCGGGAGGGGCAAGCCCCTCCCCTACGGGTTCTCTTTTAAATCGCTGATAAAACGATAAACTCCAAACTATTTTTTGGGATTGACGATGTCTCTCCAGTCCAGATCGCCGCGGCTGAGGCCCAGGATCAAGACCTCGGCGGTGGCCACGTTGCTGGCAAAGGGGATCTGACGCTGGTCGCACAGGCGCGCCATGCGGTTGACCTCGTCGAAGCCGGTCTCGTGGTCGGCGTCGGCAAAGAACAGCACCAGGTCGATTTCGTTGTAGCTGATGCGGGCGTCGATCTGCTGGCAGCCCTGAGACGAATGCAGATAGGTCTGGATCGGCAGGCCCGTCGCCTCGGCGATCAGCCGTCCGGTGGTGCTGGTGGAGCACAGATTGTGCTTGGCGAGGATGCCGCAGTAGGCGATGCAGAACTGCACCATGAGTTCTTTTTTCCTGTCGTGTGCGATGAGCGCAATGTTCATGTACATTCTCCTTTCTCTCTGGAGGGCGGGCGGAAACGCCGGGCTTCTCTCCGGCGCGGCGGTTCCTTACGGCAAAATGGACAACTCGGCTTCCACCGAGAAATTGACGGTTTTCACAGTGAAGTAGGAATCCAGAAATTCCTTGGCGATGGGGGCGATGTTGGCGCCGGCGGTACCGTTCTGCACCACCACGGAGATGGCCACCTGGGGATCCTCATAGGGCGCATAGCAGATGAAGATGGCGTTGTTGACCTTGCCGTCGCCGATCTGGGCAGTGCCGGTCTTGGCGGCCACGGTGGGATAGTACCCGCCGAAGGTCTTGTAGGCGGAGCCGTCGGGGTGGTTCGCCACCAGGTACATGCCCTGCTGCACCGCCTGCCAGTTGGCCCAGTCGGAATCCACGGTGCTCAAAACCTCATGCTGGGCCTCGGCCACCTGCTCGGAATAGTCATAGGTTCTGGCGGATTTCAGCAGGGATGCGGAGTGCCGGGTGCCGCCGTTTGCCACGGTGGCGCAGTATTCCGCCAGTTGCAGCGGAGTGAACTGGCTGCGGCCCTGACCGATGGCGGCCTGCAGACCGTCGCCGGCGTACCAGCTGGTGCCCTCCAGCTGCTTTTTCACATCCGGGGAGTCCATGCGGCCCACATATTCCGGCAGCTCGATGCCGGTGTGCTCGCCCAAGCCGAAGGCCGCGGCGTACTTCGCCAGGGTGGAGGCCTTGAGCCGGTCGCCCACGGTATAGAAGAACACGTTGCAGGAATCGCGGATGGCCTCGGTGACGTTGTCTGCTCCGTGGGCGCCGGGATAGACCCAGCACTTGGGGCTGTAACCGGTGTCGCCGTATTTATCGAAGATACCGGTGCAGGTGATATAGTCGTTCAAGCCGATGACACCCTCGGTGAGGCCCGCCATGGCGGTACAGGGCTTGAAGGTGGAGCCCGGCTCGTAGACGCCCATGGTGCAGCGGTTGAACATCGGAGAGGAGGTATCTTTGCTCAGATTGGCGAAGTTTTCTCCCTCGAACAGGGTAGTCAGGTCGAAGGTGGGGTAGCTGGCCATGGCCAGAGGCTCGCCGGTCTTTACGTCCACGATCACCAGCGCGCCGCCGGTGGCCACGTTGGGCTTATACTCCGCGTCGGCCCGCATCTTGAGGATGCCGTTTTCCAAAGCCTTTTCCGCCGCGGCCTGGAGATCCAGATCGATGGTGAGACTCACGTTGTTGCCCGGCACCGGCTCGGTGGTGTAGGTGCGGCCCGTAATGGTGCCCTCGGCGTTCTTGGTCACAAGGGCCACGCCGTCGGTGCCGTGGAGGTACTGCTCGAAGGCGTACTCCGCGCCCTCCTTGCCCACCACGGCGTCCATGGAGTAGCCCTGCTGCTTGTAGGTCTCATACTCTTCCGGGTTCATGAGGCCGGTGTAGCCCAGGATGTGGGGGGCCAGGGTGGTGTTGTACTGTCTGGAATAGGAGGTGATGACCTCGAAGCCGCGGACGTTGTTCTCCATCAGAGAGGAGATCAGGTCCATGCTGGCATCCTTGACGAAGATATAGTCCGCCGTGGGGGTGATATAGCGGATCCGGAGCTCGTAGCGGATGCCCGCGATGGTCCGCATCTGCTCGGCGGTGTAGCTGTTGTCGATCTCGAACTTCTGCCGGAAGAGGCTCATGAGCTCCACGGCGGAGGCGTCGGTGCTGAGACCGTAGTAATCCAGATAGTCGTCCAGCAGCTTCCGCTGGAGATCGGTCATTTCGGTGTATTCAAAGGGCGGTGCCAGCGTCACCGGCAGGGTGTCAGTGTATTCGTCCCCGTGGTCGGTGACGATCTGCACCATCTTCAAAATGGCGGCGTTGGGGTCCTCCTGGCTGAGCAGATCCTCGGCGTTCAGGGTCAGGCTGTTCTGGCTCACGTTGGAGATCAGCACCCGGCCATAGCGGTCCAGAATGTTGCCTCTGGCCGCTTTCACCCGCTGGGTGGTGGTAACGCTGTTGAGGCTCTCCTCATAATAAGCCGCGCCGTCGATGATCTGCAGCTTGTAGATCGCCACGAAGAAGATCACCAGCAGCACCGCCATCAGCAGCGCCATGCCGGCAATCCGCCCCGGGCGGATGGTTTTATCCATAGATTGCTCCTTTTATCTCACACGCGGCGGGCCCTTCTGGATGCCGCGCGGCTGATATAGAAAAACGGGATGGAAAACGGCAGAGAGATCAGGGTCTGCTTGAGCATGGTGAGCATGGGCAGACCGAAGCCCGCATTTTTGAAGATCCAGAGCTTCACCGCCTGGACGAAGCCGACGATCAGCAGGGCCGCCAGCGCCTGGGCCAGAAATCCCGGCAGGGTCCGGCTCAAAAGATGCTCCGACAGCATCCCGGCGGCGAAGCCCAGAAGGGGCAGCAGCACCAGAAACAGCACCGTGGTCTCCGGAAAGCCCATGTCCCCCAGAAGGCCCGCGCAGAGGCCGAACACGCCGCCCCACACCGGCCCGTGGAACATGGCAGTCGCCACCACCACCGCCGGCAGGATCAAAGCGTGGACCCCCAGAAGCCGGAACCGCGCGAAGGCCGTGTTCTGCAGCAGCACCGTCAGGATCAGATAGAGCGCCAGCAGCAGTCCCCGCCAAATTTTCTCCTTGTTTACCAGATCACGCCACATTTGCGTTACTCCACAATGTCAAAATTCTTGATGATAAAGACCTGCACCAGCGTGTTCAGGTCGCAGGCGGGCTGCACGACGCCGTAGGTCTCCTGACCGCCTGCGTCGCTGCGCACCTCGGCCACAGAGCCCACAATCAGGCCCGCGGGGAAGGCGCCGCCCTTGCCGCTGGTGAGCACGGTGTCCCCGGCGAAGAGGCTCACGCCCTCTGCCAGATAGCCCAGCTTGGCGCAGCCGTCCTGCATGAGGGTATAGTCGCCCACCACCATGCCGGTGGCGCCGGAGTTGGAGACGTAGCCGCCCACGCTGATGTCCACGTCGATGACCGTGCGCACCGTGGCCCAGCCGGAGCCGACCTCGATGATCTGTCCCACCAGGTTGCCGCCCTCGGTGATGACGCTGTCGCCCACCTCCAGCTCAGACTCGCTGCCCTTGCTGATGGTCAGGGTGGCAGACCAGTTGGAGGCGGTATAGCCCACGACCTTGGCGGACTCCAATTTAAAGTCCGTGTGCCGCTGGCTGAAGTTCAAGAGCTCCCGGAGGCGCTCGTTTTCCTCCACGGCCTCCTCGGCGTCCCGCACCTTCTGCTTTTCCTCAGCCAGCTGGTTGCGCAGAGCGTCGTTCTCCGCCTGGAGCTGGTCGTATTTATAGACCGAGCCGTAGAGGCCCTCCAGCCAGCCCGCCGCCGTAGACGCAGCCTGCTGGAACGGCTCGCGGAGCTTGCCGTCCAGATTGGTGAGGAAGCCCGCCTTGCCGCCCAGCAGCCCGTGGAGCAGCGCTACCACCAGCACCGCCGCAACCACCACCGCCAGAAAGCGGACGCCTGTTTGTTTGAGAAAAGTTTTCCAGTTCAAAATCCTGATCTCCTAAATGAGATTTGTAAGCATCAAATCAGAGAAATGCCGATTTTTTTCAGCATTTGCCCCAGTCTGCACAGCGGCAGTCCCGCGTCAGAACGGGCGCGCTTCATTTCGCAGTCTCGCTTCGCTCGGCGGCTGCATATCCGTTTCCCCGTTCTTCCTTTCGACACAAAGCAAGCTTTGTGTCGTCAAATCAAGGAAATGCCGATTTTTTTCAGCATTTGCCCCAGTCTGCACAGCGGCAGTCCCATGACGTTGAAAAAGTCGCCGTCGATGGCCTCCACGAAGAGGGACGCATAGCCCTGTGCCCCGTAGGCCCCGGCCTTGTCCATGGGCTCGCCGGTGGCGATGTAGGCCTCGATCTCCTCCATGGTGAGTTCCCGGAAGCGCACGTCAGAGGCTTCCACCTCGGTGATCATCCGGCCGCCGCGGGAGATGGTGACGCCGGTATAGACCGTGTGGCTCCTGCCGGAGAGGGCGGAGAGCATCCGCACCGCGTCGTCGTGGTCGTGGGGCTTGCCGAAGATGGTATTCTCCAGCCAGACCACCGTGTCCGCCGCGATGACCACGTCCTCCGGATCGGCGGATTGTGCCACCTCGGCGCATTTCTGTCTGGAGAGGGCCGCCGCGGTCTCTTCCCCGTTCAAGCCGGGGTCCGGGTGCTCCTCCCCTTTTGCGGGCCGGATTTCCAGCGGAGACACCCGCAGCATTTCCATCAGCTCCCGACGCCTCGGCGACGCGGAAGCAAGAATGAATTTCATGTCAAATACTATTCCTTCCGGTTTCGAAGTAGTTTGGAATTAAATGAGTTTTTCAGAAAATAGTTTGTCGAGGCGTTTCAATGATTCACCGTAGGGCGGGGTC
>CAMHPQ010000043.1 GCA_946187035.1 uncultured Clostridia bacterium | reverse complement strand
ATCACTTCTGACGCGTTGATTTAACTGCATTCTTCATCCGGCAAAACCCTCTCAGTCGCTCGCAAGCTCGCGCCAGCTCTCCCAAAGGGCGAGCCATGTGGGTCTGGCAGTTAAACTCCAATTTAACCTCCGCCATCAAAATTCTCCCCGGTGCCGAAGCACCGGGGAGATGGTTCTATTCGGTTTCAGCTTCCGAGTGGAATTACACCGGCTCGTTGGCCTTCTTCTGATACATGGCATAGCGCTCGGCGCACTGGGTCTCAGCCTCGGCGAAGAGCTTTTCAGCGATCTCCGGGAAGGTGCGGACCAGACCGGCGAAGCGGTTCTCGCCCATCATGTACTCACGCAGCTTGCCGTTGGGCTCCTTGGAGTCCAGCAGGAACGGGTTCTTGCCTTCCTTGGCCAGCTCGGGGTTGTAGCGGAACAGAGGCCAGTAGCCGCACTCGACCGCCAGCTTCTCCTCCTCGATGCTCTTGCCCATGCCCTTGACCACGCCGTGGTTGATGCAGGGGGCGTAAGCGATGACGATGGAGGGGCCTTCGTAGGCGGCGGCTTCCTTCAGGCACTTGATCAGGTGCTCGGGGTTGGCGCCCAGGGCCACGTGGGCCACGTAGATGTAGCCGTAGGTGCTGAGCATCAGACCCAGATCCTTCTTCGGCGTGGCCTTGCCGGCAGCCGCGAACTGAGCGCTGGCGCCCACAGGCGTGGCCTTGGAGGCCTGTCCGCCGGTGTTGGAGTAAACCTCAGTGTCGACCACCAGGACGTTGACGTTGGCGCCGGAGGCCAGGACGTGATCCAGACCGCCGAAGCCGATGTCGTAGGCCCAGCCGTCGCCGCCGTACATCCAGATGGCCTTGCGGGTCAGTTGGTCGGTATTCTTGCGGACGAACTCCACCTCGGGGCCGTGCTCGTCACACTTGGCCAGGGCGTCGCGGACCGCGTCGGAGAGCTCCACGGTCTTTTCTTCCACGTTGCCCTCGGCCAGCCAGGCTTCCAGAGCGGCTTTCAGATCTGCGTCGGCAGTCTCCTCGATGGCAGCCTTGGCGTGATCCGTCAGCTGAGCGCGGAGCTGATCCATGCTCAGACGCATGCCCAGGGCGAACTCGGCGTTGTTCTCAAACAGGGAGTTGGAGAAGGCCGGACCGAAGCCGCGCTTGGTGACAGCCTGGGGGAAGGCGGGGGCGAAGAAGCCCACAGCCTGGGTGCAGCCGGTGGCGTTGGCCACATACATCCGGTCACCGAAAAGCTGGGTGAGGAGCTTGATGTAAGGCGTCTCGCCGCAGCCGGGGCAGGCGCCGGAGAACTCGTACAGGGGCTGCTCGTACTGGCTGCCCTTGGAGCTGAAGCGGTTCATGGGATTGGGCTTGTCGGAGAGCTTCTCCAGGCAGTAATCCCAGTTCTTCTGCTCGTCCACCTGGTCGTCCAGGTGGGCCATGTCGAGCGCGCCCACCGGGCAGACGTTGGCGCAGGAGCGGCAGCCCTGGCAGTCCATGACGTCCACCTGGATGCGGAAGCGCAGACCCTCGAAGCCTTTGCCCTTGGCCTCCTTGGTGGCGCAGGGAGCCGCGGCGGCCTCCTCCTCGGTGAAGAGGAAGGGACGGATGGCGGCGTGGGGGCAGACCAGGGAGCACTTGTTGCAGCCGATGCACTTGTCGATGTTCCAGACGGGCACGTTGTCGGCCACGCCGCGCTTCTCATACTTGGCGGTGGCGGTGGGCATCACGCCGTCGGCGTAATCCACATAGGCGCTGACGGGGATGTCGTCGCCCTTGGCGGCGTTGGCGGGGATCAGGATGGTCTTGACGTACTCGGGCAGGCTTTCGTCCACCACCTGAACCTCATCCTCGAGATCCTTCCAAGCGGGATCCACGGGGATCTCCACCATGGCGGTCAGGCCCTGCTCGATGGCCTGGAAGTTCATCTGCACGACCTTCTCGCCCTTCTTGGAGAAGCTCTTCACGGCGGCGTCCTTCATGTGCTGCTCGGCCTCGTCGATGGGCAGAACGCCGGAGAGCTTGAAGAATGCGGCCTGGAGCACGGTGCTGGTGCGGTTGCCCAGACCGATCTGCTCGGCGATGTCGGTGGCGTCAATGGTGTAGAACTTGATGTTCCGCTCGGCCAGCAGACGCTTTGCGCGGTTGGGCAGGTTCTTCACCAGCTCCTCGCCCTTCCAGCGGGTGTTCAGCAGGAAGGTGCCGCCGGGCTTGATCTCGCTGACCATGTCGAAGCTGTGCATGTAGCTCTGCTTGTGGCAGGCCAGGAAGTCCGCCATGGTGACGTAATAGGTGCTGCGGATGGGCTCGTGGCCGAAGCGCAGGTGGCTGCGGGTGATGCCGCCGGACTTCTTGGCGTCATACTGGAAGTAGGCCTGGACATACTGATCGGTGTTGTCGCCGATGATCTTGCAGGAGTTCTTGTTGGCGCCCACGGTGCCGTCTGCGCCAAGACCCCAGAACTTGCAGGAGATGATGCTCTTGCCTGCGGTGACGATGTTCTCACCGATGGGCAGGGAGGTGTGAGTGACGTCGTCGTTGATGCCGATGGTGAAGTGGTTCTTCTGCTCACCGAGCATGTTGTCGTAAACAGCCTTCATCTGGGCGGGGGTGACGTCCTTGGAGCTCAGACCATAGCGGCCGCCGAGGATCTTCGCGCTGCGGCCGGCCTCCATGAAGGCGGAGCAGACGTCCAGATACAGGGGCTCGCCGATGGCGCCGGGCTCCTTGGTGCGGTCGAGGACGGAGACGAACTTCACCGTCTCGGGGATGACCGCCATCAGGTGCTTCACGCTGAAAGGGCGGTACAGGTGGACCTGCACGCAGCCGACCTTCTCGCCGCGCTCCATCAGGTAATCCACAACCTCGTGGAGGGTCTCGCAGCCGGAGCCCATGGCGATGACGATGCGCTCGGCGTCGGGCGCGCCGTAGTAGTTGAACAGCTTGTAGTTGCGGCCGGTGAGCTCGTTGATCTTGTTCATCTGCGCCTCAACGACCTCGGGGAAGGCGTTGTACACCGGGTTGCAGGCCTCGCGGTGCTGGAAGAAGGTGTCGTCATTCTCACCGGTGTGGCGGATGGTGGGATGCTCGGGGTTCAGGGCGCGAGCGCGGAAACGCTCCACGGCCTCCCAATCCACCAGTTCCTTCAGATCGTCATAGTCGAGAACTTCGATCTTCTGGATCTCGTGGCTGGTGCGGAAGCCGTCGAAGAAGTGCTGCACGGGCACGCGGCCGGAGATGGCACTCAGATGGGCGACGGCGGCCAGATCCATACATTCCTGCACGCTGGAGGAGGCCAGCTGGGCCCAGCCGGTCTGGCGACATGCCATGACATCCTGATGGTCACCGAAGATGGAGACGCAGTCCGTGCCGACGGTACGGGCGGCCACATGCATGACGCCGGGCAGCAGCAGACCCGCGATGCGGTACATGGGCGGGATCATCAGCATCAGGCCCTGAGAGGACGTGTAGGTGGCGGCCAGGGAGCCGGCCTCCAGCGCACCCTGCATGGCGCCGCAGGCTGCGAACTCTGCCTGCATCTCCATGAGCTTGACCGGGCGACCGAAGATGTTTTTCTTCCCGTGAGCGGACCACTGGTCGGTGTGGTCGGCCATGGGGCTCGACGGGGTGATCGGATAGATTGTGGAGACTTCCGTGAAGGCATAGGCCGCGTAAGAGGCAGCCTCGTTGCCGTCCATGGACTTGAAAACTTTGTTCTTCGCCATAGCAAGAACCTCCTAAAATGATTTGAAAAAAGCGCAAAATCTGTGTGCGGAACGCACACACTCTCTGACAAGATTTTAGCACAATTTTGTAAATAATGTCCAACTTTAAGGAATGGGAAATGCTTTCAGATTAGATTCATTTTTTAAAAGTAAAAAACCCGCAAAAAACTTCGAAAATCGTTTTTTGCGGGTTGAATTGCAATAAAAGCCTACTATACTACTTCTTTTCGTTGAGCCGGGAGATGGAGCGGTAATTCAGGCAGTTGGCCTCACAGAAATCCACATGCTCGTCCATGACCTGTCTCGCCAGCTGGGGGAATCCCATGCGGATGGCGTTGATGATGGCGTCGTGCTGGGAGCAGATGCGCAGCAGGTCGTCCCGCTTTCTGGCGGCGGCCAGATATTCGCAGGTGCGCACGGAGAGGTAGTTGAGCTTTTTGTCGATGGAGTGGTACATCTCGCTGAGATATTTGTTCTGGGCGGCGCTGACGATCTCCACGTGGAGCGCCCGGTCTGCGGCGGCGTCCAGCCATCCGGCTCGGCCCACCACATACTCATGCATGGCGGAGCGGAAGGCGGCGGCGTGGTGCTCCAGCTGCTCGATGTCCACCCGCCAGTTCTTTTCTGCACAGATGTATACCGCAATGCCGTCGATCGCCTTGCGCGCCATGAACAGCTCCGCGATGTCCGTGTCGTCAATGTCGAAGACGTGGTAGCTCTTGTATTTCTTTCCGTCCACCACCTGCTCCACCACCAGGCCCCGGCTGCTGAGACGCTCGATGGCCTCCCGCACCGGCGTGCCGGAGACGCCCAGCTGCTCGGCGATGGTGTTGATCTTCAGCTTGGCGCCGGCCTCCAGACGGGAGGAGAGAATGGCCTCCTCCAGAATGTCATAGACCGCGTCGCTGATGCGGACAAAGGGGTTTTCTTCCTGGATCTTCTGCAGTCGTTCGGGACTCAGGGTCAGCAGATCGGGTTCCTTGCGCTCGTTCATGGGATGACCTCGCATTTGTCAAAAACTGTGACACCATTATACAAAAAAATCATTTTTGCGTCAACTGGCGAAATTTACATGGAAACAAATCGAATTTGGTGCAGAAAATACAGATAAATCGTTTTTTGAAGGAGAATTTGCATGAAGGCTGTGATTTTGGCCGGGGGAGAGGGAAAGCGCCTGAAAAGCGTCACCGGCGAGCTGCCGAAGCCCATGGTGCCCCTGATCGGGATGCCGGTTCTGGAGCGGATTGTAGGCCATTTGAAGCGGCAGGGCTTCACAGAGCTCTGCTGCGCCCTCTGCTACCGTCCGGAGATCATCAAAGATTACTTCGGAGACGGCTCCAGATTCGGCGTCCGGATGGAGTACCGGGAGCAGGAGTCGCCCATCGGCACCGCCGGCAGCGTGCTCCAGTGCCGGGATTTCTACGGGAATGAGGACTTTCTCGTGATGAGCGGCGACGCCATGACGGACTTCGATCTCAAATTCCTCATGGAGCGTCATAAAAAGGCCCATGCCGCCGCCACCATCGCCCTGCACCCCAACGCGGAGCCCCTGCAGTACGGTCTGGTGCTGCTGGATCGGGAGAGCCGGGTGCGGCATTTTGTGGAGAAGCCGGACTGGCCCCATGTGGTGACAAATCTGGTGAGCACCGGCATCTATGTGCTGTCGCCCAAGGCCATGCGCTACGTGCGGGAAGGAGAGACCTTCGACTTTGCCAAGGATCTGTTTCCGCTGCTGCTCACCGGAGGAGAGAAGCTCCTCGGCGTCCCCATGGAGGGCTACTGGTGCGACATCGGCACGCCGCGGGCCTACTACCAATGCTGTCTGGACGTGCTGGACGGGAGGGTGGGCCCGTCCCCGGAGAAGCAGCCGGAGCAGCCCATCCCCGCCTCCGACAACTGCGTCACGGTGCCCTGCAGAGACCGGGCCAGACTCATGCGCGCCGCGTCGGAAGCGTTTCTGGAGCTGGGGGCCGACTTCACCGACGGCCTTCATTTTCAGGACGGCGGCTGGGACGTCCGCATCCGCCCGGAGACAACCGAGAGCAGTCTCCGCATCGAGACCGATCACCCCGAAGCCGAGCAGGCAACCAAACGCCTGCTGGAGCTGATGGAGGAGAAGGAATGCTGAAACGAGTGTGGAGTGTGGAGTTAGGAGTTTGGAGTTGAAACGAGATTCCACATTTCAGCGGTAAATTGGGAGTTTATCTGCCAGTCTCACTTGGCTCCCCCTTTGGGGGAGCTGGCGCGAGCTTGCGAGCGACTGAGAGGGTAAAACGAAGGATTCGGAACGCAGAAAAATCAGTGTGTCGTTAATGACCACAAGCCCTCTCAGCCACGGCGAGTTCTCGCCGTGCCAGCTCTCCCGACGGGAGAGCCAAGGGGAATGGTGTTCTATCCATCTCCCCGATCAACTGGAATTTGAATCCGTCAAAGACACTTTAAACTCCACACTCCAAACTAAAAAAACTGCCGCATGGGATTAAACCCACGCGGCAGTCATCTTTCATGGTTCTTTCAAATAAAAGGCGGTGGAGATGCACTTGGCCAGGAGCTTGCCGTCGTCGTTCATGACCTCGCACTCGCAGACGGCGGTGGTTCTGCCGGGCTTGATGACCTTCCCGACGGCGGTGAGATACTTCGTATCCTTCCCGGGTCTGAGGAAATTGACGGAGGCGTCCAGGGTCACGGTCATCCTCCCGCAGGTGCGGGCCGCCACGCCGCAGGCCACGTCGCAGAGAGAAAAGATCAGCCCGCCGTGGGCCATGTCCAGGGGGTTCATGCCCTGCTTGGACAGCTCCACTCTGACCACGGCGTAGTCGTCGTCCACGTCGATCAGATCGATCCCGTTGTGCTCGTTGAAGCCGTGATAGCTGTGAAATTGCCGGTACCAGGCCTGCTTCTGCTCCTGGGTCATCTCGTTCCCTCCCGTGCTATTTTTTTACAGGGAGTATCCTATCACGTTTTTCCGTTTTCGTCAAAACAATTTTCTGCTCTCGAACTTCCGCCGTCAGCGTGTCCCCGGGCTGCACCGCTCCGGAGAGCAGCAGCTCCGCCGCGGGGTCCTCGATCCGGGCCTGAATGACCCTTCGCAGCGGCCTTGCCCCGTAGAGGGGATCGTACCCCGCTTCGGCCACCGCCTCCAGGGCCGCCTCCGGCACCGTGAGATGGACGCCCGCCTGCTCCATTCTGACGCCCAGAGCGGCCAGCAGCTTTTTGGCGATGCTGCGCAGCTCCGGTTTCGCCAGCCGGCGGAAGACGATGATTTCATCCACACGATTGAGAAACTCCGGGCGGAAGGTCTGTTTCAGCTCCGCCATGACCGTCTTTCGCACGTCGCTGTCGCTGCGGTCCGCGCCGTCGGGGGAGAGGGTGAAGCCCAGGGGTGTCCGGCTGTCGGTGATGGCCTTGGCCCCGGTGTTGGAGGTCATGACCACCACCGTGTTGCGAAAGTCCACCGTCCTGCCCAGCGCGTCCGTCAGTCTGCCGTCCTCCATCACCTGCAGCAGCAGATTGAACACGTCCTCGTGGGCCTTTTCGATCTCGTCAAACAGCACCACGCTGTAGGGCTTGCGGCGCACCTGCTCGGTGAGCTGGCCGCCCTCCTCATGGCCCACATAGCCCGGGGGCGAGCCGATGAGTCTCGAGACCGTGTGCCGCTCCATATATTCCGACATGTCCACCCGGATCAGGGCCTTTTCATCTCCGAACAGCGCATCGGCCAAGGCACGGCAGAGCTCCGTTTTTCCCACGCCGGTGGGGCCCAAAAACAGAAAGCTCCCGATGGGGCGGTTGGGATCGCTGAGCCCCACGCGGCTTCTCCGCACGGCCCCGGCCACGGCCTTCACCGCTTCCTCCTGACCCACCACCCGGCGGCGGAGCTGCTCCTCCAGCCGGAGCAGGCGGCTGCTCTCGTCCTCGGTGATGCCGGTGACGGGAATCCCGGTCCAGAGGGAGATGATTTCCGCCACGTCCTCCTTTTTCACCGGGCGGCGGAGGCCGTTGGAGCCGTTTTCCCACTGGCTGCGCTCCTGCTCCAGGGTGTTTGTGAGCTGCCGCTCCCGGTTTCGGAGCTCCACGGCCTTCTCGAAGTCCCGGGCGCGGACGGCCTCGTCCAGCTCCCTCCGGCAGGTGAAGAGCTCCTGCTCTCCCAATCGAAGCCGTTCCGGCAGCTGCAGGGCCTGGAGCCGGACTCTGCTGGCCGCCTCGTCGATGAGATCGATGGCCTTGTCCGGCAGCCACCGGTCACTGAGATACCGGACGCTCAGCTGCACCGCCGCCTCCATGGCCTCGTCGGTAATCCTGAGATGGTGGTGCTGCTCCAGTCGCTCCCGGATGCCTTTTAAAATCGTCACGCTCTCCTCGGCTGAGGGCTCCGAGACCTTGATGGGCTGGAATCGGCGCTCCAGGGCCGCGTCCTTCTCGATGTGCCTTCGATATTCCTCCAAGGTGGTGGCGCCCACCACCTGCACCTCGCCGCGGCCAAGGGCTGGTTTTAGGATATTCGCCGCGTCGATGGCCCCCTCGGCGCTGCCGGCACCCACGATGGTGTGGAGCTCGTCGATGAAGAGGATCACGTTTCCGGCCCGGTGCACCTCCCGGAGCACAGCCTTCACCCGCTCCTCGAAGTCGCCCCGGTACTTGGTTCCCGCCAGCATGGCCGTGAGATCCAGACTCACCACCCGCTTGCCCCGCAGCTCCTCCGGCACGGTGCCGGCCTGAATCCGTTGGGCCAGGCCCTCGGCCACGGCGGTCTTGCCCACGCCGGGCTCTCCGATGAGAACGGGATTGTTCTTGCTCCGCCGGGAGAGAATCTGCACCGCCCGCTCGATCTCCCGCTCCCGGCCAATGACCGGGTCCAGACCGTTCCGGGCTGCCAGCTCCGTCAGATCCCGGCTGTAGGAATCCAAGGTCTTGGTCTCGGCTCTGCGCACCGCCGGACGGGTCACGGTCTGCTGGGCGGTCTGCCGGGGCTGCTCCGATCTCCGGCCAAACACGTTCAGGATCTCCGTGTAGATCATATTCAAATCCCCGCCGGAGGCCACGATGATCCGCGCCCCGGCGCAGTCATATTCCCGCACCAGCCCCATGAGCAGATGCTCCGTACCCACATAGCAGTGGCCCAGCCGTTTGGCGTCCTCGGCGGCCAGCTCGATGACCCGCCGGGCTCTCGGCGTCAGACCCTGATCCGGCGCCCCGGGAATCCCTCTGCCCACGGTGTCCACCACCATGCGGCTGAGCATGTCTTCGTTCAGTCCCTGCCCGGCCAGAATTCTGGCACCCAGGCCGTCCCGCTCCCGCACGATGCCCAGCAGCAGGTGCTCCGTGCCCACGTAGCTGTGGCCGAGGCTGGCCGCCGCTTCGTGGGATTTGGTAATGGCGGTGGAGGCCCGCTCAGTAAATCGGTCGCTGCCTCGCATCCGATCCCTCCTTCTCCTTGTCCTGTTTCTATTATCCCCGATCCGGCCAATAGAACCTGCCGAAAATCGGGGTGCTGATAGAATCTTTCCAGTCGGGAACTTTTTTTATACCTGCAGCGTCAAAACAGACGAAAAGAAGAGGCAGGAAGCTGTTCACCGAGACGAAGGGGGTGGCTCCGAAGGCTTACTTTAGGCAAATGGTAGTTAGTCAACGCTAAGTTGAAAAAATGTCTAATTGGGACTTGATTTTTCAAAAATATGTGTTACAATGCAACCATCGAAACGTAGTTTCAACATTCTTGCGTAATAGGAGGTTCATCAAAATGGCATATGTGATTACTGACGATTGCGTCAAGTGCGGCAGCTGCGCTGCTCAGTGCCCCATGGAGGCCATCTCCGAGGGTCCTGACAAGTTCGTGATTGATGCTGACGTGTGCGTTGAGTGCGGCGCTTGCGCTGCTCAGTGCCCCGCTGAGGCCATCACCCTCTAATTTAAAATTAACACGAAACACCCTCCGACCTTGGTCGGAGGGTGTTTTCGCTGTATCTGCTGTTTTTTGAGTATCGGTCTCGGCTCCCTCAGTCTCGCTGCGCTCGACAGCTCCCTCGCCGAGGGAGCCAAGAACGGAAATCCTGACATTCCATTCCTGTGCGGGAATCAGGAAACTTATCCTTATGAAAGAAACTCCACGTTCCCGGTGTCGATGTG
This sequence comes from uncultured Clostridia bacterium, assembly GCA_946187035.1. Lineage (GTDB taxonomy): Bacteria > Bacillota > Clostridia > Oscillospirales > Oscillospiraceae > CAG-103. Next base: position 5,741 of record CAMHPQ010000043.1, on the reverse strand, counting down.
ATAGAGAGCGCCGAGAACCTTGAGGCCTTTCTCCTCCTGCTTCTGGATCTCGAGACTGTGTTCGATCTCATTGACCGAATGCTGCACGTTCTTGATGCAGGCCTGGGTTTCGTCCAGCTCGTCGGCGATGGCGAGGCTGATCTCATCGGTGATGAACTTGATGTAGCCCTCGGGGTCGTGGTTCATGGCCGCGTCCACCGCGCCGCAGAGGGTGTGGCCCAAAACCACGATCAGCTCGGTTCCGAGATGCCCGGCGGCATATTCGATGCTGCCCAGCTGGTGGTTGTCGATGACGTTTCCGGCCACCCGGATCACGAACAGATCCCCGATCCCTGCGGAGAAGATGGCCTCCGGGATCACACGGCTGTCGGAGCAGGTGATCACGATGGCATAGGGGCTCTGGCCGTGGGTCGCCGTGCGCATGCGGATCTCCTGTCCGGTGTCGCCGATGCTGTGCTCCCGCTCCACGTATCTCAGATTCCCGTTTTTCAGTTTTTCCAGTGCTTCTTGTGCGTGCATATTCTCACCAGGATTTCGAATCGTCAAAGTCCACCAGGTCGGGCCGCACGGGCTCCTCGCCCATGACGGTGGTCATGTACATGTTCACCTGTTGGCGCATCTCTCTCTTGGAAATGGTTCTGGGGTCCAGCAGATCCTGAGCCACCCAGAGCAGCCGGATGTTCCGCTCGTTGGCCTGCTCGTCGAAGAGACCGCGGAGACCGTCCATGCCCTTGCAGGAAATCTGGTCATACATCAATACGAAGTCGCAGTTATACTGCTCGCAGACGGTCCACAGCTCGTTGAGCACGTTCCGGTAGCCGCCCTTGGTGTGCTTGCGCATGGTGCAGCGCTGGTAGGTGAGGGCCAGATCCCGGAGGGCGTTTTCGTGGCTGGAGGTGTCGATGATCACGTCGGAGATCAGGGTCTCCATGGCGGCCACCACATAGATGCCCCAGCACTCCTGGGCCCAGATGGAGAAGTCGGGATAGAAGTTCGCCGGGCAGGACCACTCCACGCAGCGGTGGCGCATCTCCTTGATGCAGGGGGCCTTGGCCTGATAGCCCCGCATCATGATCTCGTTGACCTTTTTGTCGGTCTTGAGGAAGTTTTTGTCCATGCCGCCGGAGAGGTGGTAGAAGAACATCCGGTAGATCCAGAAGGTCTCGCCGGTCATCTGGGGATAGGGGGTGCGGTTGACCTCCCATTTCGCCAGCTCGTAGCGGGTCTCCTGGTTGTAAACCTCCATGGCGCTGAGGAAGGTGTCCCAGTTGAAGGTCTCGCCGCTGACGTCCTCGATGAATTTGATCAGCTCCTTCATCTCCTCGATGGCGTAGGGCTGCACCTCCTCCTCGGTGTACCGGATCGGCACGCCGTAGGGGTGGGAGGGGAGTTTAAAATACCGCTCCTGGAAGGCCGAGGTCATCACGGAGCCGTCGCAGGGCATATTGCAGCTGATGATGCAGCAGCCGATCTTCGGATAGTCGTCCCGGAGGGCGCAGCCGGTCTCCGCCGAGGGCAGGGGGCAGACGTCCGCCGGAATGCCGAAGTTCTCCGCCGCGTCCAGATAGGGCGGCACAATGTTCTGATCCAGAATGCTGGTCAGGAAGATGGGCATGGTCTGGGCCGGAATGCCGATGAGATTCGGGAAGCCCGCCATGATCTCGCAGGGGATCAGCTCGTCGAACAAAACAATCTTTTTCGCCTTTTTGCTGCCGGGGTGGAAGTTCAGATCGGCGGAGAAGCTGTCGTAGAGAAACTGCGTGGCCTTCTTCACGATCCGGTCATACTGGAGCCGCGCCATGCGGAGCTGATTGCCGCGCATGCCCAGAGTGGCCCGATCCACAAAGGCGGGGTAGGAGAGGTAGGTAGCGAACCACTGGTAGCGGAAGAGGGCCTTCACGATGTTCAAAGGGCCTTTTGCCACCAGCAGGGCCATGTCCTTCCAGACCTTCAGCCACATATAGAAGTTATAGACGTCGTCCTTCAGCCCGCGGAACTCCCGATACCGGAAGTTGCCGGTCTTGGGGTTGAAGCGGTAGGTGTAGTCGTTGATGTGCCGGAAAAACTCCGGGATCTGCTTCGGATTGGGCAGCTTCATGGTCAGCGCGCTCCTTTCTCGGCTTGGATCTGCTTGATCTCCAGACTTTCGATGAAGGCCTGCACGCGGGTGCGCAGCTGGCCGTTGGCGCCGGTGGCGTTCTGCCGGTCGATGGCCACCGAGGGGATGCCGTAGTCGTGTGTGATGACGTAGCTTCCCAGCGCCCGCTCATAGCCCCAGAACTCGCAGAACTTCAGCTGCTCGTACAAAACGCCCTGGGCGTGGTACTCCTTGACCAGATCGTAGACCGTCTGGTGCCGCTCGTGAACCTTTTCCTTGGACATGTACCGGGGACATTGGCTGGTGTTCAGATAGTGTCTTGCGATGGCCTCCAGCACCGGCATGTCCTCCGGCAGGTCGATGACCTCTCTGCCGGGCTTGGAGCCGAAGCAGAAGCGGTCCACCACGATCAGTGCGCCGGTGTCCTCCACCAGCTTGGTGAAGCCGGGGTCGTCGATCTCGCTGCCCACAACGGCGATCTTTACCCGCCAGTTCTTTTTGGCGTCGGGCTTCCGGGTCTTCAGCTCTTCGGCGGTCTCCCGGAGCATGGGGAGGATCAGCGCCTTGGGGCAGGTGTAGCTCACCAGATTCAGGATGTGGAACTCATAGCCGGTGATCCTCGGATTCTCCTCTTTTCGATACTGGCCGATCTCGGTGATGAGCCTGCAGACCTCGTTGTGGAGCTCCACCGCCTCGCGCATGGCATCCTCGCTGACGTCCACGCCGTAGACCTCGTGCAGCGGGTTTAAGACCTTCACCTTCAGCTGCTCCACATAGTGGCGCACGGTGTTCTCCGTGACCTTGAAGGGCATGTCCAGAAAGCTGACGAAGAACTTCTCATTGGGCACCAGCTTCATGATCTCGAAGTGCTCCAGGGTGCGGTTCATCTCCGAGCAGGTCTCGGTGCCCATGATGGCGGAGAGAAAATTGTAGCCGCCCTCGATGCCGCGCTCCAGCAGAGATTTCGCGTAGTCGCAGATGAAGTTTGCCATGTAGTAGCCTGCGATGTCCATGGAGCCGGTCAGCGGCGCCCGGAGCCGGACAGAGAAGCAGCCGGGGAGATTCAAAAGCACCTCCGGCATGTGGTAGCAGGTGTAGCCCAGCGCCAGCTGGCCCGCGTCCACCGCTTCGCGCACCAGCGGATTGTTGGCGCTCTCCAGCAGCTGCTCAAAGGTGTACAGGTGTTTCAAGTCCTTCATAGACGCACCTCAATTCAAAATTGGATGCCTCCATTATACAGCCATTTCGACGTGCATGCAAGAATAAATCGGCCAGGCATCCAACAAAATGCTGAATAAACAACATTTTCCAAACCAACGAAAGATTGACAGACTGCGGACGAATTTGATACAATGGACAAAATCCTGATGGGAGGGAACGCCCGTGAAGCCGGAGTTTGCCAACGTCTTCAACATCTCCAGCAACGATTCCAAAAACGAGTGCTCGCTGAGCTTCTACCACATGTACATGAAGCACAACTACACCCCCCAGAAGCAGGGCCTCATCGACATGCCGGAAAAGAACGTGGATGAGGTGGCTAGCGTCATGCTCACCCGGGAGGGCGCCCTCGCGCTGCTGCGCCTGCTGCAGAAAACCTTCGGAGACGAATTTGAATAAGAGGAGATCATACCATGCACGAACTTGGAACTGTTTTTTATGTCCTGGACCGGGTCGAGGAGCTGTGTGACGAGCACGATCTCAAAGAGGTCGGCAGCGTGACCCTGGAGGTGGGCGAGGTCAGCGGCATCATCCCCATGTATTTGACCGACTGCTGGGGCTGGGCCATCAAGAAGCGCAGACCCGCTCTGCACAACACGGAGCTGAAGATCGAGACCCTCAAGGCCGTTACCTACTGCGAGGCCTGCGGGAAGACCTACGACACCGTGCCCCAGGGGAAAATCTGCCCCCACTGCGGCAGCGGGCAGAAATTGAGGCCTGCTGAATTCGATGGAAATGCCCAGGCATTTCCATCGAGAAGGCTGCACTGCGAAAAGAGTTTTTGGTCGCAAGTATAACTTGCGAGGAAAAACTCTTTTCTTCGTGATAGGTATTTTGCACGCCCAAACGAAGTGTGGGCGGCAAAATGATCGGATTCTCTTTCGCGGCATCCGAGCCGCGAAACTCTGTGAGGCTGAAAGGAAAACGATATGAATTTTTCCGGGACCTATGCCATGCTGGAGACCGCGGGGCAAAAGCTGGCTTTGGTGATTCCGCCCACGCCCCACGAGGTCTGTCAGGAGATGGATCAGGCCCTGGACGCGGATCGGGTGGGCTTTCTCTGCAATCCCGTGAGCGGCGGCAGCGTCAGAGTGGAGACCGTCCACGGCGCGGCGGATACGAATCTGCTCCGGGCGGCGGGGTATTTCTACGCCAAACAGCAGGGAATGACCGGCATGGCCTTTGTGCTCACCGAGGGCAGCGGCATTTCCGATCCCCGCGCCGTGGTGGCCAATGTGGAGCACGAGACCGCCTCGGCGGTGCTGCCGCTGCCGGAGCGGCTGGAGCATAGGGAGACCGGCGCGGACGCGGTGCTGGACGGTGTTCTCTACCATGTGACCACCGGGGACGAAGCCTTCTCCGACGGCGTCACCGTGGGTCTGAATCCCACCGACAGCAGCATTGACTGCAATTCCGCCGAGGCCGCCGCAGCCGCCGCGATCTGGCTCACCCGAGACCTGCGGGACGGCACCATGGAGCTGAACATCGGCGTGGGAGGCAAGGTGCTGGAGATCGGCCTCCGGAAGGACGGGGGAGCGGTCACGGGCCTCAGCGTCGGCGGGGAGATGCGGCTCATGGACCTGCGTCTCTGGGAGCTGAACGTATGATCAAAACCGTACTGTTGGATCTGGACGACACAATCCTGGACTTTCACAAGGCTGAGGCCATCGCCCTCCGGAAGGCGCTGACGGAGATGGAGGTGCCGGTGTCCGATGAAATTGCGGCCCGTTACAGCGAGATCAACGCCGCCCAGTGGCGGGCGCTGGAGCGGGGCGAGATCACCCGGCAGCAGGTGCTGACGCGGCGATTTCAATTTCTCTATGCAGAGCTTGGTGTGGAGCGCTCCCCGGAGGAGACCCAGAAACGCTATGAGCAGTATCTCAGCCAGGGACACTACTTCCTCCCCGGAGCGGAGGAATTGCTGGAGACGCTGTACCCGAAGTACGACCTGTACCTGGTCTCCAACGGCAACGCCGTGGTGCAGGAGGGAAGGCTCAAAAGCGCCGATATCAGCCATTTTTTCCGGGAGATCTTCATCTCTGAGCACATCGGCGCCGACAAGCCCAGCAAGATTTACTTCGACCGCTGTTTTGCGAGAATTCCGGATTTCCGGAAAGAGACCGCCATCCTCGTGGGCGATAGCCTCACCAGCGACATCCGCGGCGGCATCAACGCCGGCGTCCGCACCTGCTGGTTTAATCCCCACCACAAGCCGGGGAACCCAGAAATCCCGCCGGACTACGAGATCGACCAGCTCTCCGATCTCCCGCCGCTGTTGGAACGTATCTAATCCAAAACTGCCATCCTGTTTCCGAGGACGGCAGTTTTTGTTATCAAATTCCAGTTTAACGGGATGTAAAAATATCCACCGTAGGGCGGGGACCTGTGCCCCGCCGCCACAGAATGACGTTGAACCAACGGCGGG
>CAMHPQ010000042.1 GCA_946187035.1 uncultured Clostridia bacterium | reverse complement strand
GCCGGATCAACGGCGGGGCACAGGTCCCCGCCCTACGGTGGATCAATCCAACACCCCGACAAACTGGAATTGGCATCTTCCATCCATCGAATTCCCATTCGCTTTTTTCGATCGGTTATGCTATACTTGTGAAAAACCAAAGGAGGCATCGGCATGGCTTCGGAATTTGATCGGCATTTTCTTCTGGACACCGTGAGCGTACTTCGGTTTGTCCGGGCGCGGACGGACTTCTTCTCTCAGGACGCGCATCTGCAGGCGGAGGAGATCGGCGACGGGAACATCAACTATGTGTTCCGGGTTTGGGACGCGGACACCGGCAGATCTCTGGTGGTGAAGCAGGCGGATCGTCTGCTGCGCTCCTCCGGCCGGCCGCTGGATATGGGCCGCAGCCGGATCGAGGCGGACGCCCTGAGAATCCAGGGGAAGCTGGCCCCGGGGTGTGTGCCGAAGGTCTACGACTACTGCGAGGCCATGGGCGCCATCACCATGGAGGACATCTCCGAATTCCGGAACCTTCGACTGGAGCTGCTGGACGGAAAGACCTTCCCCCGATTCCCGGACGAGATCGCGGACTTTCTCAGCAAAACCCTGCTGCCCACCACGGATCTGGCGCTGGATCGGCAGAAAAAGAAGGCCCTGGTGAAGCGGTTTATGAACCCGGAGCTCTGCGACATCACCGAGGATCTGGTGCTGACGGAGCCCTACTGGGACTACAAGGGCCGGAACGTCCTCACCCCGGGGACGGAGGATTTTGTGAAGGAAAAGCTGTATGAGAACGCCGTGCTCCAGGCCGAGGTGGCCGTCCTGCGGGATCGGTTTCTCAACTGCCCCCAGGCGCTGCTCCACGGGGATCTGCACACCGGCAGCATCTTCGCCAATCTCACCGGCATCAAGGTCATCGACCCGGAGTTCGCCTTCTACGGCCCCATGGGCTACGACGCGGGCAACGTGATCGGCAACCTGATCTTCGCCTGGGCCAACAAGCTCCTGACCGAGCCAAAGAACACCGCGTTCCTGAAGTGGAGCAGGCAGGCAGTGGCGGCGGTTTATGACCGGTTCCGCGAAGGGCTGGAGCGGGAATATGACGCCCGGGTGACGCTGCCGCTGTATTGGGAGGCGGATTTCCGAAAGCGGTACATCGACCAGGTCATGGCCGACAGCCTGGGCTACGCCGGCACGGAGCTGATCCGCCGCACGGTGGGGGATTCCAAGGTCGCGGAGGTCACAACCGTCACCGATCCGGAGGCGCGGAAGACCCTGGACATGCTCCTGATCGACGCGGGCGCGGCGTTGATTCTGAAGCGGAAGAAGCTCCAGAGCGGCACGGCGGTGGTCAACGCACTGAAAAAGGCGGCGAAGCAGTATGATCTTTGAGCGGCAGGATCAGGGACTGGCGTTCCTGCAGAAATATGAAAATGTGGCCTGGTACGAAGCCGGCGCCGTGCGGCTGCTGGATCGGCGGATCTACCCCATCCGCACGGAGCACGTGGTCTGCCATTCCGTGCAGGCGGTGGCCGACGCCATCCGGGACATGGTGACCCAGAGCGAGGGCCCCTATGCCGCGGCGGCCATGGGCATGGCGCTGGCGGCAAACAAGCTGGAAGGGGAGAACGACCCGGAGACGCTGAAATCTGCGCTCCGGGCGGCGGCCTACACCCTCTCCCACGCGAGACCCACCACCTCCGCCCAGATGGAGGGCATCGTACAGGGCAGCTTTGCGCGGCTATGTGATCGGATCGACCAGGGACAGCGGGGAGAAACCCTCACCGAGGCGGCCATCCGCTATGCGGTGGAATATTTAAATGGCAACTATGCCAGATATGCCAAGATCGGCGCGCTGCTGGCGGAGCAGATCCCCGACGGCGGCACCATCATGACCCAGTGCTTCGGCGGCACCGTGGTGGGTATGATTCTCCGGGCCTGCCGGGAGCAGGGGAAGACCGTCAAAGTCCTCTGCCCGGAGACCCGGCCCTACTGTCAGGGGGCGCGGCTCACGGCCTCGGTGGTCTGCGACATGGGCTTCGATGTGCGGGTCATCACGGACAACATGCCCGCCTGGGCCATGCACGAATTGGGGGTGGATCTCTTCACCTCGGCCTCGGATGTGATTACCATGGACGGCCATGTGGTGAACAAGGTGGGCACCCTGCAGATCGCCCTGGCGGCCAGGCACTTCGGCGTCCCGTACTACGTCACCGGCACCCCGGACCCGAAGCATAAGGACGTCTCCACTGTGACCATCGAGCAGCGGGATCCCCGGCAGGTGCAGGAACTCCTGGGCACCCGGATCACCATGGACGGCGTGGGCGGCTGGTACCCGGCCTTCGACATTACCCCCCCGGAGCTCGTCACCGGCATCGTCACAGAGAAGGGGATTTATAGGCCGGAAGCAGTGGGGGAGTACTTCGACAGCGTGTGAAATGGGAGTTTAACGGTGCGTTGAAAAAATGCTGCCCATCCCACTCGGCTCCCTCGGTGAGGGAGCTGGCACGGCGGGTAATAGCCGTGACGGATGAGGTGGCAATACTAGTACAGCCGAAATGATACACCTCATCAGTCTCGCTTCGCGAGCCAGCTTCTCCTCAAGGAGAAGCCTTTTATAAAGTAGAATTCAAACAAAAACCCCGGACGCATCAACGCGTCCGGGGTGTGTCATATTTGGAATCAATCGGTGGGGGCCTTGTAGGCGTCGAACAGATCCGTGATCTCCTTGGAGGGAGCCTTGGTGACGAGGCTCACCACCACGGCGGCGATGAGACCGCAGAGAAAGCCGGGGATGATCTCATAGAGGCCGGTGGAGCCCGCCAGGAACTTGAACCAGAGGAAGTCCACCACGAAGCCCACCACCACGCCTGCCACTGCGCCGGCGTAGTTGAGGCGGCGCCAGTAGAGGGCCAGCAGGATCACCGGGCCGAAGGCGGCGCCGAAGAATCCCCAGGCGTTGGAGACCAGATCCATGATGCCGCCGCTGTTGGGGTTCACGGCGATCAGGTACGCCACCACGGAGATGGCCACCACCGCCGCGCGGCCCGACCAGAGCATCTCCTTGTCGGAGGCGTTCTTGCGGAAGATGGACTTATAGATATCCGAGGCGAAGGCGGAGCTGGAGGCCAGCAGCTGGGAGTCGGCGGTGCTCATGGCGGCGGCCAGGATGGCGCTGAGCAGGACGCCGGCGATGAAGGTGGGGAACACAGCACGGACGATGTTCACGAAGACCAGACTCTGATCCGTGAGACTGTCGCCCAGGAACTTGCGGCCCACCAGCGCAACCACGGCGGCCATGGCCAGGATCAGGGTGGTCCAGGTGCTGCCGATGATCTGGCTCTTGTGCATCTCGTGCTCGGAGCGGATGGAGATGTAGCGGACGATGATGTGGGGCATGCCGAAGTAGCCCAGGCCCCAGCCGAAGCCGGAAAAAATGTCCGAAAGGCTCTTCCAGTTGAAGCCGCCGCCGGAGAGCAGGCTGTAGTAGTTCTCCGGCAGGTTCATGGCGGGGGCCACGAAGTCCGGCGCCTTCATGGCGAAGACTGCGAAGATGGGGGCCAGCATCAGGGCCGCCAGCATCAGCATGCCCTGGAAGAAGTCCGTCCAGCAGACTGCGTTGAAGCCGCCGAGGAACACGTACAGCAGGATGATGATGGTGGCAACGATCATGGCGGTGCTCTTCTCCACGCCAAGAACCGTGTTGAACAGGGTGCCGCAGGCGGAGATGCTGGAGGCGGAGTACACGCAGTAGGCCACCACGAACACAATGGCCGAGACGATCTGCAGGCCCTTGTTCCCGGTCAGGAACCGGTTGGTGAGAAACTGCGGGATGGTGATGGAGTCCTTGGCGCGGATGGAGTAGCGGCGCAGATTGGGCGCCACGAAGATCCAGGAGAGGATGGTGCCGATGGCGAGACCCACGGCGATCCACACCTGACCCACGCCGTAGAGGTAGATGGAGCCGGGCAGACCCATCAGCACCCAGGCGCTCATGTCGGAAGCGCCGGCGCTCAGAGCGGCGACCCAGCCGTTCATCTGGCGTCCGCCCAGGAAGTAGTCCTTTTCACCGGACTCGGCCCCGCGGCTCTTCAGGAAGAAGTAGACGCCGATGGCGATGACGACCACGAAGTAAAGAATCATGGCCAGAAATTCAGCATTCATGATGGAATTCCTCCTCTGTGCTTGCGGAATATATTAGATAATCTTATATATATTCGCAGCGGAAAAAACAGTTGTAGTTTACCGGATTCTGTTAGTTTTGTCAAGGTTAAAGGTGCTGTTTTTTCAGTTTTGACGAAGAAATCCCGTTGACAAAGCGAAGAAACTGGTATATGCTGACATAGTAATATAAGTTAACCTAATGAAAATGAGGCGATTCCATGAGCTTGAAGCAATATCGGGCCTTTGTGCAGACGGCAGAGCGCAGATCCGTGTCCGCGGCGGCGGAGGCGCTGGGGGTGTCCCAGAGCGCCCTGACCCAGAATCTCAACGCCCTGGAGCGGGACTTCGGGTTCCGGCTCCTGGTGCGCAGCCGTGCGGGTGTGCACCTGACCCGAGAGGGGAGACGGGTCTATCCCATGGTGCAGCAGGTGGTCCGGGCGGACGACGAGCTGCAGAAGACGGTTGCGGAGGAGCGGGAGCGCGGCGGCCACGTGATCAGGATCGCAACCTTTAAAAGTGTGGCGGTCAGCTGGCTCCCGGCCATGATGAAGGCCTTTCAGTCCGACCACCCCGAGGCCCAGTTCAAGCTCTTCGACGGGGCCTACGCCGAGGTGGACGAGTATGTCCGCAGCGGGGCGGTGGACTTCGGGTTCGTGTCCCTGCCGGACGCCCTGAACTGCGAGATGATCCCGGTGAAGGCGGACAAGCTCCTGGCGGTGCTGCCGAAAGGGCACCCCATGGCGGAGGCGGACCGGGTGCCGGCGAAGCTCTTCGGTTCGGAGCCGGTGGTCAGCCTGGTGGACAGCACCAACCGGGACGCCCAGCGGTATCTGAGCGCTCAGGGGATCACCCCGGACATCCGGTTCCAGACCGCTGACGACTACGCCCTGATCTCCATGGTGGAGAGCGGCCTCGGCATCTGCATCACCCACGAGCTGGTGCTCCGCAGCGACCGCCATGATGTTTTGATCAAGGAGCTGGATCCCCCGGCCCACCGCACCATCGCCATCGCCATCCCGGATCTCAAATCCGCCCCGGAGCTGGTGCAGCAGTTCATCCGGTTCGTCCAGGCGTGGACAAAAGGGGAAGCGTGAAGAGTGTGGAGTTAGGAGTGTGGAGTGTGGAGTTTAAAAGAAGATTCCACATTTCAGCGGGAAATTGGGGTTTATTGGGCGGTTGAATAGAGCAAAGCCTTCCCCTTGAGGGGAAGGTGGCACGGCGGGAAATAGCCGTGACGGATGAGGTGGAAATACTGTACTACAGCTGAAACTTGGCCACCTCATCAGTCTCGCTTCGCTCGACAGCTTCTCCTCAAGGAGAAGCCTTTAAAAGCGCGATCCAACGCCCCGATAAACTGGAATTTAAATCCGTCGGAGACACTTTAAACTCCACACTTCACACTTCACACTCCAAACTTTAAAAAACCTCTTGACCTTCCACTTGGTGGAAGGCTTATACTCCAATTAGAACAGGCGTTCGGAGGTGATCCAATGAAGATCAACCAGATGGAAGAACTGGTGGGCGTCACGAAAAAGAACATCCGGTTTTACGAGGATCAGGGGCTGCTGCGTCCGGAGCGGAACCCGGCCAACGGCTACCGGGAATACAGCCTCCGGGACGTGGAGCGGCTGAAAACCATCAAGCTCCTGCGGCGGCTGGACGTCAGCTGCGCCGCCATCCGTCAGGTGCTGGAGGGGGAGCGCAGTCTCGCGGACTGTCTCGATCAGCACATGACCGATCTGGAAAAGCGGCAGCGGGACGTGGGCCACATGCTGGAGCTCTGCGAGAGGCTGAAAACCGAGGCGCCCACGCTGGGCGATCTCAACGCCGCCGAATATCTGGAGACCATGAAAACCCTTGAGAAGGGAGGCATAACGTTCATGGATGTGGAAAAATCCGACGTGGGCAAACGCCGCGGCGGGGCGATTCTGTCCGCCGCGGTGTGGATCGTGCTCATGGGGGGACTGATCCTGGCGGCCCTCTGGGGCAACCAGGCAGATCCGCTGCCCACGGGCGTGCTGATCGCCATCCTTGCAGTCCCCGCCGCCGTCATCATCGGGGTGGTCATCGCCCTGATTCAGAGAATGAAAGAATTAAAAGGAGGAGAATTCGATGAAGCTCGTAAGTATTGACACCATCCCCGGCAGAACCTTTGAGGCCCTGGGCATCGTGAAGGGCACTGTGGTGCAGACCAAGAACGTGGGCCGGGACTTTATGGCCGGCATGAAGACCCTGGTGGGCGGCGAGATCGTCGGCTACACCGAGATGCTCAACGAGGCCAGACAGATCGCCACCAAGCGCATGGTGGACGAGGCCGAGGCCCTGGAGGCCGACGCGATCGTGGGGGTCCGCTATGGTTCCTCTCAGGTCATGCAGGGCGCCGCCGAGGTCATCGCCTACGGCACTGCGGTGAAATTCCTCGATTGAGCTGCTTTTTATACCATCAGGGCGGTCCATCCGGGCCGCCCATTACCATACAAAATAATTAACATAACATAATATTACGTAAATAATAGAGCGAATAAATGAAAAATTCAAATTCCAGTTTATCGGGATGTTTGCAAATATGCAGAATGATGGATAGAACATAACCTTCCCCTGGGGGAAGGGGGACCGCTTGCGGTGGATGAGGGTCGGGGAGCAGTTGGATCAAGGCAGAAGCTCAAAAGAAATCACAATGGCTCTACCCTCATCCGTCACGGCTATTTTCCGCCGTGCCACCTTCCCCAAGGGGAAGGCTTTCGCACTCGTCAACTCACAGATAAACTCCCAATTTATCGCTGAAATGTAAAGTCCTATTTAAACTTCACACTCCACACTCCTAACTCCACACTGTTCATCAAACTCCAATTTCTCCCTCCCACTGCAAATTCTTCACTTTTTCGGAAAATCGTTCACATTTTATTTGAAATCTGTCGGGTAATATAGTATGATAATTAAAATGCGAAAATGGTACGTATTTGTGATTTAGATAAGGAGGGGATCACTTGGCGGAGGAATATGCCATTGAGATGCTGAACATCACAAAGGTGTTCCCGGGCATCATCGCCAACGACAACATTACCCTCCAGCTGAAAAAGGGCGAAATCCACGCCCTGCTGGGGGAAAACGGCGCAGGCAAATCCACGTTGATGAGCGTCCTCTTCGGCATGTATCAGCCGGAGGAAGGCATCATCAAAAAGGACGGGAAAGAGGTCAAAATCCAGAATCCCAACGACGCCAACGACTTGGGCATCGGCATGGTGCACCAGCATTTCAAGCTGGTGGAGTGCTTCACGGTTCTGGACAACATCATTCTCGGCGTGGAGCCCTGCGGCAAGGGCGGCGTTCTGCACAAGGACGTGGCCAGAAAGCGCGTTCTGGAGCTCTCGGAAAAATACGGTCTGCAGGTGGACCCCGACGCTCTGATCGAGGACATCACTGTGGGCATGCAGCAGCGCACCGAGATTTTGAAGATGCTCTACCGCGACAACGAGATCCTGATCTTCGACGAGCCCACCGCCGTTCTGACGCCCCAGGAGATCGACGAGCTCATGCAGATCATGAAGAATCTGGCGGCGGAGGGGAAGAGCATCCTGTTCATCTCCCACAAGCTGGCGGAGATCATGGCCGTGGCGGACCGCTGCACGGTTCTGCGAAAGGGCAAGTACATCGGCACCGTGGAGACCAAGAACACCACGCCGGAGGCCCTCTCTGCCATGATGGTGGGCCGCAACGTGAACTTCCACGTGGAGAAAAAGCCCGCCACCCCCGGCGACGTGGTGCTGGAGGTGCGGGATCTGACCGTGGGCTCCAAGGCCCACAAGCACGACGCCGTGAAGCACGTGAGCTTCGACGTCCGTGCCGGCGAGATCGTCTGCATCGCGGGCATCGACGGCAACGGCCAGACCGAGCTGGTCTACGGCATCACCGGTCTGGAGCCTGTGAAGTCCGGCACCGTGAAGCTGAAGGGGAAGGACCTGACCAAGGCCACCATCCGGGAGCGGTCCGTCTCCGGCATGAGCCACATCCCCGAGGATCGCCACAAGCACGGTCTGGTGCTGGACTACTCCCTGGAGTACAACCTGATCCTCCAGACCTACTTCAGCCCCGAGTTCACCACCAAGGCGGGCTTTTTGAAGCGCGGCCCCATCCGGGACTACGCCAACCGCCTCATCGAAGAATACGACATCCGCTCCGGCCAGGGCGCCATCACCACCGCCCGCAGCATGTCCGGCGGCAACCAGCAGAAGGCCATCATCGCCCGTGAGATCGACAAGAAGCCCGATCTGCTGGTGGCGGTGCAGCCCACCCGCGGTCTGGACGTGGGCGCCATCGAGGGCGTGCACAAGGAGCTGATCGCCCAGCGGGACGCCGGTAAGGCCTGCCTGCTGGTGAGTCTGGAGCTGGACGAGGTCATGGACGTGTCGGACCGCATTCTCGTCATGTATGAGGGCGAGATCGTCGGCGAGCTTGACCCCAAGACCACCACCCAGGAGGAGCTGGGACTCTACATGGCTGGCGCCAAGCGTAAGGAGGTCCAGGTATGAAAAACAAATCTCCGCTCTTAAAGCGGGACGGCTTCCAGTCGCTTCTGAGCTCCCTGATCTGCGTGATCCTGGGCGTGTTCATCGGCTACATCGTCCTGCTGCTGATCAATCCCGAGGGCGCGTGGAAGGCCATTGTGGCGGTTTTGAAGAACTTCTTCTTCTATCCCGCCGGCCCCGCCAGAATGAAGTACTTCGGCTCCACTTTGGTGAAGACCGCGCCGCTGGTCATGTGCTCCCTGAGCATTCTGTTTGCCTATAAGGTGGGCCTGTTCAACATCGGCGCCGCCGGTCAGTACGTGGCGGGCGTGGGCGCCTGCCTCTACGCGGCGCTGGCCCTCAAGTGGGGCTGGCTGCCCTGTATGCTGGTGGCCGTCTGCGCCGGTATGCTGCTGGGCGGCATCTCCGGTCTGCTGAAGGCCTACTGCAACGTCAACGAGGTCATCTCCGGCATCATGCTCAACTGGATCGGCCTCTATCTGGTGAATATCATCCTCACCAACGTCAAGGAGCCCACCAGCCCCTACACCATCAAGATCGCCGCGGGCAACCCCAAGGCCATCATGCCGTCGCTGGGTCTGGACAAGCTCTTCGGCAACAACCAGTATGTGACCATCGGCATCCCGCTGGCCATCATCGCGGCCATTTTGATCTATGTAATCCTGGAGCGGACCCAGTTCGGCTATGAGCTCCGGGCCACGGGCAACAACAAGAACGCCGCCAAGTACGCCGGCATGCGGGAAAAGCGCAACATCATCGTCACCCTGATCATCGGCGGCGGTCTGGCCGGTATGGGCGCGGCGCTGCTGTACCTCACCGGCATCGAGGAGTGGAGCTGCTCCCAGTCCAGCGTCCCGGGCATGGGCTTCAACGGCATCGCCGCGGCCTTCCTGGGCTGCCTGAACCCCATCGGCTCCCTGCTGAGCTCCTTCTTCATCCAGCACATCACCAACGGCGGCGGCTACGTGGACAAGACCCTGTACTCCTCCCAGATCTCCGATCTGATCTCCGCCATCATCATCTATCTCTGCGGCTTCGTGCTGTTCTTCAAGACCTTCATGAACAGCCGCGGCCAGAAGCGGGAGGATACCCGTTTCGCCCCGGAGCCCAAGGAGCCGGACAAACCGGCCCCGGATGGGGAAAAGACGGAAGGAGGTGACGCGAAATGATCCTGCTGCTGCAATATACCCTGATTTTCGCGTCGGTTCTGAGTCTGGTGGCCCTGGGCGGCTGCATCTCGGAGCACTCCGGCGTCATCAACCTGGGTCTGGAGGGCATCATGGTCATCGGCGCTCTCGGCGGCGCATTGATGATGAAGTACATGCCCCAGAGCGCCAGTTCCTTCGTGGTCATCGTGCTGACCATCCTGGTGGCAATTCTGGCGGGCGTGATCTATTCCAGTTTGCTTGCCGTCAGCTGCATCAACTTCAAGGCCGACCAGACCATCGTCGGCACCGCCCTGAACATGATGGGCGTCGCCGCGGCCACGGTCATCGTCAAGGCCATCAACTCGGCTGAGAATCCCGACAACGTCAGCTCCGAGATCCAGTACATCTGGCAGAAGAAGGCGTTTCTGGTGAACATCGGCGGCTTTGAGTTCAACTGGTTCATGCTCATCGCGGCCCTGGCCCTCATCGGCGTGGCCTTCCTGCTGTACCGGACCCGCTTCGGCCTCCGGCTCATGGCCTGCGGCGAGCATCCCCAGGCGGCGGCCTCCGTGGGCGTCAACGTCTACAAAATGCGCTGGGCCGGCGTGCTGATCTCCGGCGCTCTGGGCGGCCTTGGCGGTCTGGTGTACATCACCGCCGGCGTCAGCCAGTGGAAGTTTGAAAACGGCGTGGCGGGCTTCGGCTTCCTGGCCCTGGCCGTCATGATCTTCGGCCAGTGGAAGCCCAAGCACATCGCCTGGGCGGCCCTGCTGTTCGGTATGTTCCGGGCCCTGTCCAACGTCTATTCCGGCTTCGACTTCCTGGCCTCCCTGAACATCCCCAGCGGCATCTACAACATGCTGCCCTACATCATCTCCCTGATCGTGCTGGCCTTTACCTCCGGCCAGTCCAGAGCCCCCAAAGCCGAGGGCATCCCCTACGACAAGGGAAGCAGATAAGACCATCAAAAACCAATACCGGGTGCGTCCAAACGGCGCACCCGGAATTCTTTGTGGGGGTTCATATGTTTCAAATGATAGTTTGTAGGGCGGGGACCTGTGCCCCGCCGTTGAGACGGCAGTGGATTCGATGCGGCGGGGCATAGGTCCCCGCCCTACGACGTTCTGTTTTATTGCCCCGACAAACTCCCAATTTCTATTTCTCCTGCGTTTGGCCATAGAGACAGCGATAGATTTCCTCATACCTTCCGGGCAGATTGTCCAGCGCGATCATTTGTCCGGAAGGCGCATGGGACCTCCCTCTCTTCTCTCAGATCAAATACTTCAAAAGCAGCAGAAGCACCAGTCCCGGAAAGCCGAAGACGCCCACGGTCAGGGCGTTGACCCAGTTCATGCCCAGGGAGATGCCGAGGCCCTCTCCGAAGAAGTTCAGCAGCCACAGAGCGGCAAAACCGATGCCGGTGTTCAGGATCAGCTTAAAAATCAGCTTCATGGGCTTGGTGAAGATCTTGATCACCAGCCACAGCAGAAAGATCCCGCCGGCGATGGCGAGGGTTTCCCCATAGATGAAATTCATGTAAATCTTTCCTCCTTAGGACACGCTAAACAAATCAGACGCGCACATCTTGCCGGATTCTTTTCCGCCATATTTCCCAAAAAACCTTGACAATACACAAAGTATTGCCTTCGTTTTTTTGCTTCATCTGCCGAAAAACACTCTCTGCAATCTGCACACGCTGCTTGTTCAGCGTGTCCTCACGGCGGCGGAAGCTGCTTGAGCTCCTTCACCGCGCAGTTGTAACGGGCGCGCAGGGCGTTGATCTCGTAGATGCAGGCGTCCATGCGGTTGGGGTCGGTCATGTGGTCGAAGCTGTTCATGGCCTGGCTGAGCTCCAGACGGATGCTGCCCATGTCCTCATAGGCTTTTCGGATCTCGGCCATGCGGCGTCTGCGCTGTTTTTTCTCCCGGCTCATGGTGATTTCTCCTTTGCATTTTCTATATTGTATGCATAGACGGGGGAAATAAACCGGAAGCTGGGAAGATTTTCTTGGTATCTCAGACGGATTTTCGCATAAGATAGTTCCCGGAAGCCATTCGACGCGCGCGCTTTGCCATTGACGACGAAAGCGCCACATCGGTGCAGCCTTTTGCCGGCACAGGACCGGCGAGCTGCGCGCGAAAACGCTTTGCTCCGCTCCGACGAGCCGGGAGCCCGTTTCCAGCGAATGCGTTTCAAGTGCCGGGGGCGGAGCGCGAGGCGATTCCTCCACGGGGCGGCGGAGACGGCGCTTGATGCGGTCTCCGCTTCTTTTTTTGATCGCAGGGGGCAAATTCCAGTTTATCGGGATGATGGATTCTGTGAAAAACTAAAATAGAATGTCATTGCGAACCAGTGACCGATGTCACTGGTGTGGCAATCCGTTCTCTTGCGGTGCAGACTGATTCTTTGCAAAATGTTGGGCGAAACCGTTTTGTCTCAACGTTATGCGAGTTTTCACTCCGCCGCCGGGGGATGCGGATTGCCACACCAGTCTGCGGACTGGTTCGCAATGACACTCTTTAAGTTTGGTGCAAAGAACAGCCCTATAAACTCCAATTTATCGCTGAAAAGTGAAATATGATTTAAACTCCACACTCCACACTCCACACTTCACACTCCATACTCATGCCAGCATATCACATTTCACGCTGCTTTACAACAAAGTCTGAAAGCATCCTCCGGGGTTGCTTTTTTTGTTCCCTTGGGGTATAATACTTTAGTTTAACACAACATCTTGTGATATGAGGTTCTATTTATGGCGAAAAAGCAAGACTACGGCAACGACAGCATCTCCATGCTCAAGGGCGCGGACCGGGTGCGGAAACGTCCCCAGGTCATCTTCGGCTCCGACGGCCTGGAGGGCTGCGAGCACGCGGTATTCGAGATCCTCTCCAACGCCATCGACGAGGCGCGGGAGGGCTACGGCGACCAGATCATCGTCACTCGGTACAGCGACCAGACCATCGAGGTGGAGGATTTTGGCCGCGGCTGCCCGGTGGACTGGAACGAGAAGGAGCAGCGCTACAACTGGGAGCTGGTCTTCTGCGAGCTCTACGCCGGCGGCAAGTATAAAAACGACGCGGGCGGCGACTATGAGTACTCCCTGGGCCTGAACGGCCTGGGCAGCTGCGCCACTCAGTACGCCTCGGAATTCATGGACGTGACCATCCGCAGAGACGGCCACAAGTATTCTCTCCACTTTGAAAAGGGCGAGATCGTGGGCGACCTGGTGACGGAGCCCGCCGACCGGAAAAAGACCGGCACCACCATCCGCTGGAAGCCGGATCGGGAGGTGTTCACCGAGATCGACGTGCCCAGTGAGTACTTCGAGGACGTGCTCCATCGGCAGGCGGTGGTGAACCAGGGGGTCACCTTCAAGCTCCGGACCCAGAAGCCCACCGGCGGCTTCGACGAGCAGGAGTTCTTCTATGAGCACGGCATCATGGACTACGTCACCGAGCTGGCGGGGGAGAACCCCCTGACCATGCCGCTCTTCATCGAGACCGAGCGCAAGGGCCGCGACCGGGCGGACAAGCCGGAGTACAAGGTGAAGATCTCCGCCGCCTTCTGCTTCTCTAATAAGGTGAACGTGCTGGAGTACTACCACAACTCCTCCTGGCTGGAGCACGGCGGCGCCCCGGAGAAGGCCACCCGCAGCGCATTTACCGGCGCCATCGACAGCTACATCAAGCAGCAGAACAAATACCAGAAAAACGAGAGCAAGATCAGCTTCCAGGACGTGCAGGACTGCCTGGTGCTGGTGACCAACTGCTTTTCCACCATCACCAGCTACGAAAACCAGACGAAAAAGGCCGTCACCAACAAATTCGTCCAGGAGGCCATGACCGCCTTCTTCCGGGAGCAGCTGGAGATCTACTTCATCGAGCACAAGCAGGAGGCCGACCGCATCCTGGAGCAGGTGCTCATCAACAAAAGAAGCCGCGAGCAGGCCGAGAGGGCCCGCCAGAATATGAAAAAGAAGCTCACCGGCAATCTGGACCTGTCGAACCGGGTACAGAAGTTCGTGGACTGCCGCTCCAAGGATGTGACCCGGCGCGAGATCTACATCGTGGAGGGCGACTCCGCACTGGGCGCCTGCAAGCAGAGCCGGGACGCGGAGTTCCAGGGCATCATGCCGGTGCGCGGCAAGATCCTCAACTGCCTGAAGGCGGATTATACCCGGATCTTCAAAAGCGACATCATCACCGACCTCATGCGGGTGCTGGGCTGCGGCGTGGAGGTGCAGCACAAGAACGCCAAGGATCTCAGCGCCTTCAGCCTGGACAGCCTCAGATGGAACAAAGTCATCATCTGCACCGACGCCGACGTGGACGGCTTCCAGATCCGGACGCTGATCCTCACCATGCTGTATCGGCTGGCCCCCACCCTGATCCGGGAGGGCTACGTGTACATCGCGGAGTCGCCGCTGTATGAGATCGAGAGCAAGGGAAAGACCTACTTCGCCTATTCCGACAGAGAAAAGGCCGAGATCGTGGAGAGCCTGAAGGGCGCCAAGGCCAGCATCAACCGCTCCAAGGGACTCGGTGAGAACGACCCGGAGATGATGTGGCTCACCACCATGAACCCGGAGACCAGAAAGCTCATCCGGGTCATGCCCGAGGACGTGGAGCGCACGGCGGAGATGTTCGATCTGCTGCTGGGCGACAACCTCAACGGACGCAAAAACCACATCGCCATGTACGGCAGCCAGTTCTTAGATTTGGCTGACATTTCGTAAAAGGGGAGTGTACCATGCATATCAAAACCGCGCGAAAGCTTCTGATGGTGTTTATGATCGTCGCCGTTGTGGGCGCGCTGATCGGATTGATTTTTCTGGAGCCGGGCACGCCGCTGAGCGTCTATGTCACCATGGGCTCCTTCGGCTGCATGGTCATCTCCATGATCCTGCTCTTCGGCTACTGCAAGTGCCCCTGGTGCGGCAAGCGCATCACGGCCAATCTGATGAAGGCCGAATACTGCCCCTACTGCAAAAAGGACTTCGACACCGGTCTCAAGCACCGGGGAAGGAGATAAGCCATGTTTCGTGAGGTAGCCAGAAAAAAGCAGGTGATCTCGAAGGATGAGTGCATCGAGATCCTGAAATCTGCCCCAAGAGGCGTGCTGTCCGTTGTGACGGAGGAGGGGTATCCCTACGGCGCGCCCATCAACCACTGGTACAACGAGGAAGACGGGAAGCTCTACTTCCACGGCGGCAAGAAGGGCCACAAGATCGACGCGCTGCGCCACTGCAACAAGGTTAGCTTCGTCTGCACCGACGGCGGCAGGCGGGCCGAGGAGGGCTGGTGGCTGGTGTTCCGCAGCGTGGTGGTCTTCGGCAAAGTGGAGTTTGTGGACGATCCCATGTTCGCGGAGGAGATCGTCCGGAAGCTTACCAAGAAATTCATCGGTGACGACGACTATTTTGAACAGGAGCTGCAGGAGGCGGGCAACCGCACCCTGGTCTTCGCCCTCACGCCGGAGCACATCACCGGCAAAACCGTAAACGAACGATAAAGGAAGCTGTTTATGCCCAGAAAGAAGAAAACCGACGTACAGCCCAAGCGGGTGGAAGACCCCAATGTGATCGGCCTCAAGGCGGAGGTGCGGCCCCAGCCCATCACCGAGACCCTGGAGCAGAACTACATGCCCTACGCCATGAGCGTCATCGTCTCCCGCGCCATTCCGGAGATCGACGGCTTCAAGCCCTCCCACCGGAAGCTGCTCTATACGATGATGAAAATGGGACTTTTATCCGGCGGCAGGACCAAGAGCGCCAACATCGTCGGCCAGACC
>CAMHPQ010000041.1 GCA_946187035.1 uncultured Clostridia bacterium | reverse complement strand
GTGACGTAGACCTCCCCGTGCTGGTAGGGGCTCATGGTGCCGGGGTCCACGTTGATGTAGGGGTCCAGCTTCTGGGCAGCCACCTTCAGCCCTCGGGCCTTCAGGAGCCGGCCCAGGGAGGCCGCCGTGATGCCTTTGCCCAGGCCGGAGACCACGCCGCCGGTCACAAAAATATATTTCGTCATGGATGTCTCCTCCCTCACTCCCATTCCACCGTTGCCGGCGGCTTGGATGAAATATCATAGACCACTCTGGATATGCCGGGCACCTCATTGGTGATGCGGCTGCTGGCCCTGGCCAGAACGTCATAAGGCAGGCGCGTCCACTCTGCCGTCATAAAATCGTCCGTGGAAACCGCCCGAAGGGCCACTGTAAGGCCGTAGGTCCTTGCGTCCCCCATGACGCCCACGGTATGGGTGTCCGTCAGCACGGCAAAATACTGGTTCGGCCCTTCCGGAAGCCTCGCGGCGTCGATTACCTCACGGAAGATAGCGTCCGCCTCCTGAAGGGCATTTACCCTTTCCTTTGTGATCTCCCCGATGATCCGCACCGCCAGGCCCGGCCCGGGGAAGGGCTGCCGCCATACCAGCTCCTTTGGCAGCCCCAGCATAGTGCCCACCTGCCGGACCTCATCCTTAAACAGCTCCCGCAGGGGCTCTACGATCTGTTCGAAGGAGATCACCTCCGGCAGACCGCCCACGTTGTGATGGCTCTTGATCATGGCGGAGTCACCCTTGCCGCTCTCAATCACGTCGGGGTAGATCGTCCCCTGGGCCAGGGCATGGATCTGGCCCAGGTTCTTTGCCTGCTCCTCAAACACCCGGATGAAGGTCTCTCCGATGATCTTTCGTTTTTGCTCCGGGTCCCGGACTCCGGCCAGCTTTTGCAGAAAACGTTCCCGGGCGTTCACCCGGATCAGCCGGACGCCAAAGCGGTTTTGGAAGGTCTGCTCCACAAAATCAGCCTCGCCCTTCCGCAGCAGACCGTGATCCACAAAGACGCAGACCAGGTTCTGCCCGATGGCCTTGTGCAGCAGCAGGGCCGCCACCGAGGAGTCCACACCGCCCGACAGGGCCAGCAGGACCCGCTTCCCCGAGAGCCTTTCGCGGTAGTCTGCAATGATCCGATCTGCGTAATCCAGCGCGCTCCAATCCCCCTTGCAGCCGCAGACGGAAAAGAGAAAATTCCGAAGAATCTGTCTGCCATATTCGGTGTGGGTCACCTCCGGATGAAACTGCACGCCGTAGTGCTTCTTCGCGTCGCAGCCCAGGGCGGCGCAGGGGCATTTTTCTGTGTCCGCAAGGGCCTGCCAGCCCTCCGGCAGAGTGCTGATGTAGTCCGTATGGCTCATCCAACAGGTGCTTGATTCCGGGACGTCCTGAAACAGCAGATGCGGCCTTGACCGCAGCGTTGTCTTTCCGTACTCGCTGCCAGCTTCGGCCTTTGACACAGCTCCGCCCTCCAGAAAAGCCAGCAGCTGTGCCCCGTAGCAAATACCCAGAATCGGAATCCCCAGCTTGAGGACTTCCGCGTCGCAGCGTGGCGCGGCGGGGTCGTACACGCTGTTGGGCCCGCCGGTAAAGATGACGCCCCGATACCCGGCGCTTTGGATTTCCCCGGGAGAAACGCGGTCATAGGCTGCGATCTCGGCATAAACCCCCAGCTCCCGCACTCTGCGGGCGATGAGCTGGTTATACTGGCCGCCGAAATCCAAAACAAGAATTTTTTCCATCTGCTTCCTCCGTCACAGTTCAATGGCTGCAGGCTGTTCTGCAGCTTCGGAAAGCTGCGGCTCAACCTTCTGTAAAAACCGCTCTACCTGCTCCGGACAGCGGCCGATATACAGACGCGGGTCCAGAAGCTCATTCAGTTCCCTTTCGGTCAATCCGAAGGCCGGCTCCCGGGAAAGCCGCTGCATCAAATCGCAGGGCTCGCCGTTTTTCATGTTTGCTGTGGCCTCCATGGAGCAGCGACGGATGATCTCATGCAGCTGCTGCCGGTCTCCGCCTCGCTTGACCGCCTCCATCAAAAGATTCTCTGTGGCAAGGAATGGAAGATATTCCCGGACCGCCGCTTCCACCATACGTTCGTTGACCCGCAGACCGTCCGTCACGTTCTGCGCCAGGCGAAGGATGGCGTCCGCCGCCAGAATGCCCTCCGGCATGGAGATGCGGCGGTTGGCGGAGTCGTCCAACGTCCGTTCCAGCCACTGGGTCGAGGCGGTCATGGCAGCGTTCATTGCGTCTGCCATCAAAAAGCGCGCCAGGGAGCAGATGCGCTCACAGCGCATGGGATTGCGCTTGTAGGCCATGGCGGAGGAGCCGATCTGTTCCTCCTCAAAGGGCTCCTCCAGCTGCCGGTCATGCTGCAAAAGGCGAACGTCGTTTGCCATCCGGTATGCGCTCTGGGCGATGGAGGACAGGACGTTCAGAATGCGGCTGTCCAGCTTGCGGGGGTAGGTTTGCCCGCAGACCGGGTAGCATTCCGAAAAGCCGAACGCATCTGCCAGGGCGCGGTTCATCTCGTCGATCTTTTCCACGTCGCCGCCGAAGAGCTCCAAAAAGCTTGCCTCGGTTCCTGTGGTTCCCCGGCAGCCGAGGAATTTGATCTGACTGAGAACGAAATCCAGCTCCTCCAGATCAGAGAGAAAATCCTGCATCCATAATGTGGCGCGTTTGCCCACCGTGACCGGCTGGGCCGGCTGGTAGTGGGTATAGCCCAAGGTTGGCGTGTCCTTCCAGCGCTCGGCAAACCGGGCCAGATTTGCCAACACGGCTTGCAGCTCCTTGCGCAGATGCAGCAGAGCGTCCCGGTAGAGGATCAGATCGGCGTTGTCGGTCACGAAGCAGCTCGTGGCGCCGAGATGGATGATGCCCGCGGCGGAGGGCGCGGCCTTGCCGTAGGCGTAGATGTGGGCCATCACGTCGTGACGGACCTCTTTTTCCCGGACGCTCGCCAGGTCAAAATCAATAAAGGAAATGTTCTCTTTCAGTTCTGCAACCTGCTCTGCTGTTATGGGAAGGCCCAATTCATGCTCTGCGCGGGCAAGCTCCGTCCAAAGCCGCCGCCAGGTCTCGATGCGCGTCCGCTGGGAGAACAGCCGAAGCATCTCGTCGGACGCATAGCGCGAAGATAAGGGGGATTCATATTTGTCGTACATCGTATTCTCTCCTGTCTATTGTTCGTGGATGCGCCGCTCAAAGCGGGATTTGCTGCCGGGCGCCGGGATCTCCGTGGGATAATCTCCGCTGAAACAGGCCATGCAGAAGCCGCTGTCCTCCCCGGTCAGCAATCCGGCGTGTTCGAGGCTGAGATAGCCCAGGGAGTCCGCTCCGATCAGCTTTGCGATCTCCGGCACCGTGTGGTGATTCGCGATCAGTCCGTCTGCGCTGTCGATGTCCGTGCCGTAGAAGCAGGGGGCGATAAAGGGCGGGGCGCTGATCCGCATGTGGACCTCCTTTGCACCGGCCCGGCGCAGCAGCTCCACCGTGCGGCGGCAGGTCGTACCGCGGACGATCGAATCGTCAATGAGGACCACGCGCTTGCCTTCGATCACGCTGCGGATCGGGTTGAGCTTGAGGTTGACGCCCGTCTCCCGCTCGCTCTGCGTCGGCGCGATAAAGGTACGCCCGACGTATTTGTTTTTGGTCAGACCGATGGCATACGGGATCCCGGAGGCCCGGGCATAGCCGATGGCGGCGTCCAGGCCGGAATCCGGCACGCCTACCACCACGTCGGCCTCGACCGGGTGCTCCTGCGCAAGAAACTCGCCTGCCCGCTGTCTGGCAAGGCAAACGCTTTTCCCGTCCAGCACCGAATCCGGCCGGGCAAAATAGATGTATTCAAAGACGCACAGGCTGCGTCTGGACCTGCCGCAGTGGCTTCGGTCCGAATGCAGGCCGTTCTCGTCCACCATAACCACCTCTCCGGGCTCCACGTCCCGCAGGAAGGCCGCGCCGACCGCGTCCAGCGCGCAGCTTTCCGACGCCGCCACGACAGAACCGTCCGCCCGCCTGCCGAGACAGAGCGGCCGGAAGCCGTGGGGGTCCCGGGCGGCGATCAGCTTGGTAGGGGAAGAGACCACAAGGGAATATGCTCCGTGGATCACGTCCATGGCGGCGCAGACAGCGGATTCGATGCTGCCGCAGCAAAGCCGCTGCCCCACGATCACGTAGGCGATGACCTCAGAATCCGTCGTGGTGTGAAAGATGGAGCCGCGCTGCTCCAACGCGGTGCGAAGTTCAAAGGCGTTGGTCAGATTCCCGTTGTGGGCCAGAGCCATGCTGCCCTTGTGGTGGTTGATGATCAAGGGCTGGACGTTGCGAAGATTGTCCGCGCCGGTCGTAGCGTAGCGCACGTGGGCGACGGCGATATTGCCCTGCCCCAGCGCCTCCAGCTTTTCGCTGCTGAGCACCTCGTTCACCAGGCCCACGCCCCGGCAGGCGCGAAATACACCGTCGTCGTTCAGCGCGATCCCCGCGCTTTCCTGCCCCCGGTGCTGCAGCGCATAGAGACCGAAACGGGCAAGCGGCGCAAGGTCCGCGGGAACGGGGGAATAGATCCCGAATACGCCGCATTCCTCGTGAATGCCGCGGTCCATACCTTGCTTATTCATCATGCTCACACAGACGGCGCATGACCTCCGCGTAGGCGTCCTCCACGCCGCCGAGGTCGCGGCGGAAGCGATCCTTGTCCAGCTTTTTCCCGGTCGCGCTGTCCCAAAGACGGCAGGTATCGGGACTGATCTCGTCGGCCAGAACGATCGTTCCGTCGGCCAGCCTGCCAAATTCCAGCTTAAAGTCCACCAGCGTGATGCCGCGGGAAGCCCAGAGCGCGGAAAGGACCTCGTTGACGCGGAAGGCATAGCGTCGGATGAGCTCCAGCTCCTCCGGGGCAGCCAGACCCAGCGCGATCACATGAGAGGAATTGATCAGCGGATCGCCAAGCGCGTCGTTTTTGTAGGAGAACTCAATCGTCGGCGCGTCGAAAACGCGTCCCTCTTCCACGCCGTACCGCTTGGAGAAGGAGCCTGCCGAACGATTGCGTACGATGACCTCCAGCGGAACGATCTCCACCCGCCTGACCAGCGTTTCCCGCTCGGAGAGCTCCTCCACGAAATGGGTCGGGACGCCCGCCTGTTCCAGTCGGCGCATCAGACGGTTGCTCATTTGGTTGTTGATGACGCCCTTTCCGACGATGGTCCCTCTCTTTTCCCCGTTGAAGGCCGTGGCGTCGTCCTTGTAGTCCACGATCAAAAGCTTCGGGTCTTCGGTGGCGTAGACCCGCTTGGCCTTGCCCTCGTAGATCATTTCCAGTTTTTGCATGTTGTTCCCTCCCTTTATCGTTCAATGAAGGCGTTTCGCTCCGCACCCACGGATACGTATCGGATGTGACAGCCCACGGCGTTCTCGATGCGCTCGACGTAGGCTCTCGCTGCGGCGGGAAGCGCTTCCCAGGTACGGGTCTCCGAAATATCACAGTGCCAGCCGTCCATGTATTCGATGACCGGCTTCGCCTCACGCAGGGCCGTGGGGAACGGAAAGTCGTCTGTCCGAGCACCGTCCAGCTCATACTGTACGCACAGGGGAATTCTGTCCAGATAGCTCAGCACGTCCAGCTTCGTCAGAGCAAGCGCGGTTGCGCCCTGCATCCGCACGCCATAGCGTGTGGCAACCAGATCGATGGGCCCGACACGGCGCGGACGGCCGGTTTTCGC
The DNA here is from genome assembly GCA_946187035.1 of uncultured Clostridia bacterium. Lineage (GTDB taxonomy): Bacteria > Bacillota > Clostridia > Oscillospirales > Oscillospiraceae > CAG-103. Next base: position 10,149 of record CAMHPQ010000041.1, on the reverse strand, counting down.
GCCGTATTCCGCGCCTGCTTCGCGCAGAGCGTCCGCCGCGGGTCCGAACAGCTCGCAGGGAAAGGGGCCCTCGCCCACGCAGGTGGAATAGGCCTTGACGATCCCCAGCACCTCGTCCACCTTCAGCCACGGGGCGCCTGCGCCGATCGGCGCGTAAGCCGCCAGCGTGTGAGAGGAGGTCGTGTACGGGTAAATGCCGCAGTCAAGGTCTCGCAGCGCGCCAAGCTGGGCCTCGAAGAGGATGCGCTTGCCCGCGGCCTGCGCGCCGTACAGTTCAACGGCAGCGTCGCAGAGGAAGGGCTTGAGCTTCTCCCCATATTCGTTGAGCCAGTCCAGCAGCGCTTCCCGCGTGAACGGCTCCGCCCCATATACGCCGGTGAGAATCAGGTTTTTCCATTCCAGCAGCTCGAGCGCATGCTCGCGCAGCTGCGCGGGATACAGCAGCTCCCCCGCGAGCAGCGTTTTCTTCTGGGCCTTGTCCGAGTAAAAGGGTGCGATTCCCTGCTTGGTTGAGCCATATTTTTTATCCTTGAGCCGTGCTTCCTCCAGCGCGTCCAGTTCCCGATGCCACGGCAGAAGGATTGACGCCCGGGAGCTGATCTTCAGGTTCTTCGGCGTGATGCGCACACCCGCCGCGCGAAGTGTTTCGATTTCCGCCCAAAGATTTTCAAGATCCAGCGCCACGTCGTTTCCGAGGATATTGACGACGCCCTCCCGAAATACGCCGGAAGGGAGCAGATGCAGGGCAAATTTGCCCCGGTCATTGACAACCGTATGACCGGCATTGCCGCCCCCTTGATAGCGGACGACATAGTCATACTGCTCTGTCAGCAGATCGACCATGCGTCCTTTCCCTTCGTCGCCCCAGTTGACGCCGACAATGACACAATTTCCCATACTTAACCCCCCTGTTTTCAGACGGAGAACAGCAGCTCGGCATAGCTGGGGAAGGGCCATGCCCGGGCGTCCGTTTTGGTCTCGGCCTCGTCGCAGGCGATTCGCAGGCTCTGCATCCGGGGCAGCAGCGCATCCCGGATGCCTGCAGCGTCCTCCGCCCCGGTTCCGGCGCTGCCGCTGTGCAGCAAAGCGTCCTCCAGCTCCGCCGCCTTCCGGTGGATCTCGTCAATCAGCGAAGAAAGCTCCGCCGCAAGGCTGCTTTCATAGACGCAGCCCGCCTCCGGGAGCAAGGCCTTTCGTTTCACGGCACGCTCTGACAGCTCGGCGGCAAAGCCGGAAATGGCGGGAAGAATTTGACGCCTTGTCATCCAAAGCATGGTTTTGGCTTCAATCCGCACCGTCTTGCAGTAGTTGTCAAGCAGGGTTTCGCAGCGGGCCCGCAGCTCTGTTTCGGAATAGACCCGGTGCTTTGTGAGCAGGGCGACGTTCTTTTCGTCCAGCAGATGGGGCAGGGCGTCCGCCGTGGTGCGGTAGTTGCACAGGCCCCGCTTTTCCGCCTCCTGCAGCCAAGCCTCGTCATACCCGTTGCCGTTGAAGAGGATGCGCCGGTGGGCCCTGAAGCTGTCTCGGATCAGCGCATGCAGGGCGGTCTCAAAGTCCTCCGCCTGCTCCAGTGCGTCCGCGTACTGCCGCAGGCTCTCCGCCACGGCAGCATTCAGCATCAGGTTGGCGCAGGCGATGCTGTCAGAGGAGCCCACCATACGGAACTCGAACTTGTTGCCGGTGAAGGCAAAGGGAGAGGTGCGGTTGCGGTCCGTATTGTCCCGGGCAAAGCGGGGCAGCGCGTCCACGCCCAGCTTCAAGGTGGTGCTTTTTGCTGCCTCATAGGGCCGGTCCTCGACGATCGCGTCCAGAATGGCGGTGAGCTCGTCGCCCAAAAAGACGGAAACCACCGCGGGCGGTGCCTCGTTCGCCCCGAGCCGGTGGTCGTTCCCGGCCGTGGCCACAGAGATCCGCAGCAGATCCTGGTAGTCGTCCACCGCCTGGATCACAGCGCAGAGGAAGAGCAGGAACTGGGCGTTTTCATAGGGGGTATCCCCGGGCGAGAGCAGATTGAGGCCGGTATCTGTGGCAATGGACCAGTTGTTGTGTTTACCCGAGCCGTTGACCCCGGCAAAGGGCTTTTCGTGCAGCAGGCACACCAGGCCGTGCCGCAGCGCCGTCTTTTGCATGATCTCCATGGTGAGCTGATTCTGGTCCGTGGCCAGATTTGTGGTGGTATAGACCGGGGCTAACTCATGCTGGGCCGGAGCCACCTCATTGTGCTCGATTTTGGCAGGAATGCCAAGCTTCCAGAGTTCCCGGTTCAGATCCTCCATATACGCGGCGATCCTGGGCTTGATGGAGCCGAAGTAGTGGTCGTCCATCTCCTGGCCCTTGGGGGGCATGGCGCCAAAAAGCGTCCGGCCGGTAAAGATCAGATCCTTCCGCCGGTCATACAGGCCCTTGTCCACGAGGAAATACTCCTGCTCCGCGCCGACGCAGGTCCGTACCCGCTTCACCTCCGTGTTTCCGAACAGCCGCAGCACCCGCAGGGCCTGCCGGTTGAAGGCCTCCATGGAGCGCAGCAGCGGCGTCTTTTTGTCCAGCGCCTGCCCGCCGTAGGAGCAGAAGGCCGTGGGAATACAGAGGGTTTTTCCCTTGAGAAAGGCGTAGGAGGTGGGGTCCCAGGCGGTGTAGCCTCTGGCCTCAAAGGTGGCCCGCAGGCCGCCGGAGGGGAAGGAGGAGGCGTCCGGCTCGCCCCGGATCAGCTCCTTGCCGGAGAACTCCGGAATGATCCGCCCGTCGGAGGCAGGGCTGATGAAGCTGTCATGCTTCTCCGCGGTGATGCCGGTGAGGGGCTGGAACCAGTGAGTAAAGTGCGTTGCCCCGTGCTCGATGGCCCAGGTCTTCATGGCCGCGGCCACCGCCTCCGCCACCACCGGGTCCAGACGGGAGCCCTCGTCAATCGTTTTTCTGAGCTTCTGATAAACCTTGGCGGAAAGCGTTGCTTTCATCACTCTGTCGTCAAAAACAAGACTTCCGAAGCTGTCAAAGTCATGCGCCATACTGAAATCCTCCCGAAAAAAGAATAAAAAAAAGGGCAATGGGGGCACTTAGGACCGTGGCCCTAAAGACTCCATTGCCTTTACCCGCGTATTATACGAGATGATTTTTTATTTGTCAAGCCCCTTTTCATTTTCGATTTCCTGTAGTATAATACGAAAAGATTTTGTTTGGGGGTATGATTATGCAGTACACCAGCCAGGACGTTCAGAGCTTTGTGGCCGAGGAGGACGTTCGCTTTATCCACCTGGCCTTTTGTGACGTGTTCGGGCGGCAGAAGAACATCGCCATTTTGCCCTCGGAGCTGCCCAGGGCTTTTTCCTATGGGATCGCCATCGATGCCTCCGCCATTCGCGGCTTTGGCGGCCAGGTGCACTCAGATCTGTTCCTGCACCCGCTGCCTCAGACTCTCACCCTGCTGCCCTGGCGGCCGGAGCAGGGGAAGCTGGTGCAGATGCATTGCAGGGTCAGCAATCCGGACGGAAGCCCCTTTGAGAATGACACCCGCAGTCTTCTGATCCGGGCTGTGGAGGAAGCCGGCGCCAGGGGCCTGCGCTTCTCCTTCGGCGCGGAGCTGGAATTTTACCTGTTCTGCCTGGATGATCAGGGCAATCAGACCCGCATCCCCGTGGATCAGGCGTCCTATATGGACAGCGCCCCGGACGACCGGGGGGAGGGCGTCCGGCGGGAGATCTGTATGATGCTGCAGGAGCTTGGCATCCAGCCGGAGGGGGCCCACCACGAGGAGGGACCCGGCCAGAATGAGATCGACTTCCGCTATTCCGACGCGCTGTCCGCCGCGGACAACGCCATGGCCTTCCGCAGAGTGGTCAAAACCGTGGCAGCCAGAAACGGACTGTGGGCGGACTTCTCTCCCAGGCCTCTGGAGAATGCCCCGGGCAGCGGCTTTCACATCAACATTTCGGTGCAGTCCGCCACGGGTGAGGATCTGCTTGGGCCCATGATCGCGGGCATTCTCCGTCACATCGGGGAAATCACCGTATTTCTCAACCCGCTGGAGGGCTCCTATACCCGTCTGGGCCGGGACAAGGCGCCGCGGTTTATCAGCTGGTCGGCCCAGAACCGCTCCCAGCTGATCCGGGTTCCCGCCGCGGAGGGCGAATTCCGGCGGGCGGAGCTGCGCTCTCCGGACCCGGCGGCAAACCCCTATCTGGCCTACGCCCTGCTGATCTGGGCCGCCATGGACGGAATTGCAAGGAAGCTGCCCCTGCCTCCTGCCGCGGATCTGAATCTGTTTACCGCAGATGAGTCGACCCAGGCGCGGTTTGCCCGGCTGCCGGAATCCAAGGAGGCCGCCGCAGCGCTGGCTGCCTCCAGCGACTTTTTGAGAGCCCATTTGCCCCGGACGTTGATCGACAGCTATTGTCTTTGAGATGGAGAACGCAGAAAAGGGGGTGACGCGGTGCTCTTTCCAAGTCAATGCTACAGCCTGCTGCTGGTCTCCTGCTCGGAGCGGTTCAACGAAACGGTTCTCGGCCTTTGCAAGCCATATTGCGATCCCATCCGCGTGGTCCCCTCGGTGAACGCGGCAAAGCGTGCGGTTCTGGACCAGAGCTATGACCTGGTGCTGCTCAACGCGCCTCTGCCCGACGGGCAGGGGATGGACCTGGCCGCGGAGCTTTCCGCCGGGCGGCAGACCATCTGCCTGCTGCTTCTGCGGGCCCAGGAGTTCAAGCTGCTGCAGAGCCGGGCGGAGGAACAGGGTGTTTTCACCCTCGAAAAGCCCACCACACCCCGGACGCTGGAGACCGCGATTCACTGGATGCTCACGGCCCGACAGCGCCTGCGCCGTTTGGAGCAGAAAACCCAGAGCCTGGAGGAGAAAATGCAGGAGATCCGCACCGTCAACCGCGCCAAGTGGCTGCTGATCGGGCAGCTTGGGATGACGGAGGCCGACGCCCACCGCTATCTGGAAAAGCAGGCCATGGACCGCTGTGTCTCCCGCCGCACAATCGCCGAGGAGATCATCCGGATTTACGATGCGTAACCATGTGTACAGGTATTCTTGCTTACAGGAGAAAACCAGACCGCGCAAACTGGGTATGCGGATCTGGTTCTCCTGGTAGACATTTTTCTTTGCAACAGCAGGGCTTCTAACACCTGTCTAACAGTTTTCCATTTTTTCCCAAAAACCGTTTTCCCGGTCATGACGAGTGATTTAATACAAAAGTGCTGAAATCCCTTGATTTTACTGGAAAAATCGTGTATTCTATGGGCTGTAAAGCAACTGTAAGGGACGTCCTGTTACGGCTCAAGAACAAATGGGGTTCAAGAGGCCGCTGGTTCGAATCCAGTCACTCGGACCATATGTATGTTAACTTTAAATACATGCGTCTGGTCGGTCAGTCATTAAATCCTTAGGTTTTACAAGGGATTATCAATTACACATATCGACTGACCAGTAATCCGCTTTTTAATGTTGACATTAAAAAGAAAATCGAGTCTTTCATTCACTGAGAGACTCGATTTTCTTTTCTATATAGGCGTTATTGTTTTATCAATATTGATAGCATATTTCAGCAATAAATGCCGATAATCCGATTCAAATTTATCACGTTCTTTTTTTAGCAGCTTACATTCTTTTCGCAGAATTGAGTTCACTTTCTTGCTTTCTGCGATTTGTTTCTTCAAATTTTCTACCTTGACTTGTAACTCGGCTTCTTGTAGGGCATCTGGTTTTTTGTTCTTGCCAATGTGGAATCTTTCGTATAGATACAGCTTAATGGCTGCTTGAAGAATAGTTGTATGAGATAAATCTGCTTCCTCAGCGATTGCTCGAAAAGTTAAGCGTGATGACTCACTGCTTAGAGGGGTGCTTTTTACAATTCGGTTTTATTCTGAAAGCGGGCCGCTTCTTCTTGCAAAGTGCATCAGAGAAAAAGTGACGATGCCTGCGGCTAAAATGACGATCAGATCCACCGGCGCAAGCACAATGGCCGGGAGTCCGTCAAAGAACAGCCCTGCGCCGAAGCGGTAGAGGTGGCCGTGCAGCAGGATCATTTCACCGACGTACATCAGAAGTGTTGTCAGCGCAGCAGCGGCAGCCGGAAGCCATAACCCGATCATGCGCCTTTTTTTCAGCAGCAGCGAGCCTAAAAAGATCCCCACGGTCACGCCCAACAGGATAAAGAACACAGACATCAATACTGCAGAGAGCGGCGAAACCTGAATGCTTCCATCCCGCCAGAAGGCAGTGAAACAGGCAAGGATGCAAAGCCCTAAGAAGAGCGCCGCGGAAACCGATTGCAGGACCAGCGCCTTTTTCTTACGCCGGTCTCCCGTCCTGGCCATCTGAGCAAAACCGTAAACGCAGTTCAGGATCGCAAGAATCAGAACGACGGAGATCAAATAGAAATGCAGCTTGAACGCGGGGTTGTATTCCCCCATGAGGATCTCGACAGCCGTGTGTGTTTTATATACCGTGACGGTCGTTCCCCAGCCGTCAGGCGGCTGATAGCACATGTACATCTGCCAGTCCTCCAGCGTTGCAACCGTTTCCGCTGTCTTAACCACGACGTTCTTTTCAAACAGATATTCCAGACCGAAAAACGTACCGATCGACAGTGCCGAGCCGCCAAGCACTGCAAAGCGCTTCAGCAGCCTGACAAACAGCGGCAGCAGAAGCACACCCAGAATGACCGCAACCGCAATGGGCGTATAGGGAATCACGTATTTCGGATAGTTCTCCTTGAGAACCGTGCCGTCCCGCAGCATATCGGATATGACCCGGACGCCCATGAGAAGCGGGTAGAACGACGCCGCAAGCACAGCGACGAGAGAAAGCAGCCAAAAGCGTGTAAACCTTTTCTTCATTGTGATCACCTCTGTATTCTTTGGAATTTCGATCATCCAAACAGCATCCCGCGGATCTCAGCAATGTACGCCTCACCTTTTGCGTCCATGTCCTCGCCGCCGTAGTTGACGCAGTACGCGGGAAGATAGCTTGAGATCGGATTTTGCCACGGAATGATATAGATCTCTTCCTCGGGAACGGCATAGGTGGCCAGGATTTCTCGCATCTGCTCCGCGCTGGCACCCTTCAAGGCCATCAGCTCCCTGCTGATCCAATCGCGCTGCGTTTCGGAGTGCTCCAGCAAGCCGAAGGAGTAACTGGAAGGAGCCATTTGCCAGACGATCACGTCCAAGCCTTTTGCCGGATCCAGCCCAAAGTATTCCGGGAAGCTGTCTAAGAGCGCTGAATGGATGGGAACTGAATCCATCGCCCCCGAAAAAACCATCCCGTCCGTCCACGGGCGTTGGCTTTTCGAGATAGTAGTCTTAGGCTCCGAAGCATCGTCATGTCCGCCGCAGCCGGAAAGGAGCAGAAGCGGAACGAGCAGGAACAAGATTCTTTTTTTCATAACAGCCTCTATCCAGTGAATCAAAAACGAAATACAATACTTCTTGCGGATGCGTTTGTAAGTAAAAAATAGGCAATGGCAGCAAGCAAGGCTGCAAAGGCGATAACCGATGCGGCAGTCATCTTCCGGTAGGACAGGATTCGCTCAATGCGCGTGCGAACTTTTGCTCCGCCAAAGCCAGACGCAAACACCGTTTTGCCCTCCCGTACGCTCAATAAGGCGTGGGCGTAGCGCTTGTGTTCGTCTGCGGACAGCTTGGAAAGCAGCGATTCGTCGCAGGCGAGCTCCGCGTCCTCCAGATACAGCTTCAGAAACAGCCAGGACGCCGGATTGAACCAGTGAATCGCTGCGGTCAGAAACGCTAGTACCCGCCAAAGATTGTCCAGCCTGCGGATATGCCGCCGCTCATGGAGTACGATCAGATCCAGATCCTTTGACTCCCGGCAGGATTCCGGGAGAATAATCCTCGGTCGAAGAACGCCATACACAGCGGGGGTGCTGACCTTCGGGGAGCAGTAGATGTTGTCGCGCAGCTGCTCGGCGTTTCGCAGCTCGGAGATCGTCGCAGCATACAGAATCACCATTGCAAGGATCAGGGCTGCCGCGATGATTGCCCATACAATGCCCGCATAGTGAAAGACGTCGGCCAGCAGATCGACCTTGTAGGTGATCGGAAAATATCGATCAGCAGCCTGGACAGTATTTGTGATGGTGAGATCCGACAACTCGCCCTCATAGATCACGACGGTCCTCGTTGCAAAGCGGGACAGCAGAGACATCAGGCTGTATTTCCCGCCGACGCCAACCGGGATCAGAAAGCGCAGAAAGGGAATCATCCACAGAAGTACGATCCACCGACGCGGAATCCGCTTGATCAGCCGAATGAGCACAACGGCAAGTCCGGCCAGCGCCCCGACAATGCTCATGTTGAACAGCCAGTAAAACAAGTCGCCCATAGGATCACCTTCGATCGATCAGCTCCCGCAGCTCGGCAAGCTCGTCGTCTGACAATTCTTCATCCTCCAGCAGCGCGGAAAAGAGTGCTTTTCTGGAGCCGGAAAAGAACCGGTCCAGCAGCCCTCTGGCCTCACTTTTTTGGATCTCGCCTCTTGTAATGAGGGAGCTACAGACAAACCCCGGCTCGTCCCGGCGGACGTAGCCCTTGTCGATTAGCTTCTTAAGCACGGTGTAAGTGGTGTTCTTATTCCAGCCGATCTCTTTCTCGGCAGCCAAGCTGACGGCCTTCGCACTGACAGGCTCGTCTCGCCAAATGATCTCCATCAGTTTGATTTCACTGTCAAAAACCTTCATGATGACCTCCACAGACTATTTCTATAGTATAGACTATCATAATAGTCTGCAAATGTCAAGACCGTACAGAACAACAAATGATTTTTCCCGGGTGTTACGTGAAATAGATGCAGCAACGTGTACCCGCTGCGCGGCAATCGAAAAAGTTTTCCCTTATTTTTTCCCTTATGGGGAGAATTTTGAAAGAGATACGGTGGTACGGATTGACACGGAAACCATTGATTTTGCTTAGAAAACGGCACGAATTGAGCGCAAATCAGAATAAAAAGTACGGCCCGTCCGAATTCGAATCCAGTCACGCGGACCAATCAAAAGTCCTGAAACCGTAAGGTTTCAGGACTTTTTTCCAACATTTTGCCCTGTTTTTCATCGGCTGTGGCATGAGTTCTAACCACAGACCGCATCCGGGACAACTGCATCCACTTCGACCCCGTGCGCTGCCTGGAGCCGCGCCGGGACGACGACCCCACCGCCCATGTCGGTCTGCGCATGGTCATGCGGACGGTGAAGGAAGCGAATTATGTCAACTCCCTCGGCCTGAACAACCTGACCCTGCGCTTTTGACGGGAAGGCCGGCGGCCCGACTTCGGAACCTGCGGGAGGCGGGAACCTTTCCTGAGACCCCATGCGGCAACTGCCAGGCAGCCGGAATCTGCCGATCATACAAGATATGCGGATTTCGCTTAATACACACATTTTTTAATAAAAACTACAAAAAAAGGTCTTGCAATCTCCGGGAAATAGTTGTATGATTTTCGATGTAAGAGTTTGCCGATTCAGGCCGCTCTTACAGCATCATACAAGGAGGAAACACAGCTATGTTCGAACGTCCGCAGTTGACAGTTGTTGATTTCGAAATCCGCGACATCCTGACCGCCTCCGACGGTACCGTCGAGCCCAGCGCCGAACTCCCGACCGTTCCTGGCTTCTAATCCTGGTTTTTCGGGCAGCGTAGATTTCCAATCAACCTTCGACATGTCAAAGAAATACGTCGGTATACCGTTTACGGTATGCCGGCGTATTTCTTTTGCCTGCGCGGCCCTTGCGCTGCCGAAGCTCAGTCAGCTCGTCTGCGCAAAGTTGACGGTTTCTGCACCGTCTCCGCAGGAGATCGCCGGAAAGATCAGCTTCCGAAAAGATGACCGCGGCGCCCCGAGAGGTCGAAAACGGCTGCTGTCTTTCCGGACCGGTCAGACGGCAGCCGCGGGTTGCATGTTTGCGAAACTGCTGCCGCCGCCTCCGAGATCTGCGGGGATCAGCGATTCCGGCAGGCGCCGCAGCGGGAGCAGTCTCCGCCGCAGGAGGACTTGCCCGCCTTCTTGTTTCGGATCATGCCGCGGACGACCAGTCCGACCGTGAGGATTAGGAAGGCGATCAGCACCACATTGATCCAGTTTGCGGAAAACCATGCTGCCATAGCACATACCTCCTTGCTGAAATCTTACTTGTTGAC